>JAFGIE010000149.1 GCA_016929775.1 Anaerolineae bacterium
GTAGTAGCCGATGTATCCGCTTCTTGGGCGCTTGACCAGCGCCAGGGCGCCTGGGACCGGGATGGGCGCACTACGCGTCGAGTCCACCCGGCCCAACCGGTGCTCATGCACGGCTGCTCCGGTTGCCCTCTCCCGGCGATCGTGGTATGCTGGGCATGCGCCGCGCACGGCGCTCTTATGGGATTCTAATACTTCTCCGATCTGGTTCTAATGGAGCTGTGCTACACTATGTACGCCTGGACGAGAGCGCTACCCGGCGGAGCGAGAGCCCTGCCTGGTAGTTTTGTCCTGCCGGGCGAATGTCACACCAGAACACGACCGCGCACACGGCAGGGGCTGAGCGGCGACATGGCAGGCCTACGCCGCCCTCACGCCCCGGAGCGTGCGAGAGGAGGATAGTTGATGGATCTGAACCGGTTTACCGAAAAAGCACAGCAAGCGATCATGGCTGCGCAGTCGTTGGCGCAGGAGTCCAGCCACAGCCAGATCGAGCCGATACACGTACTGGCGGCGCTGCTTGCGCAAGAGGGCGGCGTGGTCCCCCAGTTGGTAGCCCAGCTGGGCATCGCCTCCGCCCAGCTCAGCGCCGAGATCGAGCGCGCCCTGTCGAGCAAGCCCAAGGTCTACGGGTCGGCGGCGCGGACCGGCATGGCTTCCTCGTTGGCGCACGTCCTGCGCACCGCCGAGCGCGAGGCGAGCCAGATGCACGACGAGTACGTGTCGACCGAGCACCTGCTGCTCGCTCTGACCGGCAGTGAGGCGGGCGACGCCGCGCGTGTGCTGGCGCGGCTCGGCATCGATCGCGACGCGATCTACCAGGCGCTGACCCGCATCCGCGGCGCGCAGCGCGTGACCAGCCAGAACCCCGAGACCACGTACCAGTCGCTGGACAAGTACGGGCGCGACATGACCGCCCTGGCGCGCCAGGGCAAGCTCGACCCGGTCATCGGGCGCGACCAGGAGATCCGGCGCGTGATCCAGGTCCTCAACCGCCGGACCAAGAACAACCCGGTCCTGATCGGCGAAGCCGGCGTGGGCAAGACGGCGATCGCCGAGGGACTCGCGCAGCGCATCGTGCGCGGCGACGTGCCCGAGGGGCTGAAAGACAAGCGGATCGTGGGCCTCGACCTGGGCGCCCTGGTCGCAGGGGCCAAGTACCGCGGCGAGTTCGAGGAGCGGCTCAAGGCGGTGCTCAAAGAGATCACCACCAGCGAGGGGCAGATCGTCCTCTTTATCGACGAGCTGCACACCGTGGTCGGCGCCGGCGCGGCAGAGGGCGCCATGGACGCCAGCAACATGCTCAAGCCGATGTTGGCCCGTGGCGAGCTGCACTGCATCGGCGCGACCACGCTCGACGAGTACCGCAAGTACATCGAAAAGGATGCGGCGCTCGAGCGTCGCTTCCAGCCCGTGCAAGTACACGAGCCGTCGGTCGAAGACACGATCAGCATCCTGCGCGGGCTCAAGGAGCGCTACGAGGTGCACCACGGCGTGCGCATCCAGGACAGCGCGTGCATCGCCGCCGCGACCCTGTCCCATCGCTACATCGCTGACCGGTTCCTGCCTGACAAGGCGATCGACCTGATCGACGAAGCCGCATCGCGGCTGCGCATGGAGATCGACTCCAAGCCAGAAGAACTGGACCGGATCGACCGTGAGATCATGCAGCGCGAGATCGAGCGCGAGGCGCTCAAGCGCGAAAAGGACCGCGCCAGCGCCGAGCGGCTGCAGGCCCTCGAGCGCGAGCTGGCGGACCTCCAGGAGAGCAGCCGCGCTTTGCAGGCGCAGTGGGATCAGGAAAAGCAGGACATCCAGACCCTGCAGCAGACCAAGGAGCAGATCGAGCAGGTCCGCTACCAGATCGAGCAGGCCCAGCGTGCGCAGGACTATGCGCGCGCCTCCCAGCTCCAGTATGGGACCTTGGCCGAGCTCGAGCGGCAGCTTGCCGCCCAGGAAGAGCGGATCCAGGAACGCCAGGCGGGCGAACCCCTGCTCAAGGAAGAGGTCGACGCCGAAGACATCGCGCGCGTCGTCGCCAGCTGGACCGGGATCCCCGTCGCCAAGCTGCTCGAAGGCGAGATCGAGAAGCTGCTGCACATGGAGGAGCGGCTGCACCAGCGCGTGGTGGGGCAGGACGACGCGATCCACGTGGTCAGCAACGCCGTTCGCCGCGCGCGCGCCGGGCTGCAGGACCCCGCTCGGCCGATCGGCAGTTTCATGTTCCTCGGGCCGACCGGCGTCGGCAAGACCGAGCTCGCGCGCGCATTGGCCGAGTTCCTGTTCGACGACCAGGACGCCATGATCCGGATCGACATGAGCGAGTACCAGGAGCGGCACACGGTCGCGCGCCTGATCGGCGCCCCGCCCGGCTATGTCGGGTACGAGGAGGGCGGGCAGCTGACCGAAGCCGTACGCCGCCGCCCCTACTCGGTCGTGCTCTTTGACGAGATCGAAAAGGCGCATCTCGAGGTCTTTAACGTCCTGCTCCAGGTCCTCGACGACGGGCGCCTGACGGACGGGCACGGTCGCACGGTCGATTTCAAGAACACGGTCGTGATCATGACTTCCAACGTCGGCAGCCAGTGGATCAAGGACCTGGTCGGCGACGAGGAGGCGATGCGCAGGCGGGTGATGGAGGCCCTGTGGGCCCAGTTCCGGCCCGAGTTCCTCAACCGGCTCGACGAGGTGATCATCTTTCACAGCCTCACGCAGGACGACCTGGTGCAGATCGTCGACATCCAGCTCGCACGCCTGCGCGAGCTGCTTGCCGAGCGCAAGGTCGAGATCGTGCTCTCCGACCAGGCCAAAGCCAAGCTGGCGGCGGACGGCTACGATCCGGCGTACGGCGCGCGCCCCCTCAAGCGGGTCATCCAGCGCGAGCTGCAAGACCCGCTGGCCCTGGCGATCCTGCAGGGGCAGTTCGGCGAAGGGGACACCGTGCACGTCGACATGGCAGGGGGCGACCTGGTCTTCTCCTAGCGCGCAGCCCGCGCTGTGGCGGGCGAGACGATGCGCCGCGACCTGCCCAGCGTCCCTCGGGGGACGCTGGGCAGGTACGCGTCTTGCCGTAGCTGACAACCCGCGCCCCGTCGAGCGTCAGGTCGACGTCAGGAAACGCGCGCCCAGATCGGGTATACTGATCGCACCACAGGAGATGGGCCTACGTGGGCCCGCAACCAAGTGCGCAGCGTCGACAGAGGAGGGACGGAACCATGTCCGGTGGGGCAACGACGGCAGCAATGGTATACCGCCACCAGGCGCTGAACGCCATCAAGGCATGCGGCACGCTGGTCACCGTGGGCCCGATCGAGTTCATGGCGATCGTGGGTCGGACGGACAACCCCTTCGTGATCTGGTCCCAGGGCGGCTGGATCAACAAGCACTTCAAGTACCTGACCAACTACCGGGGCCTGGCGTTCTACTGCAAGAGCCCCACTCCACTCGAGATGCCGATCGAGGCCGAAATGGTGGCGGCGAACAAGATCACGATCCCCGACCTATAGCAGACCTGTGGTGCGCGCCGGGACCCTGAACCCAGAGCTTCGAGGTCATGAAGGCCTCGGAGCTCGGGTCGCACTCTCCCTTGCCGCGCGGACCGCCGTGTGCTATACTGGCCGCGATCACCTGCCATCGTCCAAGGGCATGGATATGCTTGCCACGAATGGAGGGAGAGGTGAGGCCAATCCATCGCACCCTGCAGATCGCGGTCGCCCTGCTGCTCGCCTGCACCCCTGCCTGCGCAGCAAGGCGGGACAACGCGGCAACGCCGCCCCCTCTTGCCACGCCGACCGAGGCCCAAGCGACGCGCGCCGCCCCGCGCACCTGGGCGCCGCTCGCGGGTGCGCAGGACCTGGCGGACGATCCCTCCTGGGCACGCGTCGGCACGCCCGTCGACGGCGCGATCGCGTTCGAGGCGGGCGGCGACTACCGGACAGAGATCAACACGGAGGGCCCGGTGCTCGCCTTCGAGGGCGACTTTGGCGTCGCCGCCACCCTCGAGGTGGCGCGGGGCGCGTGGGGCGCGTTCGTGCTCTACGGCGCGTTGCCAGAGGGCGCATGGTGGCAAGGCATGCGGCGCCTCGACTTGGAATGGCGCCAGGGGACACTCAGCGTCGTCTACTGGGACGGCACGCAGGACAGCCCCCGCGATACGCACACCTTTGGCGCCCCGTCGAGCAGCAGTCGCGCCACGATCGGCCTGCGCAGGGAGGGCGCACAGCTCCTCCTACTGGTCGACGGTGCACAGGTCGGGCAGTTCGATGACCCCGGCATGTTCCCCAGTAGCCAAGCCTACCTAGGGGTCAACGTCCCCCCCAATGGCCTGCTGCGCCTGCACGGGATCCTTGTCGAAGCGCCAACCGGAAAGGAGTCCTCGGTGGAGATCAGGGCGACGACAGACGCGGGCGCGTACAGCCCATCCTCTCCCTCCCTGCGCGAGCTCGCGGCAGCGCGCGGGATCGACATCGGCGCCGCCGTCGCGGCGGGCCCCCTGCGCGGCGACCCCAACTACGTCGCCGCCCTAGCGCACGAGTTCAGCGCCCTAACTGCCGAGAACGCACTCAAGTTCGGCCCGGTTCATCCCGAGCGGGAGCGCTATACCTTTGGCGACGGGGACGCGATCGTCGCCTTTGGCCGAGAGCACGACATGACGGTGCGCGGGCACGTCCTGGTCTGGCACCAGCAGCTGCCGGCGTGGGTCGAGCAGGGCGAGTGGTCGGATGACGCGCTGCGCACGGTGCTGCACGATCACATCGCGACCCTCGTCGGGCGCTACCGCGGCAGCATACACGTCTGGGACGTGGTCAACGAGGCTGTGACCGACGCCGGCGCCATGCGCAACACGCTCTGGCTGCGCACGATCGGGCCCGAGTACATCGATCTGGCCTTCCAGTGGGCGCACGAGGCCGATCCCGACGCCCTGCTCTTCTACAATGACTATGGCGCAGAGGGCCTCAACCGCAAGTCGGACGCCGTATACGACTTGGTCAAGGGCATGCTGGCGCGCGGCGTGCCGGTGCACGGCGTGGGCATGCAGTTCCACGTTGCCGCCACCACCCGGCTCCGGGCGGAGGACCTTGCGGAGAACGTGAGGCGGTTGGGCGAGCTGGGCCTCCAGGTCCACATTACCGAACTCGACGTCCGCATCCCCATCCCCCCGACGGAGACCCGACTGAAGGCCCAGGCAGGCGTGTACCGCATGCTGATGGAGACCTGCCTCGCCGCCGACAACTGCACTGCCTTTATCACGTGGGGCTTTACCGACCGCTACTCGTGGATCCCGCGCCACAACCCGGGCTCCGGGGCAGCCCTGCTCCTCGACGAGGCGTACCAGCCCAAGCCGGCGTACGACGCGCTGCGCGACGCGCTCACTGCGCCGTGAGAGCGATCATCCCAAGCAGCGCCCACAGGTCGTAGCACACAGGACGGCATCTGGGGATCGAAAACCGGGGGCTGGGGCCATGCGCCAGCAGGGCGGGACAGGCAGAAAGGACGGCACGCACATGCCAAAAAGACAGCTCCTCCGGGCAGCGGTTGGCTTTGCGCTCTACCTGTTCCTCGTGCCGGCGCTCCTGTTCATCGCCGCCGGCACAGTGCGCTGGCCCATGGCGTGGGTCCATGTGGCCCTCCTGCTCGCCTCCACGCTGGGCAGCAGGCTGATCGTCTACCGGCGGAACCCGGAGACGCTCCGCGAGCGAGCCCGGTTCACCTCAGCCGAGGGGATGAAGCGCTGGGACCGGATCCTGGTCATGATCGTCGGTCTGTATGGCCCGCTGGCAACCACACTCGTCGCCGGACTGGACCGCCGCTGGGGATGGTCGGGGGACCTGCCCGCGATCGTGCAGCTCTTGGGGGCGCTCGCCACCGCGGCGGGATATGGATGGGCGGTCTGGGCGATGGTCGCGAACCCCTACTTTTCGTCCGTGGCGCGCATCCAAGCGGATCGGGGACAGCGCGTCGTGACCACCGGGCCCTATCGCATCGTGCGCCACCCCTCCTATGCCGGGGCGCTCGTCGCCGCCTTTGCCCTGCCTTTCATGCTGGGCGCGCTCTGGGCGCTGATCCCCGCTGCGCTCCTCGGGGCGACCACCGTCGTGCGCACCGCCCTGGAAGACCGCATGCTCCGCTCCGAACTGGACGGCTACGCACGCTACGCAGCGCAGACACGCTACCGCCTGATCCCGGGCGTGTGGTAGCACGAGCAGGAGAGAGAGCCCGCTATGCGCCGCACACAGGCCCGCCGCGCGCGTGCGGGCGGTCAGCTGAGCAGGCTCAGTCGAGCCCCAGCAGACGCCGCGCGTTGCCCCCGCCGATCGCCTGGCGCACGTCCTCGTCCACGTCGAGCGCCTTGAGCCAACCGAGGATCGGCAGCGCGTCTCCGGCGCCAACGATGTCGGTGCCGAGCAGCATGCGCCGCCAGTGCCGCGCGACAAAGCGCGCGGTGAAGGCGGGGTCGCGCGTCAGCGCGTTGTAGCCCGAGCGGGCAGAGAGGTCGAGGTAGAGGTTCTCGTACTGATCCATCAGGCGGTCGATCGCGCCGCCTGGCGTGACAGGGCCCTCCGGGTACCCGGGCCTGCCGTCGTCATCCCCCGAGATGGCAGCCCAAAACCCGGGCCCGTGCCCGCACCACGTGACGTTCGGGAACTCCTGCAGGCAGCGCTCCAGCCGGGGCAGCCCGACGTCGTCGTGGCAGTACTGCGTCTTGCTGATCTCGAACACCAGGGGCAAGCCGCGCTCATCGCACTTGGCATAGATCGCCATGTTGAGCGGGTCGTCAAGCGCCAACCCGTTGACGTGCTCGCCGAACCCCAGGCAGCCATACTCCCGCACGCAGCGGTCGATGAACGGGCCTGCCAGGGGATAGCGCGGGTCGACGCAGCAGAAGGCGATCAAGCGCTCGGGGTAGGTGTCCCGTGCGGCGATCGCCTCCTCGGTCAGCAGGTAGCCCCAGCTCCCCTCCGGGCTCTCCAGCGGCAGCAGCACGGCGAGGTCGATCCCCTCGCGGTTCATGCGGTCCACCAGCTGGTGCGCCGAGAGGGGCGGAGGGTGCGGGTAGCGCTCTCGGAACAGGTTGCCCAGGTGCGCGTGAAAGTCGATCACGCCAGATCGAGCCCAAAGATCCGGATCGCGTTGCCGCCCATGACCAGCGCCCGCTCGTCGTCTGTGATCTCGGCTTCGGCAAAACAGGAGAGCATGTAGAGCGGGTCAAACAGGGTCGCATCGGTGCCAAAGACGACCTGCTCGGGGCCCAGGGCGGCGACCGCGCGCTCGATCCGCCCGCGCTCCGGATGGCTGAGCGCAAAGTCGAGGTACAGGTTGCGCTGTACGCGCGCCGCCTCGATCGCCTCGCGCCAGGCATCTCCCCCCGCATGGGCGACGACCACCGGCAGGCGGGGGTAGCGCTCCGCCAGGCCCGCCAGGGCGCGCACCTCGCCCGCGCCCCAGGTGTGGATCAACACCGGCTTGCCGTACCCCTCGAGCAGGGCAAACAGGACATCCATGCGCGGCGCGCCCATCGGCGTGGCGGAGTAGCTGGTATGGATCTTGCAGCCCGCAAACTGGGGGTGCTCCAGGTAGGTCTCGATCTCGCGCGCCGAGAGCTCAAGCATGCGCGGCTGGACCGTCACATAGCCATACAACCCCTCGTGCCCGGCGATGTCATCGAACAGGCGCCGGTTCCCGCCGACCATGTCGTCGACGATCGCCTCGCCCGAGGTGATGACCGCCGCGTCGATCCCGCGGCGCGCCATCAGCTCCAGGTTCAGCTCGATCCCGCCCCACTTGCCCGCAAAGGGCCACGGGCCCACGTGCTCGTGCACGTCCACGATCGGATACGCGGCGTCTGTCATGAGCGCCCCTCCCCGCCAAGCCCGAACACGCGGCGTGCGTTGCCGCCCAGGATAGCGGCTTTGCTCGCCTCGTCGATCCGGGACCCGAGCACCATGTCCATTGACGGGCGCTGCGCGTGCAGCGGCGCCCAGCTCCCGTACATCAGGCGGTCCGCGCCCGCCTGCTCGACCATCAGCTCCACCTGCCCGGGCAGCGAGACGCGGTGCGCCTCGAGGTAAAAGTGGGGCGCCTCAGCCATCACTGCCAGCGCCTCCGAGAGCACCGAGTAGGTCACGGCAGCCATCACGATCGGCGTCTCCAGGTCGCCCGCCAGGCGCAGCAGCGCCGTGGCGTCTCCCGAAGCGGGGACGTGGACGATCGCCGGCAGCCCGGTCGCCGCGATCCCGCGCAGGACGTGCGCCAGCGCCTGGTTGGCGATCGCCCAGCCCTGGTACTCGCGCAGCAGGCGGAAGCCCACGTGCCCCAACTGGGCGCAGCGCGCGACCTCGGCATAGCAGTCGGGCGCACGGCGCGGATCGATCGCCGCCACGGGATGCAGCTCCGGGTGCGCCGCGCACAACGCCAGCGTCTCGTCGTTGCCCGCCACGAGGTCGAACTGGATCGCTTTCAACGAGCAGGTCAGGGCCTCTGCCACGCCGTTGCACGCCATCACGTGCAGCAGCGTCTCGCTCGACAGGTCCTGGTCGGTGGCTGGACGCACCCCAAAGAGTGTGCCAATGTCGACGACGTTCATCTCGCGTCCTCAGCTAGCGATGGGCGTTGCGCTCACCGCACGTAGGGGTCAGCCGCATCGCGCAAGCCATCGCCCATGAAATTGAAGGACAGCACGGTGATCACGATCAGGATGCCCGGGATCAACAGCCACGGCGCCTGGGCGACCACGACCAGGTTCTGCGCCTCCTTCATCAGCACGCCCCAGCTGATCGTCGGCGGGCGCAGGCCCAGGCCGATGAAACTGAGGCTCGTCTCGCTCAGGATCAGCCCCGGGATCGAGAGCGTCAGCGAGGCGATGATGTGGCTCAGAAAAGAGGGCAGCAGGTGGCGAAAGATGATCCGCAGCTCTGTCGTCCCGCACAGCTTGGCAGCCATGACGAAATCCTCTTCGCGCAGGGACAGAAACTTGCTGCGCACGACGCGCGCCAGGCCCGTCCAGCTGATCAGCGAGAGGATGATCGTGATCCCAAAATAAACCCGCAGCGCAGGCCACGTCGGGGGCAGCGCGGCGCTGAGCGCCATCCAGAGCGGCGTGCTCGGCACCGAGCGCAGGAACTCGATGATGCGCTGGATGATGTTGTCGGCGATCCCGCCATAGTAGCCCGAGATCCCGCCCAGCAGGATGCCCAGGAAGAAGCTGATCGACATGCCCAGCAGGCCGATCGAGAGCGAGATGCGCGTCCCGTACAGGATCCGCGAGAGCTGGTCCCGCCCGAGGCGGTCCGATCCGAGCAGGAAAAAGGTCTCCTCCAACACCTCCGGATCGACGTCGGCGCCGAGCAGGTGCAGGTCGCTGTCGAACAGGCCCCAGAACTTGTAGGGATGGCTGTGCACGAACAGGCGCACCGGGTACCTGACCTCGGTATCCACCTCGAACACGACCCCCAGCGTCGTCGGATCGCGCTCGCGCTTCAGCCCGTAGACGTAGGGCTGCAGCAGGCGCAGCCCGTTCTCGTCCGCGAACCGGACCGGCTGCGGCGGCGCGTACGGGTAGAGCTTGTTGAACAGGTTGGGATCGTGCGGCGCGATAAAGTCCGCCAGGATCGCAGTCGTGTAGAGCAAGATCAGGACGATGCCGCCAATGATCGCCAGCCTGTGCTTGCGAAACTTCCACCACATGAGCTGCCACTGCGTGGCGACAAAGATCTTGTCCTCGCTGCCCAGCCTGGGATCGACCTTCTCGGGGCCCAGGTCCACCCGTGCGGCTACGCGGTCTTGGTCCATGTGATCATCCCTCATGTGCGTTCGTAGCGGATGCGCGGGTCAACCACACCCAGCAGGATGTCCGAGATCAGCGTCCCGATCACGGTCAGGACGCTGAGCATGAACACGAAACTTCCGGCGAGGTACATGTCCTGCGACATGAGCGCCTTGAGCAGCAGCGGTCCCGTCGTCGGCAGGCTCAGCACCAAGGAGACGATCGTCGAGCCTGAGACCAGGCCCGGCAGCGCCCAGCCCACGGTGCTGACGAACGGGATGATCGCCACGCGCACCGGGTACTTGAGCACCGTGCGCCGCTCCGTCAACCCCTTGGAGCGCGCCGTGGTCACGTAGGGCTTGCGCAGCTCGTCGAGCAGGTTGGCGCGCATGGTCCGGATCCCGCCCGCGGTGCTGCCCAGCCCGAGCACGACCAACGGCAGCCAGATGTGCTTGACCAGGTCGACCACCCGCGCCCAGCTCCACGGCGCGTCGATGTACTGGTCGGAAAAAAGCCCGCCCAGGTTGACGCCCCACAGCGTGTAGGCGACCCACAGCAGGACCAGAGCTACCAGGAAGGAGGGGAACCCCAGCCCGACGAAGCCCAGGAACGTGACCGTATAGTCGCTCATCGAGTACTGGTGCGTCGCCGAATAGATCCCGATCGGCAGGGATACGCACCACGAAAAGAGCAGGGTAGCGAGCGAGATGACAAAGGTCAGCCCCAGCCGGTCCCAGATCAGCTCGGAGACCGGGCGCTCCCACTCGAAGGAGTAGCCAAAATCGCCCTGCATCACGCCCGTGATCCACTTGATGTAGCGCCGGTGGACGGGCAGGTCAAAGCCGTAGCGCAGCTTGAGCGCCTCCACCTCGTGCGGGTCGAGGTACTCACCTTGCAGCTCCATCTGCGTGATGATGCTCGTCAAAAAGTCGCCCGGCGGCAGCTCGATCACGAAAAAGCTGATCACCGAGACCACGATCAGGGTCGGTATGATGTAGATGATCCGCCGCAAGATGTATTGTAGCACGATCCCTCCTCCTACCGCTCGGTGGAGTGCGGTTCCGTCGCGGGCGTGACGGGCGCCCCTGGGCCATAGTCATCCCGGGCCTGCATCATGGCCCACACGTTCTCGGGGGGCGAGCCGGGCAGGACCGCGTTGCTGCAGCCGTGAAAGTATCGCGTGCCCCCGCTGTCGGCGATCGTCTGTAGGCTGCGACGGTAGACCTCGTCTGGACCCGCGCGCCGGAGCATGTCGGCGCTGAGCGTGCCCCACAGGACGAGGTCGGGGTATCGCGCCCGGATCGCGTCCGGATGCATCGAGGCGTCGTGATCCACCTCGCCATAGCCGGGCACGCCCGCTTCGGAAAAGATCATGTCGCTGACCAGCCAGAGGTTGCCGTCGGTGCGCCACACATAGTGCAGGCCTAGTTCCGCGCAGCGCGCCGCCAGCTTCTTCAGGCGCGGCAAGACCAGGGCGCGGAACATGCGCGGCGAGTACATCGGCCCGTTCTTGTCCGCCATGTCGCCGCCGCCCAAGACCACTCGGATCCCGCGCGCGGCGATGCCCTCCATCTGGGCAAGGGCGACCTCGAGCTGGCAGTCGAGGATGTCGGTGACCGCCCCGGGCTCCAGCGCACACGCCATCAGCGAGGCCTCATCCCGCCCGACCGACAGCCCGCCGCCGCCCGCGACGACCATCATTTCCTCGCCGAGACGCGCTTGCAGCGCCGCCTCCGCCCGCCCAGCGCCCTCTCGCGCCGCCTGCGCCTGCGCCTCTGTCCCGCGCGCGATCTCGCGCGCCAGCGCAGGCCAATCCTCCGGCTGCCGGCGCGGGGCTGTGTTGCGCACCTCGATGAAATTCAGGACCTCGTTGTCCCAGCGCCAGACCTGGTGCGCGCCCTCTGGATCGCCGTACAGGAACCTGTACGCGTCGATCTGCGCGCTGGGCCTGACGTTGCGGCGCCATCCGAAGCGAAAGACCTCGATCCCCAGGGCCCGGTGCAGGTCCAGGAGGTCTTTATGGTAGCGGTGCTCGAACTCGGCGTGCGCGCGCTCGCCGGCGACCCACGCCTTGGCCTCGGCGTACCAGAGGGAGGGCCCGCCGGTGACCACCTCCCGCCCCAGGATCTTGCTCGCCACGTCACAGCAGATCGTCGGCGTGTAGGCGGGCACGCGATCGGTCGCACGCCCCTCGATCGCCGCCAGGCAGCGCTCGTACGGCGTCATGTCGGTTGCGCTGGTTTCCAACGACTTGCCTTGCTCTCTCTGTCAGGCGACCCGTGCGTTGGCGGCGTGAGGGGGCCACGTGGTCGCACGTGGCCCCCTGGTGGTGCGATCCCGTCCCGCCTAGCTCTTATAGTAGTACTGGTCAGGGCTGCTGACCCACGGCGTCCGCAACGGGTAGGACGAGTACGACTTGTCGGGCACGTTGCCCATGTTGTTCTTGACCACGCCCGGCGCCGGCGAACGGCCCGCGGTGATGATGTCCGGGAAGAAGGCCAAGGAGTCGTGGTAGATCTGGGTAAAGAGCTCGATCCGCTTTCCCTCGTCTGCCGTGACCTTGACCTCGTCGAACAGCAGCTGCAGCTGGCGCGGCTCGCCCGTCGGCTCAACGCCCGACTCGCCGTTCGTCTGGTACCAGAAGCCCCACTCGGGCGCCCAGTAGGTGCTGCGCTCGCTACAGGCGTAGGCGCGCGCGTACACCGGCTGCAGCAGCGGTCCCGAGTTGTCCTTCATGTAGGTCGTGATCTGGTACTCGGAGGTGTAGATCCGGTCCCACCACTGGTCGTAGGTCACGCCCTTGAGCGCGGTGTTGATCCCGACCGCCTGCATCTTGGACATGACCAGCTCGCTGGCGTCCATGATCGACCGGTCCTGGTCGAACCCTTCGAGCGTGATCGACAGCGGGGCGCCGCTGGGCAGCAGGCGCCACCCGTTCGCGTCGCGCTGGTCGAGCCCCAGTTCGTCGAGCAGTTGGTTGGCCTTCTCGGGGTTGTACTCGAACGGCTCCCACAGCGCTTCCTCGCCCCACATGGACTCGGGGTAGCAGCTCTCCGCCGGGCCCGCCAGGCCCAGGTAAATCAGCTCGTTGATCTCGTCCCGGTCGATGGCGTGCGAGATCGCGTGGCGCCAGCGGATGTCGTTGTTCAGCGCGGCGACCTCGTCGTCGCCAAGCAGCGTCAGGTTGGGAAAGACGACCATCCCCGTCCCAAAGTTCTCCCACAAGATCAGGCGATAGTCGCCCTTTTCCGCGCTCTCTGCCAGGAGCGGATAG
Source organism: Anaerolineae bacterium (assembly GCA_016929775.1). Next base: position 13,035 of record JAFGIE010000149.1, read on the forward strand.
ACCCCCAGGGTCAGGGTACGGAGCTGCATGTCGAGCTCGCCCGCGATCGCCTTCAGGTGCAGCATCTCGGCGGTCTCGACGAACGTGTAGCGCTGCTCGTTGATGTACGGCAGCTGGTTGCCGTCGGGGTCGATCTTGAAGTAGTAGGGGTTGCGGATGGTGTTGAACGTAACCGCCCCCGCGCGCGGCGGGTTGACCACCTTCCAGCCACGGTTGGTCGGGCGCTCGGCGTTCTCACGCCAGTTGTTCTTGATCCAGTACAGGTCGTCCCACGCCTCGACCGCCGCTTCGGCGACCATGGTGTCGAGCGCCGCCTTCTCGGCGAACTGGGCGTGAAACTGCTGCATATAGTGCGAGGGGCAGTCCACGATCCCCGAACCGACGTGCGCGATCCAGAGCATAAAGAGGCCGTAGGGCATCACGAACGAGAACTTGACCGTAAAGTCGTCCAGCTTTTCGACGACCACCGGCTCGCCCCCGATCGCCAACCAGCCGCCGATCCCGTTGGGCGACAGGTCCGGATCCTGCCATTGGCTCTCATAGAGCCACATCACGTCGTCAGCCGTGAACGGCGTGCCGTCCGACCAGTGATGGCCCCGGCGCAGGCCAAAGGTGTAGGACGCCCCCTCGTCCCCGATCTCGAGCGTCGAGAACATGTCGGGCGCTACGCCGGTCGCGTCGCGGGTCCAGAAGAAGGGGCAGACCTGGTCCGCGCGCTCCATATTGGCGCCCACGTCGCCCATGCCCGTGGATGCCCGGCGCCACGTGCCGCCGTACTGCCCGATCTCGTTGACCGGTTCGAGGATCAGCGGGTCGGCGGTCAGCCGCTCGTCGAGCGGCGCGAGCTTGCCTTCCGAGACCTCCACGAACAGCTCGGGCGCCTCGCGTACGGCAGACGGCGTCGCGGTGACGAGCTTTTCGACCTCGACCGTCATCCGCACTTCCTTCTCGACCTCGACCGTCTTTTCGACGATCTTTTCGACCTCGACCGTCTTTTCGACGACCTTTTCGACCTCGACCGTCTCTTTCACGATCACCGTCTGCGGCTGGCACGCCACAGCGGCTGCCCCGGCGGCGGCAAGCGCCGACACCTTGAGGAACTTGCGGCGATTCATCTTTTCCATCTTTTTTCCTCCCTTATCAGCACGGAGCAACGAGCGCAATGGGTCGAACAGGATCTCGTTTCCAGCGATAGCCCTCCTCTCTCTGTCACGCATGGCACAGCCCAGCGACGGGGTACGCACAGCGCGCGTGCATCAGGAATGGCGATCCGGACTGGCTGTTGTCATGACGTCGGCGACCTATCCTTGAGCGCGTTCCGCTCTAGCCTGCCACGTACGCATCGCAGTTCGGTCGGTCGGGAGAACCCAGGGGGTGAAACGTTACACCGCAGATTATAGCACGGCTTCCCCTCGGCGTCAAGCTGCGTACTCTTGTCCGATCTCGATGAACGCCCGGATGTTCTCCACCGGCGTACCGACCGTCAACTCGCAGCTCATCGCCGGCGCCCCGTCCGCCACCGCCCGGCGATAGGCCTCCCGGACCTGCGCCGGCGTGCCCTGCTGCATCTCGGAAACGGTCTTGATATGCCAGTCAAAGGGCACGTCCAGCGCGCGGACCACGTCGCGCACCGTCAGGTACTGGTTCTCGCCAAAGTTGATGTGGTCCAGCCGCAGCGAGGCGAGCAGCGACAAGTGTGCGGGCCGTACCAGCTCGGTGTGCATGCTCCGTCGCCCTGCCTCGAGCTCGGCATAGATCCGGTCATAGTAGGGCAGCACGAACGTAGGCCACATGTCGGGCGAGAGGTTGCCCGCGTGGTCGTCGGCAATGCCGACCGGATCCCGAGGCCTCCCGCCCGTCACGTCGCGCACCGTCCGCGAGAAGGCAATGTAGGTGTCGGTACACACCGCGAGCAGGTGATGCGCGCGCGCAGGGTCGGTCGCGCAGTCCAGAAAAAAGTCCGCGCCGCGCAGCAGCACCGCTGTGGTCACCGGCCCTTCCTGCCCCGCGCTGAACCCGACGCGCTGCCCGGGCAGACGCTTGCGCAGCGCCTGCCAGCGTTCGATGTTCTCGCGAAACCGCTCCACAGTCCAAGGGTGTGGCGCGCCCAGGGCGTCGACCTCCTCTGGCGTGCGCAGCACCCGCCCCTGGTTGGCGATCATGGGCTGGTGATCAGCCGGGAAGACGAGTTCGCCGCCCAGCGCGGCGACGCCCTCGTACGCCGCCATCGGCAGCGCCCAGCTCGGCGGGGGCCGATAGCCGGTCGCCTCCTCAAAGCGCTCGGCAAACAGGCGCTCGGTCCGCAGGTAGACGTCGAGATCGGTGTAATACGCGCCTTGCTGCGTGCCTGCGTACTCGCAGCGCACCTCTGCCGGGATCGCCAGCCGCCATGGGATCGACCGCTTTCCGGTCACGCCGCGTCCTCCACTCCTGGATCTCAGTTCGCCGCGCCGGTAGGCGGGCGCAGCTCTACTCGACCTGCAGCCGCAGGACGCGCGTCTCTGCCCCCACCGGCACCGTCAGGATCGCCGCCGCCTCGTCGAGCGGCGCCGCCCCATCCGCCGTGTACGGGTTGAAGGGCATGACAGGCCAACGCAGCCGGCAGCCCTCCGGCACGCTGATCCGCCACGCTCCCTGCCCCGCCCAGCCCCCGCAGTCCACGTCGTCGAGGTCGATCGCCGGCCCATCGAGCGCCAGGCTCGCGCCCGCCCCCGTCTGCAGCGCTCCCTCCAAGCGCAGCTTGAGCGGCAGGTGCGCCACGCACGGCGTGTCCACGGGGCCCGTCAGCTGGATCTCGAGCTGCTGCCCATCCACGACGCGCAACGCCAGGATCGCCGTTGCCCCGCCCTCCTCTGGGCCACCGTACGAGAGCGCGACGGCGTCTGCCTCGCCGCCCGCTTGCAGCATCGCCGCGGTGGGCAGGTGGGCCACGCCGGGACCCGCGCCCACGGCGAACGTGCTCCACTCGGGCTGGTCCTTCGAGTTCCCGCCGCCGACGATCAGGCCACTCTTCTCGTGCCAGATGCTGAGATAGCTGCCGCGATCTTGTCCCCAGCGCGATTCGACCGGCGGGGTGACGACGCCGCTCAGGCAGGTGAACCAGCTTCCCTCGCGCCGGATCAAGGCGTGCCCCAGGTCGTGGATCTGGTACGATCGCTGGTTCTGCGCGATCGACACCTCGGGCCCGGAGTGGTGATGGACGTAGGCTGAGGCGAGCCGCGGGCTGAGCCCGTACTCGGCGTTGGCGACGCGCAGACTGCCGCTGGTGATGACGTGCGAGATGCGGGGCGCCGCGTGCGCAGCCCGATCGGCGACCATGTTCTCGACCAGCATGCGCACGTAGCGCCGCCCCTCGGGAAACAAGCTAAACGTGGTATGCGCCAAGTCGGAGACGTGATCGTGATACTTGACGCGCCCGTCGATCGTCTCCACCACCCGTCCGTCCGGATAGGTGTAGCGCATGTGAAAGTCCGTTGCCCGCCTGAGACAAGGCAGCACCGTCTCGTCGCCCGAGAAAACGTGGTACAGCCCGATCGCGTGCGTGTAGACCAGGTTGTAGAGCGTGGTCGGCCCGCCATGCTCGCGCCAGTAGCCGTGCGGCGTCTGCGCGTCTACCGCCAGGGCGATCATCCGCCGCCCAGCGCCCTGCCAATCGGGGCGGGCAAAGAGCTCCCCTGCCCGGTATGCCGCCATCGCATGCCAGGTCGGAATGTTGTGCACGTGCCCGCGCGCCAGCTCGCCCGTGATGCCGTCGTACGCCAGCGTCAGCCCCGCTTCCCACCGCGCACGCCGCGCCGGGTCGAGCCCATCGCGCAGCAGGGCATAGGTCTCGAGCCAGTGGTACATCGACCACGGCATGTAGGTCGGTCCCCAGCGCGAGCCGTCGACCTTGACAAACTCGACCCGCCCGTCCGGATACTGAAAGTCGCGCCACGCATCCGCGCCGCGCAGCGCGTAGCGCAGGATCTCGTCGTCGCCGCAGTAGGGATTGCCCGCCGTCACGTAGAGCAGCGCCAGCGGGTAGACGATGTCCTGGTTGGTGACCGCCCAACCATCGCCAGTCATGAACCGCCCCGTCTCCTCGTCAAACCGCTCGAGGTTACGCTCGACGTCCTCGACCAGGAGGCGGAGGTATGCGTCCCGGATCTCCATCGCGCGCACGCTCCTTGCTCAGGCCCGCGCCTGGGCGCTGTAGGCTCGATCGACCTTGCGCAGGATCGCCGCCGCATCGGCGACGTCGCCCGGCGTCCAGCTCTCGTGGAAGTGCAGGTTGAAGTGCGTGTCCATGGTCGCGTTTGCGTTCGGACACGGAAACTGCCGCTCCGGGTCGCCCGCATAGTCCGGGCTGCTCCACGGGTAGCCGCTGCTGCCAAAGACCCGGCGATGGACGAACCAATCCATCGTATGCGGCAGCGCAGCCCGATAGTGCGGCGCGATCGCGAGCCCCTCGGCGCTGAGCGCACGGCAGTAGGTCTCCTTGTCGCACGTCGCCTCCTCGGCGTTGAACCGCATGCGCAGGAACCAGTAACTGGGCTCCGCGCCAGGGAGGGGCTCTGGTATGGCAACCGTGCGCACCCCCGAGATGCCCTCCGCGATCCCGGCGACGATCGCCCGCCGGCGGCGGACGGTCTCGGGGAGCTTGCGCAGCTGCACGCGCCCGATCGCGGCGGCGAGGTCGTTCAGGTTCAGGTTCAGCGACGCGATCGCGTTCGTCGCACCCGGGGGCAAAAAGAACGGCTTGCCCCGGTCTGACGCGCGGCGGATCGCTTGGTACAGCGCTTCGTCCCGCGCGTAGACTACGCCTCCCTGCCCACCGCTGCAGTGGTGCTTCCCGGACATGGTCGAGAAGACGCCGATCTCGCCGTACGTGCCCACCAACTTGCCGTGCAGCGTTGCCCCGTGCGACTGCGAGCAGTCCTCGATCAGCGGGATCCCGCGCCGGCGCGCGATCTCGGCGATCCCCGCCACATCCGCCGGTTCGCCTGCGATGTGGGAAACCAGGATCGCGCTGGTCAGGGGCGAGACCAGGGCCTCCACCTGTGCGGGACCCGTGTTGTACGAGTTGGGCGCTGTGTCCGCGATCACCGGGATCAGGTTGAGGAGGGGCACGGGCATCAGCCCGCCCGGGTCGGTGACCGAAGCCACGATCACCTCGCTGAACGGCTCCAGGTCCAGCGCGTGGAGCGCGACATAGATCCCGGCAGTGCCCGAGCTGACAGCATCGACGTACCCGCCGCCCATGTAGGCGGCGAACTCTTCGCAGTAGGCGTTCTCTTCCTCGCCGTTGTAGCCGGGGGCCACGCCAGTCGCGATCGCGCGGTCGAACAGCGCGTCGATCGCCGCCCGTTCCTCGTGGCCCACGTGCCCGCGCTGTGGAAAGGGGTCCACGCGCAGGCGCGAGCCACCGTGGACGGCAAGCTGAGATAGGGGTTCAGGGGTCATGCTCTCCTCCCTAGACGAGGGGGGCGCCACACGACTCGCGCACGATCAACGAGCACGGCAAGAGGATGTGCTCGGGCGGATCGTGTTGCCCCGCGACGCGGTCGAGGATGATCTCGACCGCCCGGCGTCCTGCCTCGCGCACGGGCAGGCGCACAGTGGTCAGTGCTGGGTTCAGGTAGGTGCAAAAGTGCTGGTCGTCGACCCCGATCACGGCGACGTCCTGCGGCACGCGCATGCCCATCTGCTGCACGGTCTTGATCGCCATCGCGGCGACGATGTCGTCGCTCGCGACGATCGCCGTCGGCGGGGGCGCCGCCTGCATCAGGGCGCGCGTCGACTGGCACCACGAGGCAGGCTCAGCCGTATAGTCGCCCGGGCAGACGTAGCGCTCTTGATACGATATGCCGTGCCGCACCAGGGCTCGCTTGTACCCTCTCAGCCGGCGCGCCCCGCTGCGCCGCCTGCGCGGGCCACACAGGTGCCCGATCCGCCGGTGCCCCAGTGCGACCAGGTGGTCTACTGCCTGGCTCACACCGCCCACGTCATCCCAGTCGATCTGGTCTAGCCCTGGGTAGCGCCGTGCGCGGTTGACGAGAACGGTCGGGATGCGCAGGCGCTCCAGTTCGGGCATCCAATCATCGTCGATCATCTCGGATACGGAGAGAAAGATAAAGCCGTCCACGCGCTTTTCGAGCAGCACCTGGACGACCTCTTGCTCCTCATCCGAGTTCCGCGCATTGCTCATCAGCACGTTGTACCCGGCATCGCGCGCAATGGGCTCGATCGTGTTCAACGCCTGCAGAAAGAGCGGGGTCTCGATCTCGGCAACCACCACCCCGATCGTCGCCGTGTGCTGTGTGACCAGCCCGCGCGCAAGTGCGTTCGGGCGGTAGCGAAGCGCCTCCATCACCTGCAGCACGCGCTGCTGGGTCTCCTCGGACATCGAATCCGTCCGCCCGTTGAGCACGTTGGACACGGTTGCGATCGACACACCCGCCTCGCGGGCCACGTCCTTGATCGTGACCGCTCTGCCCATGTCCATCCCCTCTCGGCGACACCGCGCCACACGACCTTTGTGAAACGTTTCACCCAGTCTACCACCGATGCACATGCTTGTCAAACACACACTCCGACAGCCCTTGATCTGCCACCCCAGATCGTGTACAATGGGGTTGCGGACCTCACTGCGCGCCCTGCATCCGCACACACCGCATGCCAACGCGCAGCGACCGCTCGCGCGAACGAGAGAGGGATGCGTGGACTGGGCAGAGAGCGAGTACAGCCAATGGACGGCGACGCGCCTCGCGTTGGCGGGCGCGTGGGTCCAGATCGTCCCGGCTGCGGATGCGTGTGAGGCCTGTCGCGCTATGGCAAAGCGGGTGTACACGCCGTCCGAGGTGCCCCGCTTGCCGATCCGCGGCTGCACGCGCGAGGTCTGCCGCTGCCGGTTCGAAGCCGTCGACCCCGAGACAGAGCTCACGGTGACCCAGATCGTCGAACGTGGGATACACGCCCTGCGTGCCGGGCGACACGAGCTGGCGCGGCGCATCCTACGCCGTGCAGTCAGCCTGGACGAGGAACACGAGCAGGGCTGGCTGTGGCTGAGCGCAGTCGTCGACGACGCCGACAAGGTCGCATGCCTGGAACGCGTGCTGGCGATCAATCCCGCCAACCGCGCCGCCCGCAGGGGACTGCAGGCGCTGCGCGCCGAGCAAGCCGACCTGGCGCCTGTACTGTCGCCAATCGTCGAGAGCGCCGCCGAGGTCGAGGCTCTGGGCGCCAAGCGGCTGGTGATCGTCGAGCAGTGGAGCGACCTCCTGAGCTTGGTGCGCGAGATCGACCCACAGGTCCTGCTCGTGCAGGCAGGCGCGTTCCTGGAAGCGCTGCGGCGCGCCGACGCGCGCGCCTTGCAGCTGCTGTCAGACGGCAATGCCGCACCCGAGGTGCGCCGCGACGAGCTGAACGCGCAGTGGGAGGCGTCGGACGCGATCGGCGAAGCGCTGGCGGGCGCGATCGAGGATCACCGCGAGCGCGACCACGCCGATGCCAGTTGGACGCCGCTCAAGGACACCCTCGCTCAGCTGGGACAGCGCGTGATCGACCACCGCCGCCAGCTGCGCGACCGGATGGTCGGGTCCGGGATCGAACCGCCGGGCTGATCGCGACGGCGCGTCGCGCAGTCGTCTCGCTGCGCTGCCGTCGCTCGTTACAAATCGGATCGGCTAGGGGAGCCCGGAAAGCCGGGCTGAGAGGGCGGACGATCGCGCCGCCGACCCTTGGAACCTGACGGGTAATGCCGGCGAAGGGAAGCACACACACACGTACGCGCTAACCGATCGTCGGTCAGCGCGTTTTCGTTGCTGCTGCGGTCGAGCGCAGCCGTTCACCGGGCGCGCGTTGGACCGCGGACCAGTGCGTTTGGGCAGACGGCTGAGATGCCCCGTGCAGGGTGGGGCACAGCCATGCCAGAGGAGAGTACCATGGATAGATTCTTCCACATCCTGCTCGCCGTCGCGGCGAGCGCGCTGCTGGCGAGCCCGCTTGCCGCATGCGCCGCCGCAGGCAAAGAGCCAGAGCTCGTCGTGCTCGTCCACGACAGCTTTGACATTAGTTCGGACGTCGTCGAGGCCTTTGAGACCCAGCACAAGGCCAAGGTCACGTTCCTCAAGTCGGGCGATGCGGGCCAAGTGCTCAACAAGGCCATCCTCAGCGCGGGGCATCCCCTGGGCGATCTGCTCTATGGGGTCGACAACACCTTCTTGAGCCGCGCGCTCGAGTATGACCTGTTCGAGGCCTATTCGTCGCCAGCGCTTTCGGCCATTCCCCGATCGCTGATCCTCGATCCCACCCACCACCTCCTGCCAGTCGACTGGGGGGACGTCTGCCTGAACTATGACGTGGCCTGGTACGAGAGACAGGGCCTCGAACCGCCCGCTGCGCTGGAAGACCTGATCGCGCCCCAGTACCGGGGCCAAGTCGTCGTCGAGAACCCGGCTACATCCTCCCCTGGCCTCGCCTTTCTGCTGGCAACCGTCGCCCGCTTTGGCGAGGACGGCTACAGGGACTACTGGCGCGCCTTGCGGGAGAACGAGGTGCGCGTCGAGAGCGGGTGGACGGCGGCGTACTATGGACAGTTCACGGCTGCCAGCGAAGGGGACCGGCCGATCGTGGTCAGCTATGCGACCAGCCCTGCCGCCGAGGTCTACAACAGCGAGGGCAAGTACCAGGTCCCGCCAACCGGCGCCGTGACCTCGCCGGGCGCGTGCTTCCGCCAGGTCGAGTTCGTGGGCATCCTCAAGGGCAGCAAGCAGCCTGCGCTGGCGCGCGCCTTCGTCGATTGGATGCTGGGCGTGACCTTCCAGGAGGACATTCCCCTCCACATGTGGGTCTATCCCGCTAACCAGGATGCGGCGCTGCCCCAGGTCTTCCTTGACTTTGCCCACCAGGCGGTCGACCCCGCGACCCTACCGCCCGAGGCGATCGCGGTGGGGCGCGAAGACTGGATCGAGGGCTGGACGGAAGAGGTCCTGCGCTAGGGGACCCCCCGGTTGCCGGGACGCCGTGCGCAGGGCGGCGCCGCCTCGGCTGCTGCGCGCACCCTACGGCGCCAGCGCCTCGCTGTAGAAGGCGAGGATGCGCGCCTCGTAGGCCTCGGGCTGTGCGGCGTGAGCAGCACAGTGCCCGGCGCCGGGCACGATCCAGAGCGACTTGGGCTCGCCGGCTGCGTTGTACAGACGCTGTGCGTCGGCGACCGTGCATGCCGCGTTGTCCTGCGCGCCGTGGACGATCAGCACGGCGCGCGGGCTGATGCGGTGGATCACGGCTTCCGGGCGATAGCCGCCCACTCCCCCCTCGACCCACAGGCGCGCCGCCCAGCGCATCGGCGTGCCCCACGACCAGGAGAGGGCGGTGCCGCGTACGCTCACGCGCCCAAAGCGCTCCCACACCTCCGCCAGATCGGCGTATACTGCCTCGGCAACGACGGCGCGCAGAGTGGGCTCCTCCGCGGCGGCGCCGATGACCACGGCTGCGCCCATCGAGCACCCGATCGCGCCGATCCGGGTCGGATCGACCTCGGGACGGTCGCGCACATAGCGCACCGCCCCCACCATGTCGCGCACCTCGTGTGCGCCCAGCGTCGAGGCCCGCCCCTCGCTCTGCCCGTGCGCCCGGTGATCAAAGAGCAGTAGGTGGTACCCCGCCCGGTGCAGGAAGGCATAGCCCGCATAGGAGAGCGGCCCATTCGCGCCCAGCCCGTGGCTGACCACGATCGTGGGCCCGTCTCCCGTGCCGTGCACGAACCACCCAACCAGCGCGACGCCATCTGTCGCCTGGAAGGAGACGCGCTCCACCGCTGCGCCGGTCGTCTCTTCGGTCAGATCGAGGGCAAAGCGCATCGGGTGGGTGAGCATGTAGCTCTGGAGCACCGGGTTGGCGACCAGATAGACCGCCAGCCCGGTCAGCGCCACGACCGCCAGCGCCTTGGCCCACTTGCGGGCGGACATCTCGGGGTCCCGCCAACGGACGCGCATGCGCGATCCTCGCCCGGTTGCTGCGCCGCTCAGTCGCGGCTGCGCAGGTGAGGGAAGAGCAGCACCTCGCGGATCGAGTCTTGGTCGGTGAACAGCATCACCAGCCGGTCGATCCCGGCGCCAAACCCACCACATGGCGGCATGCCATAGCGCATGGCGCGCACATAGTCCTCGTCCATCGGGTGCGCTTCCTCGTCATCGGCGGCATAGAGCTGCGCCATGTCGCGGAACCGCTGTTCCTGGTCCAGCGGGTCGTTCAGCTCGGTAAACGCGTTGCCGCACTCGAGACCGCCGATGAAAAACTCAAAGCGCTCGACGTGCGTCGGATCGCCCGGCTTGGCTTTTGCCAAGGGCGTGATGTCGCGCGGATAGTCGATCACGAACGTCGGCTGGATCAGCGTCGGCTCGACCGTGCCGAGGAGCGACTTGTCGATCAGGTAGCCCCACGTCGCCCCCTCTTTGGCGGGCAGGCCCGCATCCCGGATCGCCCGGTAGAGGGCCTCGCCGGTGGGGTACTGGGCATAATCCACGCCGGTCACCGCTCGCGCGATCTCGCGCAGCGTCACACGCCGCCACGGTGGCGTGAGATCGATCTCCTGCCCGCCATACGAGATCACGGTGCTGCCGACGACCTGCTCGGCAGTGTAGGCGATCATCTCTTCCGTCAGGGCCATCACGTCGTTGTAGTCCAGGTAAGCGGCATAGAACTCGAGCTGCGTGAACTCGGGGTTGTGCTTGTAGCTCACCCCCTCGTTGCGAAAGTCACGACCGATCTCGTAGACCCGATCGTACATGCCCACCAGCAGGCGCTTGAGGTACAGCTCGAACGAGATGCGCAGGTAGAGGTCCTGGTGAAGCTGGTTGTGATGGGTGACAAAGGGTCGCGCCGCGGCGCCCCCATAGATCGGCTGCAAGATCGGCGTCTCCACCTCCAGAAAACCCCGATCGTCTAGGAAGCGCCGCAGGGCTTGCACGACCTTGGCGCGCGTGCGGAACACCTCGCGCACCTCGTCGTTCACTGCCAGGTCGGCATACCGCTGCCGGTAGCGCGCCTCGCGGTCCGCGAACGCGCTAAAGCGATGTCCATCCTTCTCCTTGGCGATCGGCAGCGGGGAGAGCGCTTTCGACAGGAGCTGCAGTGATTGGGCGCGCACGGTGACCTCGCCTGTGCGCGTGCGGAACATGGGCCCACTGAACCCGTAAAAGTCGCCCAGATCCGACTGCCGCTTGAACAGCTCGAACGCAGCCTCGCCGACCTCGTTCTGCCGCACGTACACTTGGAGCAACCCTGCCCCATCCATGATGTGCGCGAAAATGGACTTGCCCATGTCGCGGAAGCTGTGCAGCCGCCCGGCAACGCTGACCACCACCTCGGCGCCATCGGCCTCTGCCGCCACAAAGGCCTCGACCGCAGCCTGCGTCGTGTGGGTCCGCGTGCACCGCGGCGGGTAGGGATCGACGCCCTGCGCGCGGATCTGTGCGAGCTTGTCCAGGCGCTGTCTTTCCTGATCGCTCACTGCCATGCCCCAACTCCTCCCCCCATATCAAAAAGGCCCATCTCCCCCGCACGCCCCATCACACGCGGACCACGCGACACGCACACGTGGTGAGAGGCAAGTGTGGAAGACGGGCCCCACCCGGATCGGCCCCCGCCGGAGTGAACTATTCGAGCGCCACGATGCGGAACTCGATCTCGCCATCCGGGGCGTTGACGACCACCCAATCGCCAGCCCTGTGCCCCATCAGCGCACGCCCCAACGGAGAGGCGTTCGAGATATAGCCGTGGAGGGGATCCGCCTCGACAGAGCCGACGACGACATAGCGCTCTGGCGAACCATCTGGGCCCTCCGTGATCGTCACCTTGGAGCCCAATCCCACTGTCTCCCTCTTCTGGGACGAGTCGATCAGCACCGCCGTCTTGACAATGGACTCCAGCTCCAGGATCCGGCCCTCGATGAACGACTGCTCGTTCTTGGCGGCGGCATAGTCGGGGTTCTCGAGGGGCGAGGCTTGCGCTGAAGCCTGCTCGAGGGCCTCTTTAAGCTGGACGATCACCCGGGGACGATGCACGGTCAACAGCTGGTCGAGTTCCCGCTTCAGCCGCTCGAACCCTTCGGGCGTGACATGGTGGACTTGGTCGGGCATCCTGATCCCTCTTTGCGCGTTCCCAGGAACGCTCTGCCAGCACCCCGCGCTGCCTGGGGAGCTTACTCGATCGCCAGGATCGTGAATGTCGAGACACCAGACGGCGCATTGACCTCGACGGTGTCGCCGACCCGTCTCCCTAGCACGGCGCGCCCCAGCGGGGATTGGTGGGAGATCCGGCCCTGGCTGGGATCGGCCTCGGGGGACCCGACGATCTGGAATGCCTCCGGGTCGTACCCCTCCTCTTGCACCTTGATCGTGCAACCCAGGACCACGCGATCCTTTCGACCGTTGCTGTCGATGATCTGCGCGCCGTGGAGGATGCTCTCGAGGGTCCGGATCCGTCCCTCGACGATCGACTGCTCGTACTTGGCGGCGTCATAGCCGGCATTCTCCGTCAGATCGCCGTCTTCCTTGGCAATCCGAATGTGCTCGGCGATCTCGAGACGCCGCACGAGTCGCAAGTGCTGCAGCTCTTCGTGCAGCTTGTCATAGCCTTCCGGAGTCAGGTAACTGGTCTCTGCCATTCCACGCTTCCTTGGTGTCCAGTGTCTCGTGCAGAAACAAAAAGCGTCGCACTGAACGACGCAAGACACAGTGGACTCGTTGGGTTACAATGCCAGCGCTGCACGACACTGGGCAAAGCGCACTGACATTATAACGCAAAATCGCTTCTCTGTAAAGAGGGATTCGCCGGGTTTCGTGCCCCTAACGACGCGAGCGCGGCGCAACGCTCGCCGCGCAATGCACCACGGGCACGTGAACGTGGCTGCTCACGTGCCCATACTCCCCCGCCGGTCTGTCGCCTGTCAGCCGACGCGCTAGGCCTCAACCGCCTGGCGCGCCACGGTTGCCAGCTCGGCGAACGCCGCGCTGTCATTCACCGCCAACTCTGCCAACATCTTGCGATCGACCACTACGCCCGCTGTCTTGAGACCGTGCACAAAGCGGCTGTAGGAGAGCCCCTGCTCGCGTGCTGCCGCGTTGATCCGTGCGATCCACAACCGGCGCATATCGCGCTTTCGCGTGCGGCGGTCGCGATATTGGTAACGCCCCGCCTTGAGCATCGCCTGGTTCGCCGTGCGAAACAGGCGACGTCGTCCATCCTGATATCCCTTGGTGGCGCGCAGCACTTTCTTGTGCCGTCGCCGTATGCTTGTACCACCCTTGACGCGCATTCCCGATTCCCCTTTCAGCACTGCGGTCATCGCCGCAGGCGCGTGTACGCTGCCCGTGCAGGGAGAGGAAGATTGCCCTACACCAGCAGGAACGACCGATCCGTGCAGCTACTTTTTGAGATACGGTGCAAGACGCTCGACGCGCTGGATATCGCCCTTGGTCTCTACCTCTGTCATCTCGCCAAAGAGCCGTTTGGCGCGCTTGGAACGACGCCGGCGCAGGTGTCCTGCGCCCCCCTTGCCACCACCACGCGTGCGCAACAGCTTGCCACTGCCACTGTATTTGAAGCGCTTGGCTGTCGCCTTGTGAGTCTTGATCTTGGGCACTCTGACCTCCTGGTTCCCTTCCCTCGCGATGAACAGACAACAACAAAGGGACAGCGCGTTCTCCTGTCCCTCCACCACAACCTGCCACGGTGCCTGGGGAACAGCCGCCTGCCCCCAGGGCCGGTGGCCGCGGCTATGTCTTGTTGCTTGGGCTCAGAATCATCAACATGCTTCGCCCCTCCATACGGGGCGAGCTCTCGATTTCGGACACCGCGGACAACCGGCCCGCAAACTCGGTCAGCAGGTCCCGCGCGATCTCGGGATAGGTGATCTCCCGACCACGGAATCGCACGCGCACCTTGACCTTGTGTCCTTCCTTCAGAAAGCGCTCCGCATCGCGCGCTTTGAAGCCGATGTCGTGCTCGCCCGTCTTGGGCCGAAGGCGGATCTCTTTGACCTCGACCGTCCGCTGCGCCTTGCGCGCCTTCCGTTCCCGCTTGGCCTTCTCGTACAGGAACTTGCCATAGTCCATCATCCGGCACACAGGTGGATCCGCATTCGGGGAGACCTCCACCAGATCCAGCCCCCGTTCACGTGCCATGGTCAGCGCATCCCGCACCGGGACCACGCCGATCATACCCTCTTCCCCTACAAGCCGGACTTCCCGGGCCCGAATGGCCTCGTTGACGCGGAACCTTCTGTCGCTGATCGTTCGCTCCTTGTGATGATCTCTGATGGCCCTAACTGGTTGCACCAACTATATCATAACCATTGCTCAATGTCAAGTCGCCGCGTTGACCCGCGGAGGGCGTCCTTCAGTTCTGGGGCGAGCTGTAGACGCGGTCCCAAGTCGAATCGAAGCGCCCACTGAGAATAGTAGAGCGCAGGGAGA
>JAFGIE010000150.1 GCA_016929775.1 Anaerolineae bacterium
CTGGTCCCTCCGGTCTCCGGGGGGACCGCTTGGCGCGCGCAAGGTGGAGCGCTGGTCCCTCCGGTCTCCGGGGGGACCGCTTGGCGCGCGCAAGATGGAGTGCTGGTCCCTCCGGTCTCCGGGGGGACCGCTTGGCGCGCGCAAGACCGGGCGCTGGTCCCTCCGGTCTCCGGGGGGACCGCTTGGCACGCGCAAGACGGGGCGCTGGTCCCTCCGGTCTCCGGGGGGACCGGTTGGTACGCGCAAGACAGGGCGCTGGTCCTTCCGGTCTCCGGGGGGACCGGTCTGTATGTGCACGCGGAAGCGTGGGCGCTAGACCGGCACGAGACCGAGGCTGATCGCGATCGCTTTGTCCACTCGCTGCATCGTCTCTGTGGACAGGCGTCCCCAATACCATCCCACTCGGTGCTTGTCTATCGTCCGGATTTGGTTCAGGAGCACGAGCGAGTTGTGCTGCAGTCCGCCCTCCGGCGCCTTCACTTCGACCTGGACATCATAGCGGGCACTTTCTCCAGAGGTGAGCGCCGCCACGATCAACAGCGGGCTGTACTAATTACCAATGTCGTTCTGGATAATGAGCGCGGGTCGGGCCTTTCCTTGCTCCGAGCTCACAACGGGCTCCAGGTCAACCGTCCAGATCTCCCCTCGCCTACAGCGCCGCTGGGTCATGCGTCTTGCTCGATCGGTTCATTGGTTTCGCGCCACACTTGCTCCTCCGCGTGGCGCCATTCTTCAGCCAGCGCCTGGTCGCGCTCGGCGTCGGCCTGATAGCCTGCGATCAACCGGTCTCGGAGGGCCGACCGTCGTTGCTCCTCGATATAGTAGGTCACGGCTTCAGCAATGAACTTGCTATAGCCACGAGGCTCTGCCTCTTGACGAACTGCATCCATGCCCAGCGTCTCGGTGTAGATCCGCCCGACGATCGACCCCGCGTAGCCCAGGTACGCGTGCAGGCGCTGGCAGGTGTGAGGCAGGCATCGCCTTGATCTCCTAGAATGCCGGACGCTTGCAATCCTCGGGGTACTGGGCTATAATGATCTCACTCGACGAAAGGATGCCAGAATGGGAAAGGTCAGTACTGTAGACTGGGAGATTGAGCAGTTGGTCAAGGCCCGTCTCTTCCCTGACAAGCAGGCTGTCGTTCGCAGTGCCATGCGGGCCTTGTTCCAGGCTCAGCCTGGAGTCAGACAGCAGATGATTGTGAGCGCCTATACCGCCGGCGACATCAGCCTGGGCAAGGCAGCGGAGCTGATGGGCATCTCGCATGAAGAGATGAAGGATATCCTGGTGGAGAGTGGCGCGGAGGTCCATCTGGGGCCGCTCACTGCGGAAGAAGTGCTGCAAGACGCGGCCAATGCCTGACTATATCTTTGATACGACTGTGCTATCGAACCTCGCGGCCGTAGGGCGCTTGGACTTGCTCGAAAAGCGCTATCGCCCAGTTGGACTCACGACTGTCGAAGTCAGCGATGAACTGCGCAGGGGCCTCCAGGCAGGCTATGGGTACCTGGAGGATGCTCTGCAGCAGATTCAGAGCATCAGCCCAAGCGGATGGCTGCGTATCGTAGCTCCCGCGTCCGAGGCAGAACACCAGCTCCGTGGCGAGTTCGACCTGCTGTTGGACCCTGGAGAGGCTTCCTGTCTAGCCATGGCTATCTCGCGAGGACTGGTCCTCGTCACAGATGATCTGGCCGCGCGCAAACTGGCGCAAGAAAGGGATGTGCCACTGACGGGGACCGTGGGCATCCTACTCGCGCTGGTGCGCAATGGTTCTCTATCTCTCACGGAGGCCAATCTCACGTTGGCGGAGATGATTGGGCGACGCTACCGTTCACCCGTGGATCGCCTCGATGAGTTGATCTGAGTGTTGACGGAAAGCCACACGAAAAGAGCCGAGGAGCGTGCCCCGGCTCTTTTGTGATCTTGGCGCTGCTATCCTCCCAGCCGCGCGTGCTCTTCCTCCACCACGCTCTCGTCCAACTTGACAAAGAGCGGGGCGGGGGGGCGCAGTGCCTGCCCGACCGGGAGCGCGCTCGGCGCCCACGTCCCCTGCAGGTCGCTCGCGTCGTAGCGGATCGCCAGGTGCTGGCGTTCCTCTTCCTGCAGCGTCTCGGTGTAGATCCGCCCGACGATCGACCCCTCGTAGCCCAGGTACGCGTGCAGGCGCTGGCAGGTGTGGGGCAGGAAGGGGGTGAGCAGTGTCTTGAGCGAGTCGATGGCGCGCAGGATCACAAACACCGTGGTCGCCGCCGCCTGCGGGTCCGTCTTGATCTGGAACCAGGGCGCTTTCTCGTCGAGGTAGCGGTTGGCCTCGTGCGCGACCGCCATGATCTCGGTCAGCGCCGCCTTGAACTTGCAAGCCCCGATCAGGTCTCCGACCTGGTCAAAGGCCCCGGCGACGCGATCGAGCAGCGCCCGGTCGGTGGCGTCGAGCGCGCCGGGCGTCGGGACCTCGCCGTAGCGCTTGTGGGCAAAGGAGAGCATGCGGTTCGCCAGGTTGCCCCACGTCGCGACCAGCTCGTCGTTGTTGCGGCGGACAAAGTCGTCCCACGCAAAGTTGACGTCCTTGGCCTCCGGCGCGTTGATCGTCAGGTAGTAGCGCAAGGGGTCGGGGTCGTAGCGCGAGAGATAGTCGAGCGTCTCGATCATCCAGCGCCGGCTCTTGGAGAGCTTGCGCCCCTCGACGTTGAGGTATTCGTTGGAGGGCACGTCGTACGGCAGGTTGAGCCCGCCATAGCCATACAGCATGGCGGGCCAGATGATCGTGTGGAACGTGATGTTGTCCTTGCCGATAAAGTAGTAGCTGCGCGCATCCTCGTCCTGCCACCACCTGCGCCACGCGTCTGGCTGCCCCGTGATCTTGGCCCACTCGACGCTCGCCGCCAGGTAGCCGATCACGGCGTCGAACCAGACATAGATCCGCTTGTCCTCGAAGCCCTCGACTGGCACCGGGATGCCCCAGCTGATGTCGCGCGTGATCGGGCGCCCCCGTAGCTCGCCGCTCTGTAGGACCTGCATGGTAAAGTTGAACACGTTGGGCCGCCAGTGGGCCTTGTCGTGCGCCATCCACTCCAAGAGAGGGCCATTGGCTTTGCCCAGATCGAGGAAGTAGTGCTCCGTGTCACGCACCTCCGGCAGGGCGCCGCACAACTTGCAGCGCGGGTCGATCAATTCGACTGCGTCGATCGTGCGCCCGCACGCATCGCACTGGTCGCCGCGCGCGCCTTCCGCGTGGCAGTGCGGGCACGTGCCCTCCACATAGCGGTCTGGCAGCCACTTGTCGCACTGGGCGCAGTACAGCCCGCGCTGCGTATCGCGGTATACGTACCCGTGGTCGAGCAGGGTCAGGAACATGTCCGTGGTGACCGCCCAGTGGTTCTCGGTGTCGGTGTGGGTGTAGAGGTCGAACGTGATCCCCAGCTTCTGAAAGGCCTCCACCTGGTCCGCGTGGTAGCGCTCCACGACCTCGGCGGGCGTGATCCCCTCTTCCTCCGCCCGGATCGTGATCGGCGTGCCATGCGTGTCCGACCCGGTGACGTGCAGCACCTCATTGCCCGCCAGCCGGTGGTACCGGCTAAAGATGTCCGGCGGCAGGTAGGCGCCGGCGATGTGCCCCAGGTGAACGCGCCCGTTTGCATAGGGCCACGCCACGCACACGAGTATCTTTTGGCTCATCTCTCACTCCTCTTCGGTCGCCAGTCCGCGTGCCCCCGCGATGCACGCTCGCGCCGTCAGGGCAGCTGGGCGGCTCTGTTCTGTCTGCGCCAGAAGCGCCGGTAGATCGGACCGCCGCGCCTGCGCGCAGGCAGAGCGCGCACGCGTACCGCCCACTCGTTGGTCGTCGCCAGCGCCTGGCTGACGAAGCGCTGTCAGAACGCGGCGAACGCCGACGCGCGCGCCTCTTGGGGCTGTGCCTGCTGCATCGCGTACAGCTCGGTCTCCTGGCGTATGGTCGTCGACTCGATCTCATCCCGCTCACCGCGATAGGCTGCCAGCCGCGTCGGGTAGTCCTCCAGCAGGGCGCGGTGCAGGCGCTCGTGCGCCCACCAGAGCGATGCGCCGTCATAGACGCCTGTAGGCGCGCCGACGCCAGCGGGCACGGGCGCCGCGTAGAACGGTTTGAACACCCCGGTGCACGGCGCCGAGGTGGCAGTCATCCAGTACACCGGCACGCCGGGTCGCAGGTGCGCAACCAATGATGCGGTTGACTGGCTGCGACGGCGCAACCCATTTGCGGCGTGCATGCAGACCGTGCTTCCGCCGCGCGTGGGCGCCCAGTCCGGTTTGTCGCCGTCAGGCCCGTGGTCGCGCAGCAGGGCCATCATGTCGCGTACGCCGATCCCGCCCGCTGCAGCGCCAAGCCGGTCCATTGTCCTCCACCGGCGGGTCGCGCTCGCCGTCCCGATGCGCGTCATCAGGAAATCGGAATAGCAGCGCGCAAAGTCAAAGTCTGCCTCGCTGCGGCACCAGCGCTGCTCGACGGCGTGCTCGACGAGACCTGGCGATGCCAGGTCAAAGTCCGCGCCGATGGTCAGCGCGTTGGAGATGCTGTACACGTCCGAGATGCGCTTGGCTGCCCAGTACC
Organism: Anaerolineae bacterium; assembly: GCA_016929775.1. Next base: position 4,586 of record JAFGIE010000150.1, read on the forward strand.
GCCCTGCGGTCTCGAGCACCCATGCATCGCCCGGATCGGCGATCAAGAAGCTGTTGTGGTAGTTTAGGTTGGGCCCCTGGACTACGCACACCCCTCCCTGCCCGTGCGCCGCCAGCAGGTCGACGATCACGTCCACCGCTCGCCGCGCCGTCTCGGCGCGTTCCAGGGCGAGGCGCATCAGGTCCATGCCCAGCAAGCCGCTCTCGGCATACGGTTCCTTGGTAAAGACTGCCTCGTTGCCGATCGTCACGCCGAACTCGTTTGCGCCCATTTCGCAGCCCCACATCCAGAACGGGCTCGACAGCAGCACGGCGTACGTTTCGGGCGCCTGCGGCACCTCGAGGTGCGTACACCGCACGGTGGGCTCGTGGTGTCGGGTACGTGGGATGTAGACCGGAAGCTGCGCCTCGTTGGGCGGTCGGTCGCTGTTCTTGGCGAGGATCGCGCTGCCGTCGGCGGTCGCGCGCCCCAGGGCAACCATGGTGTCACACACGGGACTCTCCTTGTCTGCTTGTGCGCCGGACGCCCATACCTGCGCCGGGCCCGAGCCGCTCTACCGCTCTCGAAGAGGCAGCACGACCTGCGATGCGTGCGCTCCACCCCACCGCACCTCGATCCAGGGTGGCGAGGGACAAAGCACCTCAAAGTTGTCGCGGTCCGCGCCCGCGATCGCCACCCGGATCGCGTGTCCCTGCCGGAACAGGTACGAGATCGGCATGAGGTCGAAGGCCAACTCGGCGGTCTCACCCGGCGTCAGCGGCGCCAGGTCCTGGCGCAAGAAGGTGTGATGGGGGATCAGCCCGGCGTACAACGCTGGACTCTCCCGTGTCGCGCGGAAACACGCCCGGAACAGGCCCTCTGTCACATAGCGCGCTGTGCCATCCGGCGCCACGTCCTCCAAGTAGGCGTGGAGCTGTGCGTCCTGCGCGGGCAAGCGCACGTACAGGGTCAAGACCGGGTGCCCGGTCAGCTCTACGTCCGTCTCGAGCGGCGCCGAGGTGTAGGTCAGGCGCGTGGTGTCTGGCCCGCGCCGGTCCGGGTAGCGGATCGGGAGCCCGTCCATGTTAGCCTGCGCGTGCCAACGCGATCCGCGTCCCGATCCCAGGGACGTGTCCACCACGTAGCGGTCCGCGCCCGCCTCGTGCGGTGCGTTCCCCGTCTGCAGCACGCCATCCGCCGCCAGGTAGAGCGGCGTGGGCCTGAAACCAGGCGGGGGCCACGTCCCCGCCGCTTTCCATCGGCCCTCGCCCACCGTGTAATAGTGTACGGGCGGTTCCGCCTCGATCCCGTTCTCGATCCCGCGGAGATGGTGGTCGAAGAAGCGCAGCACCTCGCCTGTCTGGTCAAAGTGGGGCGTGTGGTCTTCCGAGAACGGGTCGGGCAGCTGGGCGCCGCCATGGTCCCAGGGACCGAGGAGCAGGCGCTTGCCCGGCGCGCGCAGGCTCAAGTAGCGCAGCACTGCGGCGAGCGTGTAGCGCCCATCGTACCAGCTGCTCCAGCTGTACACCGCTGCCCCGGAGGCGCTGATCTCGTCGATGAACGCGTGCGGGCTAAAGTCATCTGTGCGGACGCCGTGGCTTACTACATCGTCCCGGCACACGATCTCGAGCGCGCGCTCATAGATCGCATAGTTGGCGGCGTGCTCGCGCACCGCTGCCGCCAGCGTCCGCCCCCGCCGGTCGTCGTCGACCGGCGCGACGCCGCGGATCGCCAACCCCGCCCGCCGCCCCAGGCGCGCGCCCAGGAAGGAGGACAGGTCGTTGCGGTCGAGCGCGTCGTTGGACGCGGACCAGAGGCGCAGGAAACCGTCGTTCCGCACGCCGCCAGGTCGCACGATGTGGTCATACACGTCGAACAGCGAGTAGAGGATCGCCGCTGCCCTGACTGCTGGATGGCGGTTGCGGAGCAGCATCTCGGCTGCCGTGCCGTCGTACGAGATGCCCGTGGCGCCCACCACGCCGTTCGACCATGGCTGGGATACGATCCAGTCCACGACCTCGCCGCCGTCACGTACCTCGTCAGGCGACCACTCCATGGCACGCGAACCGTACGATGCGCCCGAGCCACGCGCGTCGACGCTTACCCAGGCGTACCCAGCTGCCAGGAACCGCAGCACCGTGCCCGACGGGCCCCTGTGCAGCCACGAGAAGGGCCAGCGCAGGGCAGTGCGCCGGTAGTAGCGCGTCTGGTGTAGGATCGTGGGCAATTGCTCCGCAGCAGACCGCTGCCGGGGCAGGTAGAGGTCGATCGCGATCTTGCAGCCGTCCCGCATGGTCAGGTATGTGGAGTGGCGCATCACGTCGCGGCGTGAGATGGTGCGCGCGGGCGTGTCGCTCTGCCAGGGCGCCCGGTCGTCCTCTACCATCTCTCCTTCCTCCTCAGCCGTCTTGCGCGCTCGGCCCGTGCCCGATCTGGATCGCGCCGCAGGGAAACACCGCCGCCGTGGCGCGATCGCCGTGTCGATCGCGCAGGAACGCGATCAGGCGCTCCCAGTCGCGGTACACGGCGTCACAGCGCGCGTCCGCGGGCGTGATCGACGGCGCGTAATAGACCATCGGCGCCTCCCCGAACGCCGGGTCGTGCCGTTCATCGGGCGTGGCGCGCAGGTCGTACATCATGCCCGGGCCGTACAGACCGTGGAACCCGCGCCCCTCCGGGCTCGCCGTGATCAGAACCACCGTCCCGCCCGCCGCGACCACCGGGCGCGGGCACGAGCGAAGCACGTTCAGGCCCATCCCGGCTTGCAGGAAATCGGTGTCCTTGGGGTATGCGTTCGTGAACACCACGTCCACTGCCTGGGCAGGCATCTCAGTCGCATACACCTCGCGCGCCGCCGCCACGCCCGCGCGGTGTGCGGCGACCATGTCGCCCACGTACAGCCCCGCGATCCCGCGTTCCTGGGTCACGACGACGTCGGCGATGCAGTCCAGCCCGACCTGTTCGCGGACCATCTCTTCGATCTCGGCGCGCAGCTCGTTCTGGTCCACTTCTAACAGACCTGTGCCCAGGCGCCCGGGCGCGTGGATCGACGCGATCGTCTCGATCCCGGCGACGCCCGGGATCACGACCTTGGCCCCGCCGCCGAAACCTGGTCCCTCGTGCGGCGTGATCGCCCCCACGCCGATCTTGAGGTCCGCCTCGGCGAAGAAGCGGTTCACGTGCACCGGCGTGCCACGCCGCGAGGCGCCGAGCGCGACCGTGTTCCCGTAGGGGGCGTTGTTGTGGACGTCCAGCCGCTCTGCGGCTTCGCGCCCGACCTTCTTGACGATCGCGTCCTTGAGCATCGGCGCGTGCATGCCGGTGCCGAGCACGACCTTGACCCGATCCAGGTCGATCCCGCCCGCCTCCAGCTGGCGCAAGATCGACGGCAGCAGGCGCGCCGCCGGCGTGGGGCGCGAGATGTCGTCGACGGCGATCGCCGCGCTGCGTGCGCCGCGCGCCAGGACCTCGATCGTCGGCGTGCCGATCGGGGACGCGAACGCCGCCTCGATTCCCCCTTCGCCGATGTCAGGCCCGCCCCGCGGGGGATACGCGCGCACCTCCCACGCGGGTGGGGTGCGGATCTCGAGCCACTCGTCGCCGTACCACGCGCGCCACGGAATGCGGATCGTCACCCAACCCCTCCTGGCATCAGCCCTCTGTAGGGCGCGCTACCCGTCGAGGCCACAGCCCAGCGTCCTGCGCAGGTAGGCCTCGAACGCGCCCAGGTCGGATACGCCGTGATCGAGCACAGCCTGGTAAATCTGTTGACTGTTGTAGCGTACCCGGTAGCCCGCCCGCCCCCAGCACGCCGCCTTGATGCGCAGAATCTGGGTGCGTGCCTCTGGGGTCACGCGGGCAGCGATGTCCTCGACGTGGGTCTGCAGACGCGCGTGCTCCGCACCATCGATCGCCCACAGGTCGATCTTCCACGCGCCCGCGCGCACGTCGCCCAGGTAGATGCCCCAGTACAGCCCATCTCTCGGCAAGCCGGGCGTCTGCGCGATCCGCTCGTCGCGGAAGTGCATCCGCTGCGGCTGGAGCAGGCGCGCGATGCGTTTGCCCAGGGCAAAGAACGCGTCCACGCCCATCTCCTGCGCTACCAGGTAGAGGTCGAGGTCGCGCCAGGCCATGAGCTGCAGCACATAGCTTCCCGTGACGTGCACGTCGCCGCAGGTCGAGAGCAGATCTCTCAGGCCCCGCTCAACGAGCAGCGCATCGGCCTCAGCCCGCAGCCGTGCGTCCATCTCGGCCCAGTGCTGTAGCTCGTTCCTGGGTGCCAGACCGCCATCCGCTTCGGGCACGGAAGATGCGCTGCCCACGTCGCCCCGCCCCTACAGCACGCCGTAGATGCGGTACACTTCGTCGATCGGCATGCCCGCTGCCAGCGCTTCGCGCTCCTTGTTCTCGTGCTCGAACGTCTTTTCGACGCGCAGCAGCACTTCGTCCACCAGGTCCTTCGGGATCAACTGCACGCCGTCGTTGTCGCCAAAGATAAAGTCACCCGGCATGACCCGCACATAGTGGGTCAGGTGCCCGGGCAGGTAGATCGGTTGGTCGATCTCGGTGATGATCCAGCCGCCATACCAGTTGGGGCGCGTCCCAAAGCTGAACAGCGGAAAGTCGGGCATCTTGAGCACGTACTGCGTGTCGCGGCAGTTCCCGGCGAGCAGCATGCCGCGGCAGCCGTGCGCGTAGGCCAGTTGGCAGCTCATCTCGCCAAAGTGCGCGGGCTGCAGGTCGCCGCCGCAGTCAAAGCACAGCACCACGCCTGCCTCCGCTTCGGCGACGGCGCGCATCATGCGCTTCTGCGGATGCCCGCCCTCCGCCTCCCACTTGGCCTCCATCTCTTCCATCAGGCCCGGGGTCAGGGAGTAGTCGACCTGCGAGTGCAGCTTGATCGGCAGCGCGCGCCCGACGAGCTGCATCCCCTGGCGCAGCGGCTTGAAGCGGTCTGTGAACACCGTATCGCGCACGCCCAGGCTGTAGAGTGCGTCCGACACCGCGCCGCCATAGCCGGCGCGGCGGTAGCGCTCGATCCGTTCCAGGTCCGTGATCGCCAAGGTGCGGATCGCTTGCTGATCAGGATGGGGCGATGTCATCGGTCTTTCCTTTCTGACTGCGAGGTCTAGGACGGGGCGCCGTCCAGCTGGGTGGACGCGATACGTTCCAGGATGCCCCACTGGGCCCACTCGGCGGCGATCTGGGCGCGGCGCCGGGAGAGATGCTGCCCGCCATGCAGCTCGACAGCCGACATGGGCGACCCAGGGCGCATGGGGCGCATGGGGCGCTCGGCGATCGTGAACGGGTGCACCACGTGACGCACGTGCTCGGCGCCGTCTGCCGCAATCAGCGCCCACGCCGCGACATAGCGCGCGGTGCGCTGCGCCAGGGGCACACCTTCGAGCCGTTGCAGCAGGTACGCCAGCCACGTCCGGTCGTCGACGTCGTCGGGGAAACGCCCGCCCCAGCGGCGCACCTGCAGCCCCGGTTCCCCGCCCAGGGCGTCGATCTCGAGCGCCGCGTCGTCGGCAAACGTCATAGGCCACGCCGCGCTGCGGTAGGCCCTGGCTTTGAGGAGCGCGTTCTCCTGCGGCGTGCTTCCCGTCTCTGGAAAGCGGTGCCCCATGATCCCCACGTCCTGCAGCGCCAGGGCGCGGATGCCGTACTGCGCAAAGACCGGGGCAAAGAGCTGTACCTTGTGTGGGTTGTGCGTGGCGATCAAGATCGTGGGCGTCATCTCACTGACCGGCAGCCTGCTCGTCCTTGGCGATCGCCGCGCGCGCCTTGCGCGAGATGCGGTTCCACACGCCGGTCAGGCCCATCGCCTTCTTCATCATCGACAGCGTCTCTTCGGCGACCGCAGAAACCTCGCGCGTGCCCTCATAGATCACGCGCTCGACATAGCCCGATTGGCTGGCAAAGCTCTCGCGCCGCTCGCGCAAGGGGTCGAGGAAGGCGTTCAGCGCACGCGCGAGCTTTTCCTTGACCTCCACGTCGCCCACGCGTCCTTCGCGGTACCGCGCCTTGAGGTCCGCGACCTCGGCTTTGTGCGGGTTGAACACGTCGTGGTACGCGAACACCGGGTTCCCGTCGACCTGCCCCGGGATGTCCGCGCGGATCCGGTTGGGGTCGGTGTACATGCCGAATACCTTCTTGTGTACTGTCTTGGCATCGTCGGACAAAAAGATCGCGTTGCCTAGGCTCTTGCTCATCTTGGCTTGCCCGTCGGTGCCCACCAACGTAGGCACCTCGCCGATCATGACGTCGGGAATCGGAAAGACCTCGCCGTAGAGATAGTTGAAGCGGCGCGCGATCTCGCGCGTGATCTCGACGTGCGCCTCGTTGTCCTTGCCCACCGGCACCAGGTGCGCGCGGGGGAGCAGGATGTCCGCCGCCTGCAGCACCGGGTAGCCAAGCAGGCCAAAGGGCATCGACTCCTCGTCCATGTGCGCCGCTCGCGCCATGTCCTTGATGCTGGGCAGTCGGCTGAGGCGAGGCACGGTGACCAGCATCTCGAAGAACAAGTTCATCTCGTAGGTCGCGTGCACGGCGGACTGCAAATAGATCGCGCTCCTCGCAGGATCGATCCCGGCGGCGAGATAGTCGAGCACCATCTCGTGCACGTTCTGGCGCAGTGCGTCGATGTGCTCCTTTTCCGGGCGGGTGGTCAGCATGTGCAGGTCGGCGATGATAAAGTAGCACTTGTACTCGTCCTGCAGGCGAACCCGGTTTGCCAGGCTCCCCACATAGTGGCCCAAGTGCAGCTTGCCGGTCGGGCGATCGCCGGTCAGGATCCGTCTCTTCTCCATGTTCCCCTCCTGTGCGGACTGGGGGTCATTGTACACTACCTAGGAGGATCGCGCAACCATCTCTACAGTCACCCACATGTCTCACCCACTCGGGCGATGGCAAACAGCATCGCCTTCATCGTCGCACGTCTCGGCGTCTCGTCCGCGATCGTGCTCCTGCTCTGGCGCCTGGGCTGGCTCCGCGAGGCGGGCGTGACGCGCAGGGGAGCCTGTGATAACTCTGGTCGCTGAGCTGGAAATGGCTTGACCGCAGCCGGCGCTACCCTTCCCTGGGCGGGCGCTCGAACACCGGTCCATCGCGGCAGACCAAGCGCCCGCCGATCGAGCACGAACCGCAGACCCCGATCCCGCAGCGCATGTAGGCCTCGTAACTCAGCTGGCATGGCAGGCGCCGGTCGTGTGCGAGGAGGTAGACGGCGTCGAGCATAGGCTCTGGACCGCACGCATAGACGCCGCCCGGGGAGAGGCCCCCGTCGAGCAGCGCCGCGGCAGCCTCGATCGCCGTCCCGCGCCGTCCTGCCGAGCCGTCGTCCGTCGCGACGTGCAGGGCGCAGCCCAGCGCCGCATACTGCTCCTGGAAGAACAGGCCCTCTGCGGTGCGCGCCCCGAGCACGACGTGCACACGACGTTCCTCTGCCCGTGCTCGCTGCGCCAAGTAGCGCAGGGGAGCGGCGCCGCACCCACCGCCGATCAGCAGCAGCGCGCCGGGGTGGGGCGTGAATCCCCGCCCAAAGGGCCCGCGCAGCCAGACCCGGTCGCCCGGGGAGAGGGCATGCATCGCCGTCGTGAACGGCCCGACGCGCTCCACCGTCAGCGCGATCGGGTCGGCGCTGCTCGGGCTGAACGGCTTTTCGTCGATCCCCGGCAGCCACGCCATTACGAACTGGCCCGGCGCAGCGTCGATCGCGCCGTCCAGGACGAAGGTTCGTATAGTAGGGTTCTCCACCTGCACCGCCGCGATCCGGTATGGGCGCGGGAGCCCGTCCGCAGCGCCGCGCCTAGCCATGGGCGCACCCCCGGATCTCGTCCAGCGACGCCACGCCGTGCTCGACCAGCCACCCGGTCATCTCGCGCGCGATCCGGCGAAAGACCTCGGGCCCCTCCTCGCAGACGGCGGAACCGACGCCGACCAGCGTCGCGCCCGCCATGATCATCTCGATCGCGTCGCGCCCGCTGTTCACGCCCCCCGTGCCGATGATCGGCACGCGTACGGCACGCGCCAGGTCATAGACGCAGCGCACGGCGATCGGCCGGATCGCCGGACCGGAGAGCCCGCCGGCACGGTTCGCCAGGATCGGGCGCCCGCATTCTAGGTCGATCGCCATGCCTGGACCGACGGTGTTGATCGCCGTCAGGGCGTCCGCGCCCGCCGCGACGACGGCGCGCCCGATCGCGACCAGATCGGGCGTGTTGGGCGACAGCTTGACCGAGATCGGGATCGCCGTCGCCTGCCGGACCGCACGCGTCACCTGTGCGGCGCTCTGTGCGTCGAGCGCGAAGGGGCGCCCGAACTCGGCGGCGACATTGGGACAGGAGATGTTGACCTCGATCATGTCCGGCGGCGCTTTGCTGACCAGCGCCGCCACCTCCCCGAATCCCTCGACCGTCTCGGCAAAGATCGAGGCGATCAACGGCACGCCCAAGGGGTGCAGGTACGCCTTGGCCTGGCGCAGGATCGCCGTCTCTGCTGCCGCGCCGGGGTTCGCGAGGCCCACGGCGTTGATCAGGCCCGCGCCCCAGTCGAGGACGGTGGGGTTGGGGTGCCCGGCGCGCGGCTGGGGACCGCACGACTTGGACGTGATCCCGCCCGCGCCGCAGCGCGCCACGCGCGCCATCAGCGCCGCCTCGGTGCCCAGGATCCCCGAGGCCAAGACGAGCGGGTTGGGGAACGTCAGCCCGCAGGCTGAGACGCGCAGATCGGTCGCCACGGCGCTACGCGCCCGCCAGCCAGTCGAGGACTGCGTCGCGCTGTGCGCTCTCGATCTCGCCCCCCGCTGCCAGGACGTCCAGGATCTGGCGCAGCGTGAGCACGGCGTGCAGGCGGTATCCCTGCCGGGCGAGCTCTTCCCTGCCGCCCCCCTCGCGATCGATCAGCACGACGATGTCCTGTACGGCAAGCCCGGCTGCCGCCAGCGGGGCGATCGCCTCGACCTTGCTCCCGCCGGTGGTGATCAGGTCGTCGAGCACGACCGCCCGTTCGCCCGCCCGGTAGGCGCCCTCGATCGCCCGGCGCGTGCCATACTCCTTGGCCTCCTTGCGCGGGTAGATCAGCGGGCGCCCGGTCTGCAGCGCCACTGCCGTCCCGATCGGCAGCGCGGCGTAGGGGATAGCGGCGATGCGGTCATAGTCCAGGCGGTCGAGGACTGCGGCGTATGCAGCTGCCGCGCGCGCCAACACCTGGGGGTGCGAGGCGAGCAGGCGCAGGTCGATGTAGACCGGCGAATCGGCGCCCGACTTGAGCGTGAACGTGCCAAAGCGCACAGCGCCGATCCGCGCCAGGTTGCGGATCAGCTCAGCCTGGGCTCCTGCCGCGCGCGTCGCGCTCATCTGTCCGGGAGAGTGCGCTGCCCGCGCGGCGTTGACCTGCTCGCGCAGCTGGGACGCGGCGGCGCCAGGGTCCTCCGCATCGCACACGCCGCGCGACACGCTGACGACCATGCCCATCCCGTCCGCGCGCAGCCCCGCCGCGATCGCGCCTGCCAGGTCGCCCCCCTGGGCGCCGATCCCGGGCACCAGGAACCAGCTCTCCGGGGCGATCGCACGTACCGCGCGCAAGGCGTCGGGATAGGTTGCCCCGACCACCAAGCCGATCTGCCGCGCGTCGCCCCAGCCCTGCGCCAGGCGCGCCACCCGCAGGTAGAGCGGCTCGGCTCCATCGCCGTGCTCGCCCAGGCGCACCGTCTGCAGTTCGCCGGCGCTGGGGTTGGAAGTGTGACAGAGCACGAACACGCCGCGATCGGGGTAGGCGATAAAGGGCGCGATCGCGTCGTAGCCGAGGTAGGGCGCGACCGTCACGGCGCCGGCGCCCCAAACCTCGTAGGCGGCGCGCGCGTACGCCGCCGCCGTCGACCCGATGTCGCCGCGCTTGGCGTCCAGGATCACGGGCGTCTCCGCGCCGATGTAGGCGATCGTCCGTGCCAGGGCGCGCAGTCCGGCGATCCCCTGTGCCTCATAGAAGGCATAGTTGGGCTTGTACGCACAGACCAGGTGGCGTGTCGCGTCGATCACGCGCCGGTTGGCGGCATAGATCGGGTCGTCTTCTCCCGCCACGTCGGGGGGAAAGCGCTCGGGGCGCGGGTCGAGGCCCACGCAGAGCAGCGAGTCGTTCGCCGCCGCCCGTTCTTCCAATCTCTCGGTGAATCGCATGCCGGTGTCCTCGTCATGGGTCGATCGAATCCCGTGCGTTCAGGCTTTGCCCAGTACCGCAGCCAGCAGGGCCATGCGGATGTACATGCCGTTCTCCATCTGCCGGAAATAGGCGGCGCGCGGGTCCTCGTCCACCTCCATCGTGATCTCGTACACGCGCGGCAGGGGGTGCATCAAGATCATGTCCGCCTTGGCACGTGCCATCAGGGCGGGGTCGACCACGTAGCAGCCCTTGACCTGCTCGTACTGCGCCGGGTCTTCAAAGCGCTCCTTCTGCACGCGCGTCACGTACAGCACGTCGATCTCGCCGATCACGGCGTCGATGTCGCGCACCTCCAGGAAGCGGTGCCCGCTCGCCCGTACCTCGTCGAGGATATAGTCGGGCATGCACAGGATCTCGGGTGAGCAAAAGATGAACTCGGTGTCGTACAGCGAGAGGAGGCGGGTCAGCGAGTGTACCGTGCGCCCATACTTCAGGTCGCCCATCATCGCCACCTTGAGCCCATCCAGCCGCCGCAAGTCGTCCTCGATCGTATAGATGTCCAACAGAGCCTGGGTGGGATGCTCGCCTGTGCCGTCGCCGGCGTTGATCAGCGGCTTGCGCGCATAGCGTGCCGCCTCCGCCGCTGCGCCGACCTGCGGGTGGCGGAGCACAGTCAGGTCGCAGTAGCTCTCCAGCGTGCGCACGGTGTCGGGCAGCGACTCGCCCTTGGTGACCGAGGAATAGTGGACCGAGTCGATCGAGATCGTCCGTCCCCCCAGGCGCAGCATGGCTGCTTGGAAGGAGGAGCTGGTGCGCGTGCTGGGCTCGTAGAACAGGTTCGCCAGGATCTTGCCGTCCAGCAGGTTCGCCTTGCCGAAGCGCTTGACCAGCGACCGCATCTCGTCGGCGACGCGATAGATGTACTGCAGCTTGTCGCGGTCGAACTGCTTGACCGACAGGATGTGCTGCCCGAAAAAACCGTTGCCGACGTGGTCGGCGGGAACAGCCCGAACCCTACCGTTGACCTCGACCGGGGTCGGTAGTGCGATGCTCATAGCGCCTCCTTGGGGTGTTCTCCTATGTCCTGTACTCGTATGCCACTCTGCCGCGCAGCGTGACGCGCTGTACGCGCCCGCGGACGCGCATGCCGGCGAACGGGCTCCACCCACACTTGGTCTGGAGCAGCCCCTCGTCGATCACATAGCTCGTCTCGGGCTCGACCTCGACCTTCGTCTCGGGCTGCCCCGGCAGGTTGTAGACCCGGCGTGGGCCCTCGTACAGCAGCGAGACCACCTGGTCGATCGTCAACCAGCCCGCGTGGACACTCGTCATGAGCAGCGGGAGCGTCGTCTCGAGCCCCGGGACGCCTGGGGGTGGGTCGGCGCCTCTCTTTTCCGCTTGCGTGTGCGGCGCGTGGTCCGACGCGATACAGTCCACCACGTCCAGGTTGGCCCACAGCGCCCGGCGGTCCGCCGCGCTGCCCAGCGTGGGGCGCATGTCGCCAAAGGCTCTCAAGCAACGCGCATCCGCCTTGCTCAGGTAAAGGTGGTGCGGCGTGACCTCGCACGTCACCGGCGCGCCGCGCTCCTTTGCCCGGCGGATCAGGGCAATGTCGGTCGCGCGCGCCACGTGGCAGACGTGCAGGTGGCGGTCGTACAACTGTGCCAGCCCGATCATCGCCGCAAGCTGCCAACCTGCGGCGTGGACGGCGATCGTCCCGGGCCAACGCCGGACGTGCTCGACGGCGCGTGCGAGTGAGGTGAGCAGCAGAGGTCCGTGCGTCTCCTCCAGGTACAGCTTGAGCCCCACCACGCGCCCTGCCAACCGGGGGGCGCGCGCCGCATTGCTCGCCGTGCCGCCCAGGAACTGCCCCACGTCGCAGTGGGCGAGCGCGGCGATCTGCTCCAGCTTGGCGTCGAGCGTGGGCGCATCGACGATCGGGGGCGTCGTGTTGGGCATGTCCAGCACCCGGGTGAACCCGCCTGCCAGCGCCGCGCGCGTCCCCGTGTCGAGGTCCTCCTTGTGCGTCTGCCCCGGCGTCCGCAGGTGCACGTGTGCGTCGATCAGCCCCGGCAGTGCGATCAAGGTCGTCCCTCCCCGCCCATGCGGCCCAAAAAAACTCCCCCATCTCTTCGATTGGGGGAGCGAAATGCGCAGACGTTGCGCCTGGGCGCGCGTCGCGATCGAGACTGGGTTTGTCGCTCGTGCCGTTCGTGCATCCGTCCTCCGGGACAGCGACCCCGTGGCACCAAAAACGACATTCCCCCGCGGGAATGTCGTGCGCCTTTGGACGATCGGTGGGTTGTGACGCCCTCTGCATTCCAGCCATTGTACCACAGAGCAGCACGTGGCGCAAATCGACCACGACCGCGACAGAACTTTTGTTCTTTACAATCAGGTCGTTCTGTGGTATAATGCTTCTGTTGCCCAGCCTACCTGTGTCTTGGTGCTTCACTCCTCCCTTCCTGGTCAGCCCTGCTGTGTGCACGCGCCGCGTGGGCCGGCCATTGTCTCGCCGTCAAAGGAGAAGATTGGGTGAAGATCCCGCTCAAGCAGTACTGGCAGTTGCTGTACAAGTACATCCGCTCGCAGTGGGCGCTGTCGGTGCTGCTGGCCCTTCTGCTGTTCAGCAACATCGCGCTCCAGCTCCTCAACCCGCAGATCATGCGCCGCTTCATCGACGGGGCCAAGGCGGGGGGCGGCGTCGAGGTCCTCTGGCCCCTCGCCGTGGCCTTTATCAGCGCCGCACTGGTGCAGCAGATCGTCACCGTCGGGGCGACCTATGTCGGCGAGAACGTCGGCTGGACGGCAACCAATGCCTTGCGCGCCGATGTGGCCGAGCACTGCATCTACCTTGACATGTCGTTCCACAATGCGCGCACGCCCGGAGAGATGATCGAGCGCATCGATGGCGACATCACCTCGCTCTCTAACTTTTTCTCGCAGTTCGTGATCCAGGTCCTGGGCAACCTGATCCTGCTCGCCGGCGTCCTCTTTTTCCTCTTTCGCGAGGACTGGCGGGTCGGGGCCTCGCTCAGCGTCTTTACCCTGGTCGCCCTGATCCTAATGTGGCGCATGCGCGACATGGCTGCCCCGCACTGGAAGGCGGAGCGCGAGGCGAGCGCGGAGCAGTTCGGCTTTCTCGAAGAGCGCCTGGCAGGGACGGAGGACATCCGCTCTTCCGGGGCCAAGCCCTACGTCATGCGTCGCTTCTTCGAGCTGATGCGCACCCTGATGCAAAAGACGCTCAAGGCTGTGCTGATGTTCAACATCATGCTCAACCTCATGGAGATCCTGTTCGCGATCAGCAATGCCGTCGCCTTCGTGATCAGCGCCTACCTCTATGTGCAGGGCACGATCACGATCGGCACGGTGTACATGATCTTTCACTACAGCAACCTGCTGATGTGGCCGATCAACCGCATCACGCGCCAGATGCAGAACCTGCAGCAAGCGGGCGCCGGCATCATGCGCATCCGCGAGCTGCTCGACACCCGCAGCAAGATCGTCGAGCGCGCGACCGATGCCCGGCTCGGGCCCGGCGCGCTCTCTGTCGTGTTCGACGCCGTCTCGTTTGGCTACGATGACGCGCTGGCGCGCGAGCCAACGCCTCCCAGCGCCGCGGGCGACAAGGCGCAGGCTGCGGGGGGTGCCAAGGACGACGGCAGGTCCCCCGCCAAGGCGTCCGGCGAACCGGTCGAAGGGGCGCCCCCACCGGCGGACGGACAGGCGGCGCCTGCCGCACCCGAGGACGGAGAGAAGGAGCTGGTCTTGCGCGGGATCTCGTTTGCGCTGCCGCCCAACGCGATCCTGGGCCTGTTGGGGCGAACGGGGAGCGGCAAGACCACGCTCACGCGCCTGATCTTCCGTCTCTACGATCCGGATCAGGGCGCCATTCGTCTCGGCGAGGACGGCGCCCTGATCGACATTCGCGACCTGCCCCTCGCCGATCTGCGCCGCCGGGTCGGCATGGTCACCCAGAACATCCAGCTCTTTCACGCCACGGTGCGCAACAACCTGACCTTCTTTGACGACGCGGTCCCCGACGACGAGATCCTGCGCGTGATCTATGACCTCGGCTTGGGCCGGTGGTTCGATGCGCTCTCGGACGGGCTGGACACCGAGCTCGAGTCGGGGGGAGGGGGCCTCTCGGCGGGCGAGCAGCAGCTCCTCGCCTTCGCGCGCATCTTTCTCAAGGACCCGGGCTTGGTGATCCTCGACGAGGCTTCCTCGCGCCTCGACCCGGCGACCGAGCACCTGATCGAGCGCGCTGTAGACAAGCTCGTCCAGGGACGGACCGCGATCGTGATCGCCCACCGCCTGGGGACTGTCCAGCGCGCAGACGAGATCATGATCCTCGAGAACGGCGAGATCCGCGAGCACGGTGCGCGCGCCAGGCTGGCGTCGGACCCCGGTTCGCGCTTCTACAGCCTGCTGCAGACAGGGATGATGGAGGAGGTGCTGGCATGAGCGATCCGGGCAACGCGCCCAGGCGCGAAGAGGACGACCTGGACGATCTCCCCAAGCTGCCGACGTGGAAGTATCTGGTCCGTCTGGGTGCATTCCGGCCCTGGCTCTTCTTGGCGCTGGTCGCCGTCAACCTGACCGTCTTTGCCGTCGGCTTTCAGGTCACCGGGTTCATCACGCGTGCCTTCTTCGATGGCCTCACCGGCGCCGCGCAGGTGAGCTACACTCCCTATGCCCTGGCGGCGCTGCTGGTTGGGACAGCGCTGGGCCGCTCGGCGTTCATCTTTGCCGATGTCAGCCTGAACGTGCTCAACCGCTTCACCTATGGCGCGCTGCTGCGCAAGAACCTGTTCAGCTCGATCCTCGATCGGCCCGGCGCGCGCGCGGTGCCCGGTTCGCCCGGCGAGGCGATCAGCCGCTTCCGGGGCGACGTCAACGAGTTCGGCGGGTTCGTGGTCGAGGTGGTCTTTCCCTTTTCCTTTGGCATCTTTGCGCTCATCGCCATGATCGTGATGCTGCGCACCAACGTCCGGATCACGCTGATCGTCTTTCTGCCCTTGGTCCTGGTCACGCTCTTTGCCAACCTGCTGGTCAAGCGCGTCGAGGCGTACCGCAAGGCGCAGCGCAAGGCGACGGGCAAGGTCACCGACTTTGTCGGCGAGTTCTTTGGCGCTGCCCAGGCGGTCAAGGTCGCGACCGCCGAGCAGCGCATGCTGGCGCACTTTCGCGAGCTGAACGCCGTGCGCCGCAAGGCTGCCCTCCGGGACCGCCTGTTCCACGAGCTCTTTCACTCGGTCTTTTGGAACGCGATCAACCTCGGCACGGGCGCGATCCTGCTTCTCTCCGGGCAAGAGATCGCCACAGGGTCGTTCACGGTGGGTGACTTTGCCCTTTTCGTCTACTATCTTGGCTTTGTCACCGAGTTCACCGGCATGCTGGGTGGGTTCTGGGCGTGGTACAAGCAGGTTGGGGTCTCGCTGGGGCGCATGGTCAAACTGCTCCAGGGCGCGCCCGCCGATAGATTGGTCGACCACGGTCCCGTGCACATGCGGGGGGCGCTGCCCGAGGTGCCCTACCGCGTCAAGAGCGACGAACACCGGCTCGAGACGCTCACTGCGACTGGCCTGTCGTACACCTACCCATCGACCGGACGCGGCATCCACGACATCGACCTGCACCTGGAGCGGGGCACCTTTACCGTGATCACGGGGCGCGTTGGGTCGGGCAAGACGACCCTGCTGCGCGTCCTCCTTGGCCTGCTGCCCATGGATGCAGGCGAGATCCGCTGGAACGGGCAGCGCGTCGAGGATCCGGCGACCTTTTTCGTGCCGCCGCGCAGCGCCTACACGGCGCAGGTCCCGCTCTTGTTCAGCGAGTCGCTGCGGGACAACATCCTGATGGGCATCCCCGAGGACCGGGTCGACCTCCAGGAGGCCCTGCGCCTGGCAGTCATGGAGCAGGACCTGGAGGAGCTCGAGCATGGGCTGAGCACCCTCCTCGGCGCCAAGGGGGTCAAGCTGTCAGGCGGGCAGCGCCAGCGCACTGCGGCGGCGCGCATGTTCGTGCGCGACCCCGAGCTTCTCGTCTTTGACGACCTGTCGAGCGCGCTCGACGTCGAGACCGAGATCACGCTCTGGGAGCGCGTCTTTGAGCAGCGCGACGCGACCTGCCTGGTCGTCTCGCACCGTCGCCCCGCGCTGCGCCGCGCCGACCAGATCATCGTCCTCAGCGAGGGACGGATCGAGGCCCAGGGCATGCTCGACGACCTGCTCGCGACGAGCGAGGAAATGCAGCGCCTGTGGCGGGGCGATGTAGGAGCGCCGGAAGAGGTGCAGTCGCAGGCAGTCCCTGCGTCGGGCGGCTAGGCTTGGGCGGAGCAGGGAACAGCCCCCTCCCAGACGGACGTCCGGGAGGGCGTATTTTGCCGCGCGTGGTGTGCGGGCTGCGTCGCCTACGGGCTCGGAGCGGGGCTCGCGCTCGCCCGTCCGGCGAGCACGACGACCGCGCCGATCACGCCCGCGAGGAAACCGAGCGGTGACACCAGCACGGCGATCAGCAAGGTCGCGCCCTCGAGGACCCCCAACGCGCCGTGCAGCACGGGCCACTGATCCGTGACCGTGCCCAGGGCGTAGAACACGTTGTGCAGCACGCTTCCCAGCGCTAGGCCCGTGATCGACGCGCCTGTCAGGATCCAGAAGGTGCGCAGCAGCCCACGCGCCTCCCAGCGGATCGCGAGCACCAACAGGGCGACGCCCACCAGCAAGCTGGCGCCCAGCAGAGGCAGGAACGCCGGGCGGATCAGCTCGCGCAGCGGGTCGATCAGTATCCAGCCCATCACCAACACAAACAGCGTGACCTCGACCCAAAAGAGAACGAGCAGCGTACGCGGCACGGCGGTGGATTCGCTCGGGATAGCCATGGCCTTTGTCCCTCCTTGCGACGGCAACGGACCGAACGCGCCGTTGCTTCACGCCCACTTCTATCATACCACGATCGGCGCGCTGCCGTCAATCCCCCGGGCCTAGTTCTCCTGGGCGCACGGCTTGCGCACGCACAGCGTCACGATCGCCACGGCTGCCGCTGCCACCACCAGCCCGCCCGTGCTCAGGTACACGGCGGTGATGTCCCACGCCCGCGCCACACCCCCGCTAATCATCGGACCCAGCGTCATGCCCAGCGCATAGATCGACTGGAACACGCCCATCGCCGAAGCGCGCGCCTCCGGCTCGACCGACTGTAGGGCGAGACCCATGAGCACCGGGAAGGCGATCCCGACCCCCAGCCCGATCACCGCCTGGCATGCCACCAAGGCCCAGAATGCGCTCAGGAACGGGAACGCAAAGAGCGGTCCCGCGATCAGGGCTAGGCCGATCACGGTCATCCAACGCCCGCTCCGTGGGCGTCCCCGGAAGCTGAGCATGAACATCGGGATCGCCTTGGCGACCTGGACCGCGGTCGTCAGGATCCCGAGCTGCCCATCGGAGGCGCCCAGGTCCTGTGCGCGCACCGCCGCGAACCCCAGGCTGGTCCCAAAGAGCGCGTACTGGCTGCACGCCGCTAGGCCCGAGACGAGGAGCAGACGCGGCGTCGTGATCGCCTTGGCGAACTGGGATAGGGTGATGCCCATGCCACGCGTCTCGCGCACGTCGCGCACCAGGGCGAACGCCACCAGCGCGGGTGCGGAGAGGATCACGCTTGCCCAGAACGTTGCTTGGGCGCCCCAGCGCTCGGCGAGGTAGCCGCCCACCGACATCGCCAGGATTTGGCCGACTGCGCTCAGGAAGTTGAGCTGCCCGCTGGTCCGCACTGCGTGCTCGATCGAGAAGTGGCTGTTGTAGAGCACGGCGATCGTCACCCACGCCGTCGCCGCCCCGCCGCTCAGGGCACGAAAGAGGAACAGCGCCGTCGGCGTCCTAGAGAGCGCCAAGCCCAGCCCGCTCAACCCGACGAGCACGGTCCCGATCAGGGCAAAGACCCGCTTGCGTCGCAGCCGATCGGAGAGGAGCCCGAGGGGCAGCCGCAGGAAGAGCTGCGTCAGCCCGTAGGAGCCCAGGATCAGGCCGATCTGGTCCTCTGTCGCCCCGCTGGCGCGCGCGTGGGTTGGCATGATCGGCACGTACATGTACAGCGATGCCCAGAACAGGAAAATGGCGATCGCAGAACTGGCGATCGATCGGGTCCGCTCTCCGTTGGTTGTCAACAGCCGCTCTCTCCTCACCCTAGTCTCCCTCGACGGCGCGCCGGACATCGCCCTCCGTGCGCGCGAGGCGGCGGCGCGCCTCCTCGGCGTCCACACCGGCGAGCAACGTGACCAGCGCCGCCTTGACCTGATAGCCTGTCTCGTCGAGCGCCGCGCGCGCCGCCTCGGCGTCCGCGCCGGCAGCTTCCTGCAGGATCTGGAGCGCGCGGCGCCGCAGCTTGGCGTTCGTCGGCTGTACGTCCACCATCAGGTTGCCGTACACTTTGCCCAGGCGCACCATGGTCGCCGTCGAGAGCATGTTGAGTACCATCTTTTGCGCGGTGCCCGCCTTCATGCGGCTCGAACCGGCGATCGCCTCCGGACCGACGAACGGTGCGATCGGGATCTCGACGCTGTGCGCCAGAGGCCCCTCCGGGTTGCAGGTCACGGCGATCGTCACCGCCCCGTGCTGGCGGGCCTCTGCCACTGCGCCGAGCACCCAGGGCGTCGTCCCGCTCGCAGCGATGCCCACCACCGCATCCCGCTCGCCCACCCCTGCATCGCGCACCGCCTGCGCCCCCCCGCGCGCATCGTCCTCTGCCTCCTCTGACGAGCGTCGCAGCGCGCTGTCCCCGCCCGCGATCACGCCCTGCACCAGCTCGGGCGAGACGCCAAAGGTCGGCGGCATCTCCGACGCGTCCAGCACGCCCAGGCGCCCACTCGTACCGGCGCCAAAGTAGAACAGGCGTCCCCCGCGCCGTAGCCGTTCGGCGATCGCGTCGACGGCGCGCGCGATCTGTCCCAGCTCGGCGCGCACTGCGCCCGCCACTCGCGCGTCCTCGTCGTTGATCAGGGTCACGATCTCGAGCGACGACAGCCTGTCCAGGGACGCCGTGCGCGGGTTCCGCGCCTCCGTCAGCGGTGGCTTGTCCGTGCTCATTCTTCTGCTCCTCTCGTGCGCGCCAGGAGGGCTGCGCCGTACGCGGCGTCGTGGCGGGGCGCGATCCCGCGCGCGTGGGGTGCGATCCCGGGCAGCGCCGCGAGGACGCACGCCCGGACTGGACCCGGCGTGCCGAGCACGCCCCCCGCGAGCACGACCTCGAACGCCTCCTCCCGCATGTCCAGCCCGCGCACCACGGCGCGCAGCGTCCGTGCGAGCGCCCGCCCGGCGCGCGCCAGGATCCGGCGCGCGATCGCGTCCCCGTCATCCGCCGCCTGTCGCACGGCAGGCGCCAGCTGCGCGACGTCGCTCGGGCCTTGCCCTGCGGCGTACACGCGCGCGACCAGGCCTTCGGGGTCCTCCAGTTCGAGCGCTGCCAGCAGGCGCGCCTGGAGGGCAGTTGCCGGTCCCCGTCTATCCAACCCGCGCGCGACAGCGCGCAACCCCTCGCGCGCGATCCAGTACGCGCTCCCTGCATCGCCGAGCAGCGGACCCCAGCCGTCGGCGCGCCGTGCATGGCCCTGGGCGTTCACGCCGTACGCGATCGCCCCGGTGCCGGCGATCAAGACGGCGCCGTGCCGGCGCCCGATCCCGCCGACCAACGCCGTCTCTGCATCGTGCGTCAGGACGACGCGGCGAAAGGGCGCGATCTCGGCGATCATGGCGCGTACTGCCGCGCGGTCGTCCGGTCGCGCGGCGCCCGCGATCCCCAAGCCGATCCCGCGCACGGCAGTTGCCTGCACGCCTGCCTGTGCGAGGGTGCCCTCGATCGCCTCGCGCAGCGCACGCGCCGCGCGTTCTCTGCCGACCGTGTGGATGTTCGATGGCCCTGCCGTCGCGCGTGCGCGCTCGGCGCCTGCCCCGTCCAGCAGGACCGCTGCCGTCTTGGTGCCGCCGCCGTCGACGCCGAGCCAGTAGGGAGGCGCCATCGCCGCTCTCATTCCTGCTCCTGCCATGCGCCAACCACGCGGCGGACGAGGTCCCGGTAGTTGCGTCCGGGCACGATCTTGCCCAGCACGGCATACGCCCCTGCGCCCGTGCACGCTGGCAGGTTGCCCGCGCGCCCGTGCAGCGCTTCGTAGGCCAATACGGCAAAGGCGACCGCCTCTTTGGCGTCGCTCGACATGCCGAGCGCCTCGTGCCGCGTCACCCTGCTTGGCGCGAGCGCACAGCGCAGCATGCGCACCAAGGTCGGGTTATTGGCCCCCCCGCCGCCCAGCACGACCTCGTCGGGCATGCGCGGCAGGAAACGGCGGTAAGCGTCGCCGATCGACTGCGCCGTAAAGGCGGTCAGCGTAGCGATCACGTCGCGATCGGTCAGCCCCTGCGCCTCTGCCCGCGCCCAGACCTGCGCCGCGTATGCCGCGCCGAACTGCTCCCGCCCCGTCGTCTTGGGGGGTGATGTGGCGAGGTAGGGATGCGCCATCAGCGCTGCCAGCAGACGCTCGTCCACACGCCCGCTGGCTGCCAGCGCGCCGTCCCGGTCGTACGTCTGCGCCCCACCCGTGATCCGGCGCGCTGCGTCGTCGATCAGCATGTTGCCTGGGCCGGTGTCAAACGCCAGGACCCCGTCGGGCGTCTCGCTCGCAGGTAGGTAGGTCACGTTCGCGATCCCGCCGATGTTCTGCACCGCGCGCACCGCGCCCGGCGCGCGCAGCAGCAGCCAGTCGACATAGCTGACCAGGGGCGCGCCCTGTCCGCCGGCGGCGACGTCTGCCACGCGATAGTCCGCCACCGTCGTCACGCCCGTCCGCGCGGCGATCACGGCTGGCTCGCCGATCTGCAGGGTCGATCGCACCGGCGACGCCGCATCTACGGCGTGATAGATCGTCTGCCCGTGCGAGCCGATCAAGTCGACCTGGTCGGGTGAGAGCCCCGCTTCCTCGATCGCGCGCAGCGCGGCGGCGGCAAACCACTCGCCCAGCGCAAAGTTCATGTGGCAGATCTGGTCCACCCTCCCTGTCTCCGGGTCGAACAGGCCAAAGACCGACGCGCGCTGCTCCGCCTGGTAGGGTGTGAACGTGAACGACCGGACCGCCACCGACAGGGCGGGCGGTGCATCCTCGATCTCGATCACCGCGGCGTCGATCCCGTCCGCCGAGGTGCCCGACATGAGACCGATCACGATCATGTCACCGCCTCCACCACCGCATCGTGCACCCGTGGGCGCAGCGCGGCGATCCCCGCCGGGTCGCGCCCACCGTAGACCCGGTTGCTGAGCAGCACGACCACCATTCTGCGGTCTGGATCGACCCACACCGACGTCCCCGTGTACCCGGTGTGACCGTAACTGCGCGGGCCAAACCAGCGTCCCGAGCTGGAGCCCGCCTGCGAGCGGAGGACCCACCCCAGCCCGCGCGGGTTGTCGTCCACGTTGACCTGTACGCGCGTCATCTCGGCAACCGTTCCCGGGGAGAGGATCCGCGCCGCGCCGTACGCGCCCCCGTTGAGGTAGGTCTGGGCCAAGATGCCGACCTCCCAGGCAGTGGAGAACAACCCGGCGTGGCCCGCCACCCCGCCCAGGCCGGCGGCGTTCTCGTCGTGTACCTCGCCCACGCAGCGCCGACCCCGCCACGCGCAGAACTCGGTCGGCGCGATCGCCTCCGCCGGCACGCCGTGCGCCAGCGGGTTGTAGGTCGTGTGGGCGAGGCCCAGGGGATCGAGCACCGCGCGCTGGACGTACGCCGCCAGGGTGCTTCCTGCCAGGCGCGCCGTCGCCTCGCCCAACAGGATCAGGCCCAGGTCGCTGTAGGTCATGCGCGCGCCGGGCGGATAGGCGAAATCGCACCCCTGGCAGATGAAGGCGATCCGGCGTGCACGCGCCGCGGACGGCACCTGGTGGGGCAAGGGAGGCGTCTCGTCCGCGTTCCCCTCCATGCGGAACAGGCTGCGCCACGCGGGGAGGCCCGAGGTATGCGTCAACAGGTGTTTGAATGTGACCTCGCTCGTGTCGACCTCGCGCCCGGCGTAGGCTGGATCGGGAGGGAGTGGCGCCTGGGTCACCGGATCCTCGACCGGTCCGATCGGGCGCGTCCCCCCAAATGCGGGCAGCACCTCCGCCACGGGCGTCTCGAGGGCCACGCGCCCCGCCTCGACCAGGGTCATGAATGCCGTGGCAGTGTAGAGCTTGGTCACCGACGCGAGGTCATACAGCGTATCCAGGTCTGCGCGGCGGGCCTGCGTCTCCGGATCGAGCACGCCGTACGCCCGGTGGAGGACCACGCAGCCGTCGACCGCGACCAGCAGCGTCGCGCTAGGGTAAACGGCGCCCACTCCCTCGCGCACCACGCTCTCTACAACTTGCAGCCGGTCCGGATCGATTCCCACTCTCTCGGGTCTCGTGGTGCGAAGCGTGACCGCCCCAACCTGGTGGTTCAACGGCTCTCCTCCCTGTTCTCTGCCTGTGCGCCGCGCAGCGCGCGCTCGCGATAGGCGTCCATGTCGATCGTGGATCCGCTGACCCGCGCCTCTTCCGCGGCAAAGGCCATCAGGTGGCTCTCGAGCGCCGCGTGTGCCGAGGTTGCGCCGGGCACGCCAGAGCGGACCGCCTGCACGAACGCCGCCAGGAGGCCCGCGTCGCCGCCGCCATGCCCGGAGGGGTCGATCGCCTTGCGCCGGAGGTCGATCCGTTCGACTGCCTGTGTGCCGTGGTCGTGGATCTCGATCTCTTGCCGGTAGACGGTGAATCGGCCCAGCAGCGTCGCGCGCGTCCCGTCGATGCGCAGTGTCCGACCCTCCTCGTGCGAATGCCCGTGCATGACAAGCGCTGCCGAGACGCCGCTCTCGAACTGCATGTCGACGACCTGGTGGTCGACCACGTCGTTGTCACAGTGATAGACGCAGCGCCCGTATGGGCCGGTCTCCAGCGCGCGCCAGCGGCCCGCGATGCTCGTGTCCTCCGAGATCGTCGAGACCGGCGGGCCCCGGTAGTCCAGCATCGCATCGACCCGCGGGAAGAGGCGCCGCAGCGCGCGCGTCAGGCGCGGGCGCTCGAGCGCCAGCCACGCGCCCAAGCGCTCGTGGACCCGGTTGGACGAGCGCGCCATGTGGATCAGCGGCGCGAGGTCGATGTACAGCCGCGGTGCATACCACGGGCACGTCTCGCTGTGCGGGCAGCCGTCAGTGCATCGCGCTGGGGCGCCCGGCGGCGCGTTCTCGGGGCGGAAGTGGCGCAGCCCGCCTACCGAGCTGAGGCGCGCGCACGGGCCGAGATACCAGTACAGCAGGTCGAGGTCGTGGCAGCACTTGGCGAGGATCATGGGGCTCGACAGGGCGCTGTTGCGCCAGTGTCCGCGCACGTACGAGTGTGCCATGTGCCAGTACGACACGTTCTCGCGGTGCGCCACCGTGACCACCTCTCCCAGTCGGCCTGCCTCCAGGATCGCGTGTACCGTCGAGAAGAACGGGGTGTAGCGCAGGACGTGGCACACCTGGAGCATGCGTCCCGCGTGCGCTGCCGCCTGCGCCAAGCGCACGCAGTCGGGCAGGGTCGCGGCAAGCGGCTTCTCCAATAGGACGTCGTATCCGGCTGCGAGTGCCGCCAGGGCGGGCGCCGCGTGCGCCCGGTCCGGCGTGCAGATCACCGCTGCCTCCGCCATCCGCGCCTTGGCGAGCAGCTCCTCCCACGTGGCGAACTGGCGGCGGGCGTCGATCCCGTGCGCCGCGGCAAAGCGTGCGCGCCGCGCCTCGTTGGGCTCTGCCACTGCCACGAACTGCAGCTGGTCAGGGCGAGCTAGGGCGTGTGCGCCGTACGCGTTCATCCCCCTGTCGCCTGCGCCGATCAGGATTGCCGTCACTGGTGAACCCACGTGCTGTGCTCTCCCCGGACCACCGTCGTCTCGACGGTCCGTGTGCCAGCGAGACGCTGCCGGTCCACGCTCGTGCCGGACCGCCGTCGTCTCGACGGCCCGTGTGCCAGCGGGACGCTGGCGGACCGCCGTCGTCTCGACGACCCGTGTGCCGGCGGGACGCTGCTGGTCTACCGTCGGGCCGGACCGCCCGTGTGCCAGCGGGACGCTGCTGGTCCACGCTCGTGCCGGACTGCCGTCGTCTCGACGGCCCGTCTGCCAGCGGGACGCTGCTGGTCCACGCTCGTGCCGGACCGCCGTCGTCTCGACGGCTCGTGTGCCAGCAGGACGCTGGCGGTCCACGCTCGTGCCGGACCGCCGTCGTCTCGCCAGCCCGTGTGCCAGCGGGACGCTGGCGGTCCACCGTCGTGCCGGACCGCCGTCGTCTCGCCAGCCCGTGTGCCAGCGGGACGCTGGCGGTCCACCGTCGTGCCGGACCGCCGCCGTCTCGACGGCCCGTGTGCCAGCGGGACGCTGCCGGTCCACGCTCGTGCCGGACCGCCGTCGTCTCGACGGCCCGTCTGCCAGCGGGACGCTGGCGGTCCATCGTTGGTCGTCCCTATCCCGACCGACCTGAGCGCCCTACTCGTACAGCAAGTATCGCTCGCGCAGCGCCGCGAAGCCGCGCAGCGGCTCCTGCCACTGAGCGGCGATCTCGTCGACCGGGCGTCCTGCGTCGATCCACGTGCGC
Source organism: Anaerolineae bacterium (assembly GCA_016929775.1). The sequence goes on from JAFGIE010000150.1 coordinate 29,350, forward strand.
ACCCAGCCGTTGCCGATCAACAGGTCCAGGTGCGGCGGGCGCCCCTCCCAGCTCGTCTCCCGCCAGGCGAAAGCCGCGGGCCACTCGGCGCGCAGCGCGGAGAGTATGTGCAGCCCGGTGTGCAGCGGGCGGAACGCGCTCCGGTCCACGACGTGCAGGTAGACGCCCTGGCAGCTCTCGCCCGCGTACAGGCTCGCGCTCGGGCGGAACCAGGTGGGCCGGAAACGGACACCCGCTAGGTCGCGGGCGTTGAGCAGGTCCGCCAGCCGGTGGGCGTCGATCCACGGCGCGCCGATCGCCTCAAAGGGCGTCGCCGTACCCCGACCGGTAGACACGTTCGTCCCCTCCATCAGGCACGTGCCCGGGTAGACGGTCGCCGTCTCCAGCTTGGGCATCGCCGGGGAGGGGGGCACCCAGGGCAGCCCGGTCTGGTCGAACCACATCTCCCGCCGCCAGCCGTGCATCTCGACCACTGTCAGGTCGGCGCCCAGGGCGCGCTGTGCGTTGAACATGTTTGCCAGTTCGCCCACCGTCATGCCGTGGCGCACCGGCAGCAGGTACCGCCCCACGAACGAGTCGTAGCCCGGTTCGAGGAGCGGGCCCTCCAGGATCTGCCCGCCGATCGGGTTGGGCCGGTCGAGGACGATCACGGGCACCCCGTGCTCGGCGGCGGCTTCGAGGACGTAGCTCATGGTCCAGATGTAGGTATAGAACCGCGCGCCGACGTCCTGGATGTCGTAGAGCAGCACGTCGATGCCCGCCAGCATCTCGCCGCTCGGGCGTCGCGTCTCTCCGTACAGGCTGTAGACCGGCACGCCGGTGCGCGGGTCCCGCGTGCTCGCCACCGCTGCGCCGTCTGCCTCGTGTCCACCTAGGCCATGTTCCGGTCCGTAGAGCGCTGCCAAGCTGCCGGAGCCGGACTGGACCAACGCGTCGGGCGCAGGCACGGCGTCTGCCGTCACTGCGCTCGCGCTCGTGACCAGGCCGAATCGCTTACCCGCGAGCAGGTCCTGTCGCTCTGCCAGGATGCGTGCTAGTCCGGTACGGACCACCCGCCGAACGGCTTTCCCCGTAACTGACATCCGATCTGCTCCATCCCCCCCCACATGGACCGCCAGCGTCCCGCTGGCCCCTGCTCCATCTGCCCGCCCACGTGGACCGCCAGCGTCCCGCTGGCCCCTGCTCCATCTGCCGCCACCTAGCATACACTACATAGGACGAATCGTCAAAGAAACCTTGACA
>JAFGIE010000151.1 GCA_016929775.1 Anaerolineae bacterium
AGTCGGTCGCCGACTCGGAGTCGGTCGCCTGTCTGGGCTTTGCTGCCAGTGCTCATGCTCTCCCCTGCTCCTCGACGGGTGGTCTACCCTGTTGGTTGGCAGGCAACCGGTCCTGCCGGCTGCCTGCCACTCGTCGACCGACGCGATCGGCTAGTAGTCGATCGGCTCGATCGGGCGGACCCAGATGTTGCGAAAGCGCACCAGGTCCCCGTGGTCCTGGAGCGAGATCGGCCCGGTGGGTGGGTGCGGCTCGTCGTACGAAGCCACGATCTTGTGTCCCGTCGGCCCCTGGATCGCCTGGTGATAGTGGACCACGACCCCGTTATGGAGCACGGTGGCATAGGCAGGGCTGACCAGCTTGGTCCCGTCAAAGCGCGGCGCGATGAACAGGATGTCATAGGTCTGCCACATGCCCGGCGGGCGTGCGGCGTTCACCTGCGGCGCATACTGCCCATAGATCGCGCCCGCGTGCCCGTCGGCATAGGTCACGTTGTCATAGCTGTCCAGGACCTGGATCTCGTACTTGCCCATGAGGAACACGCCGCTGTTCCCGCGTCCCTGGCTGTTCCCCTTGACCACCTCGGGCGCCGCCCACTCGATGTGCAGGTGGCAGTCGCCAAAAGACGCCTTGGTCTCGATGCTGCCCGTGCGCGGCACGACCTCCATCGCCCCATCGGCGATCTTCCACTGGATCGGCCCACCGTCGCGCCCGACCCACGCGGAGGCGTCGACGCCGTCAAAGAGCACGATCGCGTCCGATGGCGGCGTGCCCGCTTGCTCCTGTGTGCTCGGCGTGCCGGGGTCGATCACGCGCGGCTGGGGTCGCCTGCCGTCGTGTACGCGCCACTTGGAGCCGGGCAGCATCGGCGTGTCGTCATAGCCCACCGGCGCGGCGTGTGGCTGTGGTGCTTGTGTCATGTTCTTCCATCCTTTCCGTCGGGGCAAGCCCCCTGCTCTGCTAGTCCTCGATCACTACGTCTTCGATCGGCTGTGGGTGGTGCGGCGCCTGGCGCAGGTCGCGGAACCCGACCACGTTCACCGGCGCGCACCAGCGCACCGCGTTGGTGATCACTTGTTGCACCTCAGGCTGGTGGTAGATCGGGAACGTCTCGTGCCCGGGCTGAAAGTAGAACACCTTGCCCCGTCCCCTGTACCAGCAGCACCCACTCCGAAAAACCTCGCCGCCCTGGAACCAGCTGATGTAAATCAGCTCGTCGGGCTGCGGGATGTCAAAGAACTCGCCGTACATCTCGGTGTGCGGGATCTCGAAATACTCGCCCATGCCCTCGACGATCGGGTGTCCTGGCGCGGTGACCCACATGCGGTTCCGTTCGCCGATCTCGCGCCACTTGAGCGAGCAGTTCGTGCCCATGAGCCGCTTGAAGATCTTGGAAAAGTGGCCCGAGTGGAGGACGATCAGGCCCATCCCCCCCAGCACGCGCTGCTGCACCTTGTCGACGATCTCGTCCTTGACCTCTCCGTGCGCCATGTGGCCCCACCAGATCAGCACATCGGTGCTCGCCAGCACCTCGTCGGTCAAGCCGTGCTCCGGTTCGTCGAGCGTGGCGGTGCCTGCCGTCACATCTGCCTGGGTGTTGAGAAAGCCGGCGATCGCGCTGTGGATCCCCTGCGGGTAGATCGCCGCGATGTGCGCGTCGCGCCTTTCGTGCCGGAACTCGTTCCATACAGTCACGCGAATCTTGTCCGCCATCGTGTTCGTTTCTCTCCTCTGTGGTGTGGTGTCTTATCAACGCTGCCGTCGGTATGGTGGCAGCATCATTGCCCCGATACTGTACACCCGTTTGGCGGTAGGCACAAACGCAAAACGGACATCCGATGTCGCGCCCCACGCTAGCGCAGGTCGCGACACCGGATGTCTGTGACTGTCTAGATCTGCCCGGATGGCCTTACCGCCGCCACCCTCGCCACAGGGGGCGATCGCCCGGGAGCGGCGGCAGGTCGTCGGGCAGCCCGCCCCTGGCGCGGTTCTCCGTGCCCGGGCTGGGCGTGCTCAGGGCGCGCCAGGCGCCCTTGGCGTCACGCCCCCAGCTGGCATCGGCGTCGAGGCTCGGCACGCGGACCGCGTCCACGACCTCGGCGTCCGCGTCGAGGAGCTGCACCTGCGCGCCGTCATCGTCGAGCGTGAGCGCCGTCTCGCGCAAATAGAGGACCAGGTACTCCCCCGCCCCGAGCGCCGTCCCAGTGGGAAGGCGATAGGCCAACTGCGCGTCTGCGTCCCCGCTGGCGATCCACCAGCCGCCCAGGTCCACACGCACGTCCGATCCGTTATACAGCTCGATCCACTCGTCGCCCGCGTCGGCGGTCCCGTCCTCGTCCCAGTCGATCGCGCCCGGGCGCGGCAGGACTTCGTTCAGGCGGACGCCGTCCGGCAGCGGTTCGCCGGTCGGCGTTGGCGTCGGCTCGCTGCTCGGAGGCGTCGGCGTCGGCTCACTGCTCGGAGGCGTCGGCGTCGGCTCGCTGGGCGGAGGCGTCGGCGTCGGCGTGGGCAGGTTCCCCAGGCGCGTCCACCAAACGCGCGCCCGCGCATCTCCGCTGTGCTCGGCATAGGTCACCTGCAGCGTGGCTGCGCCGTCGAGCGCCAGGTCTGCGCTGTAGATGCGACTGGTGGCGCTGTGCCACTCGTCGATCGCCAGCTTGCCGTCGACATACACGCGGATCGCATCGTCAGCCTGGGCGTACAGGCGGTACATCCCCGCGCCAAACGTGACCTTGCGCGTCCAGCGCGCCGAAAAGTCGTTCTCTGGCAGGCCCACCGCTGGGGCGCGCGCGCCCCACGCAAAGTCGATCCCGGCGTCCCCGCCCGCGCTGCGGTCGTTGCGCACCAAGACCGGTTCGCCGTTCAGCGTGCGGTTGGGCCAGTACTCGCCCTTCCAGTCGGGATAGCTGGGCGCTACCTGCTCCCACCACACGGCGAGGCGCGCGGCGCCGCCGTGCTCATAGTACTCGACGCGGATCGGATGCCACCCGCGCACGATCGCCAGCTCGCCGCTGACCTCGTGCACGCCGTGGTCGTACCAGGCGTCGATCACCAGCCGGTCATCGACCCACAGGCGCATCCCATCGTCGACCAGCGCGCGGAAGCGGTAGGTCCGCCCGTCAAAGTAGACGCGGCGCGTCCAGCGCACGCTATAGCTGTCGTCGGGCAGTCCGGGCGCCGGGGCGCCCGTGCCCCAGTTGTAGTCGAGCCCTGCCGAGCCGTCCGGGTTGCGGTCGTTGCGCACCAGGGCGGGCGCGCCGCTCAGGGTGCGGTTGGACCAGTACGTGCCCTGCCAGTCGGGATAGCTGGGCGCCGCGATCCGTTCCCACCATACCGCCAACCGGGCCTTGCCGATCCGCTCATAGTACTCGACGCGGATCTTGTGCTCGCCCTTGACCACGGCGTGGTCGGCGGTCAAGAGCACCCCATCGTGATCGGACCACGCGTCCAAGATCAGGGCATCGTCCACATAGATCCGCACGCCATCGTCGATCAGGGCGTAAAAGCGGATCGTGCCCATCTCAAGGGCGACCGTGCGCGTCCAGCGTGCGGAAAAGTAGTCGTTGCCGATCGCCGGATCGGGGCTTCCGGTCCCCCAGTTATGGTCGAGCCCGGCTGAACCATCCGGGTGACGGTCGTTGCGCACCAAGACCGGCGCGCCGCTCAGGGTGTGGTTGGGCCAGTACTCGCCGCGCCAGTCCGTGATCGGCTTTTGCGCCGTCGGCGTGGCAGTTGGCGAGACCGGCGTCGCCGTGGGCTGCACGGGCGTTGCTGTGGGCTCGACGGGCGTTGCCGTCGGCTGGAGCGGTGTCGCCGTGGGCTGCACGGGCGTTGCCGTGGGCTCGACGGGCGTAGTAGTCGGCTCGACAGGTGTCGCCGTCGGCTCGACGGGCGTAGCGCTCGGCGTCTGCGCCGCTGGTGTCTGCACCGCCGGCGTCTGCGCCGCCGGGCCCGGATCGGATCCCCTGCCGGCGCTCCAGACCAAGCCGACCATGAGCGCCAGGTCGATCAGCACGATCAGCGCCCCGACGATCAGCAAGCCGACCAGCAAGCGTGAAGACCAGGTCGGTAGACCATCATACCATCTATGACGAGGCTGTGTGTTGTGTGCCATTTTCCCATCCCTACTCCCCTACTGCGTGCAGTACCAGGTCTGCACGTCCTTCCCTTTGCAGACGTCGATCGGGTCGTCCAGGTTCCACGCGCCCGCTTCCGAGCGGAGCGCGCGCGCGTCAAAGGCCAGGTCCCTGGGCCGGACGGTGCACAGCCCGCTCAGGACGGCGGTCGCGACAGCGGAGCGCAGGATCGCGCACGCTGCGCCCGGCAAGCCCAGCACCTGCTCGTAGGGCAGGGCGACCAGCGCGCCCAACAGCGCGCCCGCCGCCAGCGCCAGGACAACGCCTTGCAGCGCTGGGTGGCTGTGCATCTGAATGACTGTGAGCCCTCTGTGCATCGTACCTTCGAACATGCTGCTTTCCCCGTTCCCACTGTGCCGTTGTGCTCTCGTGTCTGCCGTCGCCTTTATGACGCTGGCGAGCGACGCTTGGTTCCATGGCGTGGCGCTTGCCAAGTCTGGGCAAACCAGGTAGGATCGGGGCAGTTGGCGTGGCCTGTTCGTGCGGTCCGCGCGATGGGACAAAGGAGAGGGAAATGGGGTTTTCGGTGGACGAGGATCTCAAGGCGCTCTAGCCGCCCGCCTTGGCACGGGCTGGGGGCTCTCGCAAAAAAGCAAAGCGCCCCTGCGCAGCCAGATACCTGGCTGTGCAGGGGCGCTGATGCGCAGGCGCTACTTGTTCTTTGGCCCTGCGTGATCCGGCTTTCGCGGCGGATCGGGCTTTTCCGGTTTCTCCGGTTTCTCGGGCTTTTCCGGTTTCTCGGGCTTGTCCGGCTTCTCCGGTTTCTCGGGCTTGTCCGGTTTCTCGGGCTTGACCTTTTCTTCGTTGCACTGGTTGCGCACGACAAAGATCGCCTCTGCGGTCAGCTCTTCGTCGCCCGTCGCCGTGATCGTGACGTGGATCTGCTCGCCCTTGCCGGCGCTCGCCCACGCCTCGTTCACGTACACGGTCACCTTGAAGCGTCCAGGCTTGCTGGTCCCCAGCTCCTCCCACGTATCGGGCGAGACCTCGATGTGGTCGACCCAGTCGGCGCCCTGGGTCACCTCAGCCGTGATCACCACGTTGGTCGCCGTGATCGTGCCGTGGTTCTTGAGCGATCCCTGTGCCGAGTACAGGTCGCGGCACCTGCCTCCGGCGTTCAGGTGTGGGGGATGAAAGACGATGCCCGAGATGCCTGGTTCGTCCGTCGGCTCTGGCTCCTCCGCCGGAAGGGGCGCCGGCTCTTCGTCCAACGCTGGCCCCTCGACGGGGGGTTCGATCACCAGCTCAGGCGCCAGCTCGAACGGTACGGGTTCGGGCGCCTCCACAGCGATCGTCAGCTGTGGCGCGGGCGCCTCGATCGGCGCCGCTTGGTCCACGATGGCCTCTGTTCCAGCCATGAGCGCACCGCCGCCGACCAACGTCACCAGCGCCAGCACCCAGCGCAGCGTTTCTCCAAGCATGAGACGAAACATGACAGCCCTCCTGTGCCCAGACGTGCGCGAAGCAGGGACTTCCTTAACATGATATACACCTGCCGGGCGCGAGTACTACATGTCTGCGGCCTATACTTCCATTATACCATACCTCCTCGAAACCGACTACCCGCGCGGGAAAGAGACCTACCCCCCCACCCCCTCCCAGCTGGGAGGGGGAGCAAGAGCCGCCGCGCGGAAGGAGACTCGTCCCGACGGTCCTCCACCGGGACGCCGCCGCCGCGATGTGGGCGCTGCCTCCCCTCTCCACGCTGGGGAGGGGCTGGGGGAGGGGTCCGTGCGTCCTGGCATCCCCCCGCGGGAGCGGAGGGACGAGCGTACAAAGCGCTCGCGCCGATGCTCCTCACATCCACTGCTCGCGCCGACGCTCCAGCGTCGGCGCGTCTGTGCTTCCCGTCCCCCCGCGGAGCGTAGAAGGCATGCCGGCGAGACGCCGGCGGTCCGTAGCGTCGGGACCCGGCGTCCCCCCGCGGAGCGGAGGGACGAGCGTTGCGCCCCGGCGTCCCCCCGCGGGAGCGAAGGGACGAGCGCGTCTGCGTCCTGGCGTCCCCCCGCTGGAGCGGAGGGACGAGCGCGCCCTGCCTCCCCTCTCCACGCTGGGGAGGGGCTGGGGGAGGGGTCCGTGCGTCCTGGTGTCCCCCCGCGGAGCGGAGGGACGAGCGCGCCCTGCCTCCCCTCTCCACGCTGGGGAGGGGCTGGGGGAGGGGTCCGTGCGTCCTGGCATCCCCCCGCGGGAGCGGAGGGACGAGGCACACCCACGCTTGCCCAAGCCCTCGTCCGCGGGTATAATGCCCCTATCCGGCGCCGGCACACGACCGGCGTTCACCCGTACGATCTCGGAAGGAGTCTGCCATGAAGCTCTCATTCACCACCCTCGGCTGCCCAGGATGGACGCTGCAGCAGGTCGTCGAGAACGCAGCCCACATGGGCTACGACGGCGTCGATTTTCGCGGCTTGCTCGACCAGATCGACATCACCCAGCGGCCCGAGTTTAGCACCCACGCCGCCATCCGCGCCGCGCGCCAGCTCTTTGCCGATCACGGCGTCGCCATCTCAGGCATCGCCATCGGCGCGCGCTATGCCATCACCGACCCCGCCGAGCGCGAGGCACAGTTCGACGAGACGCGCCGCAACATGGCCCTCGCCGCCGAGCTCGGCACGCACATCCTGCGCGTCTACGGGGGGCGCGTGCCCGAGGGACACACCGTCGACACCATCCTCCCCTACCTGGTCGAGAACCTGCGCACGATCGGCGACGAAGCCGAGCAGTACGACGTGACCCTCGCCCTCGAGACGCACGATGCGTGGACCGACTCGGCGACGTTCGCGCGGCTGATGGCCCAAGCCGATCACCCCCGTGTGCGCGTGTTGTGGGACCTGCACCATCCCTACCGCATGAACGGCGAACCGCCCGCGCTCACCTACCACAACCTGGCGCCCTATACGGTCAGCATCCACGTCAAGGACTCGATCCCGACCGCCGAGGGGCACCAGCTGGTCCTGCTCGGCGCGGGCGACGTGCCGATCAAGGCCATGCTCGAACTCCTCGTGGCGGGCGGCTACGACGGCTATGCGATCCTCGAGTCGGAAAAGCGCTGGCATCCCGAGCTTGCCGAGCCCGAGGTCGCCTTCCCGCAGTACGTGCTCAAGATGCACCAGTGGCTGGACTGAGGGGGCAA
>JAFGIE010000002.1 GCA_016929775.1 Anaerolineae bacterium
AGGAGCGGTGCAGCGTGAGCAAGGGCAGGACATACAGGGACCCGCAGTTCAGGTACGTGGATAGCCACAGCGGGCGCGACGTGCTGCGGCTGACGGGCTATCTAGGGCACTCGAGCCACTTTTACTTCACCGATCCGTGCTGGCTCAACGACAACCGGTCGTTCGTCTTTACGTCGGACCGTGAGAACCAGAGCAACCTGTTTCGCTATGACCTGGACACGGGCTTGATCACACAGATGACCGACCTGCACGGGGATGGACGGCCCGGCGGCTGCGTGAGCGCGGCGAACAATGCGCTGTACTACGGCTGGCAGGGGGCCATCCACGAGCTGGATCTGGCGACGCTGGAGGAGCGCGAGGTCTGGCGCGAGACGCCGCCGATGCTCATCCGCGGGCGCGCCAATCCCACCGCAGACGGCAAGTACGTGTGCGTCATGCTCATGGAGGACCAGCCTGAGGACCAACCGCGCATCTCGTTCTCGTACTCGCGGTTCCGCGAGTTCTTTCACCTCAAGCCGCTGACGCAGATCGCGCGCATCGAGGTCGCGACCGGCGAGATGCAAGTGATCCACGAGGACCGGCGCTACATGGGGCACGTGAACACGTCTCCGGCGTTGCCCGGAATCCTGACCTTCTGCCACGAGGGGCCTTGGAACTGGATCGATCAGCGCATCTGGGGGCTGGACATCCAGACAGGGGAGACGTGGAAGGTGCGTCCCCAACGTGGCGAGACCTCGATCGGGCACGAGTACTGGTTCGCGGACGGGATCCACATCGGGTACCACGGCAGCGCGAGGGACGGGTCGGGGCGGCACGTGTTCGGTCACATCCGCTGGGACAACGAGGAGTGGGTGGAGGACCACTTTCCGTTTCACTCGACGCACTTTCACTCCTTGGACGAGACGCTGATCGTGGGGGACGGCACCCCGGCGTTCGTGTTCTCGAGCGAGAGCGGGGCGCGGCCCTACATCCAGCTCTTCAAGTGGGATGGGGAGCGCTATGTCGGGCCCAAGCTCCTGTCTTTCCACCGCAGCACGTTTAACAACCAGCATGCGCACTGCCACCCCCGTTTCACGCCGGACGGCAAAGCAGTGTTGTACACGTCGGATCTGACCGCGTATTCGAACATCTATCTCGTCGAGGTCGGGGCGTTCGACGATCTGCCCGACTTGGAGTAGGTCGTGCACATTCCGGGCGACTCCCCGTCGTCTGTGCCCTGCTCGAGCGGCACACACGCGGAGGGTCACAGACGATCCCTGCCGGTAGCCACGCGGCAGGGATCGTCTGCCTCTCGGGAGCCAGGCGATCGCAGGGGGTGGCGAATCGCCTGTCGACTTGGCGCCTGACCGGGCTTCACGGCGACGCAGAGGGCATAGCTGGGCCAAGCTGACGTTGAGAGGACAACCGTCATATGATATACTGTAGCCAAGCACGTGACGGCAAGCGCGGGCGGGTGTGCGCTTGGGCGCCGCGCGGGGGCACACGGACGGTGGCAGACTGCGCCACGCTACGCCGGGTGAGAAGCCCGATGCGTGGCGAGAGTGGCAGCCCGGAGGAGGCGGAGGGATGGTACAGGACGGGCGGTACGCGCGCTACAGAGGCCAGTACGCGCACGTCTACTGGATCGGGGGTGGCTCCTGCTCGGGCAAGTCCTCGATCGCGGATGCCCTCGGGCTGGAATATGGATGGGACGTGCTGCATACCGATCGCCTTGCGGGGCGTGTATGGGCACAGGCTGATCCCGAGCGACACCCGAGCGCGGCGCGCATTGCGCCCGCGATGCGCGACTTTGTGATGTGGATGCAGCTTCCGACCGACCAGCTCTTTGCGGCAAGCTATGAGGTCTTTGAGCTGCTGCTCGACATGCTTCCGCCCTACGGCGGGCGTCCTCTCGTCGTCGAGGGCATGGGGGTCCACATGGGCGCGGTAGCCGAGTTCGCCGACATCGAGCAGGTGGTGTGTCTGGTCGGGAGCGATGCCTTTCTGCGCACAGTGGAGCCCCAGCACCCGTTTGTCAAGCGGTACTACAGCGAGTGGCAGGACCCGGAGCACAGGCTTGCGATCCTGATCGAGGGGCACATCCGGATCACGCACGCGATCACGAACGCTGCGGACATGCTCGGCGTGCGGCAGATCGTGGTCGACGAGTGCACCGGACGCGAGGCGGTGTACGGAATGGTCAAGGCGCACTTTTGTCTGGCGTAGGGGTGCCGTTGGGCCGATCCGTGGTCCGTCTGCGGGCAGCGGATGATCTGTGCAGAGGAGGGTCCTGCATTGGCTGGAGAGCGGATCCTGATCGTGGAGGACGAGCGTGCGGTGGCGAGGGGCCTGGTGTACGCGCTGGAAGCCGAGGGCTATGCCGTCACCTGGGTGCAGACCGGCGAGCGCGCGCTGGAGGTAGTGCGCACACGCGATCCGCACCTGGTGCTGCTGGACATCCGGCTCCCGGGCATCAACGGTTTCGACGTCTGCCGGCAGTTGCGGGCCGAAGGGCGGCGCATGCCGGTGCTGATGCTGACGGCACGCGACGACGAGGTCGACGTCGTGTTGGGCCTCGAGATCGGCGCGGACGACTATGTCGTCAAGCCCTACAGCCTGCGCGAGCTGGTATCGCGCATCCGGGCCCTCGTGCGGCGTGCCTATGGGGAGCTGGCGGAGGCCTCTGACAGTGAGCGGATCGCGTTCGGCGAGATCGAGATCGACACCCAGCGCATGCTGGTCTACCGCCGGGGCGAGATGGTGGACCTGACGCCAACCGAGTTCCGGCTCCTTCGGCATCTGGCGGCGAACCGGGGGCGACCTCTAGGGCGTGGAGCCCTGATCGAGGCGGTGTGGGGTATGACAGCGAGATCGGGGACGTCCGGACGGTGGATGTGCACGTGCGCCATCTCCGGGAAAAGCTGGAGGACGACCCGAGCAAACCGCGCTGGCTGATCACGGTTCGCGGCGTAGGATACAAGCTGGCGCAGTAGGCGGAGCGCCTCATGTTGCGGGACCTTAACGGTTCGACAACGAACGGACAACCCTCGCGTGGTACAATGGGACACAAACCGGTCCTATCGTGAGGGAGGAGTAGGGATGAGCAATCGAGTGGTCAAGGTCGTGGTCATCGTGGCGGCGCTTCTTGCCGCCTGCACAGTGGGTGCAGTAGCAGGCGGCGGCGTGGTCTATCTCTTGACGCGGGACAGAGGCGCTAGCTCAGCGTTCGAAGTGCATTTGCCCGCCGACGACGGATCGATCGTCAAGGTGGACGCCGAGCCCGGCGCCGTGGTGCTCGTGGGCGTCACCGCCGGTGGACCAGCCGATCAGGCTGGGCTGCGTGCCGGCGACGTGGTCTCGGCGGTCGACGGGCGCAGCTTGAGCCTCGAGTACGACCTGAGAGACGCGAT
>JAFGIE010000152.1 GCA_016929775.1 Anaerolineae bacterium
CTGCGAGCATCCCCAGCTCGGCTGCCATCTCTTGCACCGTCGCAGCCAGGTCCCGTGCGCCCCCGCGTTCCTGCGCTGCCCGGACCGCATCCGCAGGCAGGGCCTCCGCCCCGGCGGCGATGTGCACGCCGATCGCGTCCCCGAACCAACGCGAGCGGGCGACATAGGGATAGCGTGAGGCGAGGGCATACAGCTCGACCGCGCGCTCGGTCTCGCCCTCCGCCGCGAGCAGGAGCGCGTATCCCACCAGCGCGTGCAGCAGGGGCCAGAAAGCGTCTGCTTCGGGTGCGAGGCGCAGCGCCTCGCGGAAGCGGTGCCGTGCCCGATCGTGATCCCCGAGGCGGATCAGGGCGCATGCCAGGATCGAGGGCGTGTGGTCCAGCAGGTGCCGCCCGCTCTGATCGCCGACCGGAGTCAGGTCCCGGTCCGCCAGCAGCGACCGTGTCTGCGCCGGCGCGCCTTCGGCCAACGCGATGCCAGCCAGCAGGACCGACGCGGCAAAGCGTTCTGGTGCATCTTGTCCACCCAGCGTGTGCACGTGCTCCCCGTGGCGGCGCGCCTCGGCATACCGCCCCCGGTGCATCTCGTACATCCCGAGCATCCACTCCGCTCTCGCCGCCTCCTCGTCCCGTCCCACTTCGAGGTACAGGTCCCTCCCGCGTTCAATGGTAGCGCACGCCTGCGCGAACTGGCCCTGCGCCATGGCGGTCGTGCCGAGCAGATCGTGCACCCACGCCATGCGCGTGCGGTCGCCGAATCGCTCGAACAGGTCGAGCGCCTGCCGTCCCAGGCGTTCTGCCCGGTCCACCTGTCCCTGGTGCAGGCTCAGGATCGCCAGCCCGTGTGCCGCGTGGGCGGTATTGGTCCGATCGCCGTGCGCCTGGGCGATCGAAAGCGCCTCCTCGTACAGTTCGCGCAGGTGATCATAGTTGGCAGGGCACTTGGGAATGGTCCAGCACAGCGTGCACAGCATAAAGGCGGTCCCCCACGGATCGCCCAACTCGCGGTAGAGCACCAGGCTCTCCTCGGCTGCCCAGCGCGCGTGCTCGCCAAGCGCCAGCGACAGGAGGGCGAGGGCCCTTTCCGCGCGCACGTCTCGACCGTCCAGCTCTGGTCGCTCCAGGAGTGACAGGCTCTCTCGCGCCAGCTGTGGCCTGCCCTCAGCCCCACAGTAGGCCCGCACCGCGTGCAGCCTGGACAGGAGACGTATCCCGGCGGCGAACCCTTCGGGATCGTGTCCCGAGCGGGCTCGGTCGATCCCGCCGCCGCGATCTACTGCGGGCAGGAGCTGCGCCGAAAGCGCCTGTGCGGTCTCGCCAAACCAGGACGCATAGCGATCGCGGTCTCGCTGGTCGGCGTAGCGCCAAAGGGCGGCAAAGAGACGCTCCAGCTGGGCAAAGCGTCCGCGTGCTGCCGCCCACTCCCATGCCACGCGCACGTTCTCTCGCTCGACGTCCATCTCGGCGAGGGCCTCCAGCTGCCGGTCGCCTCTCACGTCCGTCGCCCACCGTTCAGAGACGCTCGCATAGTAGGCGGCGTGCCGGTCCCGGACCGCGGCGCCTGCCTCTTGCGACTGGGCCAGTCTCTCCGCCGCGTACTGGCGCAGCAGCTCGTGGATCTCGAACCGGTCGCTCGTGGCGGTCGACGCGGTGGCGCGCGTCCGGCTCACTAGCGAGTGGTTGGTCAGGGTCATCAGGTCGTGCAGGGAGGCGCCCGACACATGCTGCGCCGCCACGCGCGTGAACCCACCTGCAAAGATGGACAGCGCCGCCAACACGCTCCTGGCGCGCTCTGGCAGCAGCGACCAGGAGTGGTCGAACACGGCGCGCATACTCGTGTGCCGGGCGGGCACCTCGCGCCAGTCGGTCGCCAGGGCGTCGATGCCGCGCTCGATCTCGGCGGCGATCTGGGCAGGCGGGAGCACCCGCACCCACGTCGCCGCCAGCAGGATGCCGAGCGGCTTGCCGCGCACCAGGCAGCAGATGCGGACCACGGCGTGGAGGTTGGTTGGGGTCAGATGGAAGCCGGGCTGTAACCGGCACGCGCTCTGCGCAAAGAGGCCCACCGCGCTGTAGCGCTCTATGGCATCGGATGGCTGCCATGCATCCAGTGCCTGGTCCGGGTAGGTCATCCCCTCTACGGGCAGCAGGTGCTCGCCGGGGACGTTCAGCCGGACCCGCGACGTGACCAGGACCTGGACCTCGGGCGCAGCGTTGAGGAGGTCGACCGTCAGCGTAGCGACGTCGCGGAGAGGCGACCCCAGCAGGTGCTCCGCGTTGTCCAGGACGAGTAACACGCGCCTGCGCCGCAGCAAGCCGCGCACCTGCTGCCAGAGGTCGCTGCCGCCGCTGAGGGGCAAGCCAATCGCTTGCGCGACGGCGGAGGGGATGGCTTCTGCGGACTGTAGGGGCGCCAGGGAGACGAAGAACGTGCCGTCTGTGTAGCGTCCCCGCTGCCGTGCCGCCGCCTCCAGGGCAAGGCGCGTCTTGCCGCTGCCGCCGGGTCCGACCAGGCTCACCAACCGGCAGGCGGGGTCCTCCAAACGCTGCGCGATCTCGTTCAACTCGCGCTCGCGCCCGACAAAGGGCGCCAGTTGGGCGGGCAGGTTGTGCGGGGTGTGGGCGATGGGGACCGGCAGGTCGCCTCCGTCGCGGATCCGTTCGTACAGCGCAACAGTCGCCGCCTCGGGCTGCACGTCCAGTTCCCGCTGGAGCGCGCGGCGGCAGGCCTCGTACTGGGCTAGGGCGGCATTCCGCTGCCCGCTGAGGGCTAGCAGGCGCATGACCTCCCGGTGCGCCGGCTCGTCCCACGGCGCCAGCTCCACGTGACGCCAGGCATAGCCAAGCGCGCGCTCCGTCTCGCCGCGTTGCGCCAGGCGCGCCGTGAGCTGGCGCAGCGTCGCCAGCGCCGCGCGCAGCAGCCGCTCGCGTATGAGCAGCGTCCAGTCCTCGAACGGGGCGCTGTTGTCTGGCGAAAAGCCCTCGAGAAAGCTGCCCCGGTACAACGCCACGGCGTCGGACCACTGTGCCGCGCGCGAGGACGCCGCGCCTATTGCCCGATGTGCCTCATCCTGGGCCGTGGCTGCCTGCGCCTGGAAGGCGTGCACGTCGACCCAGCAGTCGCTGGCGCGGTTGAACTGGATCGTCCCGCGCTCGACCAGGAGGCAGGGCGGGTCAGCAGCGCGATCCGAGATCGCGGCGCGATCTCTGATCGCGCTGCGCAGGCGCGAAAGGGTGGTCCGCAGGTTCCGGTGCGCCGCACGGTCTGGCAGGTCGGGCCACAGCATGCTTGCCAGCGCCTCGCGACGATGGGGTCTGCTCGCCTCGACTGCCAGGTACGCGAGCAGCGCGCGCGCCTTGTTCGACTCGAAGCGAGCGATGGGCTGCCCGTCCAGCGTGACCTGGAAGGAGCCAAGCAGAGAGATGTTCAGGCGTGCCACGGGTGTCACCTCGGGCGGGTGTGACCGGACGACGCAGTATGGACATTATAGCACAGCTTCTCAGGACAGCCATCCTGGTCGGTCGAAACGTTCTCGAAACGCGCGAGTGGTATACTGGCCCTATCCAACCGGAGGTGAAGCAGATGGATGCACGCGAGCAGCGCCACGTGTCCTACCTGCTGCGCATGTGGCAGGTGCACGACGGGAAGGAATCGCATTGGCGCGCGTCCCTGGAGGGTATGAACGGCGAGGAGCGGATCGGGTTTGCAGGTCTCGATGCGCTGTGCGCGTACCTGCGCTGGGAGACGGGGCTGCCGCCGGCGCCGGAGGCAGAACGGTGCAATGTGATCGCAGAGAAGGGAGACTCGACGTGAACGAGGCAATCCAGACCGGTAGTCGTCAAGCCGCTCGCAGGGCGGTGGCTGCCTGGGCGTGCGCGCTGGCGCTGGTCCTGGCCCCGCTGGCGGGTTGCCAGGCCACGCCTGTGCCGACGGTGACGCC
Source organism: Anaerolineae bacterium (assembly GCA_016929775.1). The sequence goes on from JAFGIE010000152.1 coordinate 3,941, forward strand.
GACGCCCGTGCCCGCGACGGCAACGCCGCCACCCACAGCAACGCCCACCCCGCTACCACCGACCCCGACCCCAGATCTAGGACCGTGGGAACACGTGTCAGCGGTACCCATCAAGGTCGGCAATGCGGCGGTAGCGGTTCGCGGCGGCAGGATCTACGTGTTCGGCGGAGGCAGGTCGGCGTGGAGCGCACCGATCGGCGTGGTTCAGGTCTACGATCCGGCGACGAATACCTGGGCAGAGGGGGCGGACATGCCCACCCCCAGGAGCAACATGTCAGCCAGCGTCGTGGGGGCCAAGATCTATGTATTTGGTGGGGTGGCAGGGCAGACGGCAGTCGAGGTGTATGACCCGGAAACGGATACCTGGGAGCGGCGCGCAGACATGCCCACGCCGAGGATGCACGTGCAGACGCACGTTGTTCAGGGCAAGGTCTATGCCTTTGGCGCGGACCTAGTATTCACGCCCACGGTCGAGGTGTACGACCCGGAGACGGATACGTGGGAGCAGTGTGCGGACATGCCGACGCCACGGGCCCATTTCGGTTCCGCGCTGGTCGATGACATGATCTACGTGTTCGGCGGCTATTCGCCAGAGGGCGATCTGCTCACCGTAGATGTGTACGACCCGGCGACGGACACGTGGACACAGGCAGCACCGGCGCCCGAGACCATGTGGGGCACTGCGAGCTGCACAATGGGCGGACAGGTCTGGGTCGTTGGGGATGACGAGCCCACGGTAGCGGTGTACGATACTACCACGGATACGTGGCACCAGGCGCCCGACTTTCCGTCGCCACGGCACTCGCACTCTGCCGCCTGCGTGGGCGGCAAGGTCTATGTCTTTGGTGGGGGCACGGAGGGCCTTCCAAAGGGGCATGTGTATGCATACGACCCGGCGCGCTGAGCTACACGCGGTGAAAGGGAGGGTGTGACGCGAACAGGTGGAGACCCGATGCCCTCAAGACATCGGGTCTCTGGGCGTGGGCCTCCCCTCCCGATGCCCGGCGGACTGCCCGACCTTCGAGGTTCCGAACGAGCGCACATGCCCAGTCCCTGGGACCGTGCGGCGTCCGTTCTGCTGGACGGCAAGGTCTACCTGATCGGCGGGTATCGACCCAAGGGGAGCCTCACCCCCGCGGCGGACGTGTACGACCCGGCGACCGACACCTGGTCGCAGGTGGCCGACCTGCCCACACCGCGCGGGGACCCGGCAAGCTGTGTGCTGGATGGGCGGATCTATTCCATCTCCGGGTTCATCGATCGGGACATCGGCGCTGTAGAGGTGTACGACCCCGTGACGAACGCGTGGGAGAGCGGACCGGAGTTCCCGAGAGTACGGCACGTCCACACGGTGGCCTGTGCGGGCAAGATCTACGTACTGTGTGGGGGCTCGAACACCGATGCGTGGGAGTATGACCCTGCACGGTGATGCTCCCTGTGGGACGCAGATCGGCACGGACGAACGCAGATCAGAACGGATCTGGATCTGCGTGAGTCAGCGTGCATCAGCGTCCGGGCAGGACATTCCCCATCCGCGCGCCTTGACGTTGCGGGCCAACCGGCGTATCATAGTCCTCACCGGGCCGGGCGCAGTCTGTGCTTCGCGCCAAGGCCTTCACCACGAGGAGGACACGATGATCATCGGCTGTCTCACCGGCAACGGCAAGGATCCGCTCGTCGCAGGGAGCTATGCGTTCTGCGTCCCCGGTCTCACCACGCCGCTCGCGCCCGACCTGCAGCCCAACTGCGCCCCGGGCAGCGGTCCCTTTGCCTTCGCGGAGGGCGCGCTCACGGATGGCGACATGGAGTGCACTGTCGCCTGGCGTGCGAACAGGGTGGGCGAGACCGGCGTCGACGTCGTGCTGCAGCTGGGCGCGCGCTGTTTCGTCGACCACGTGGTCGTGCGCCAGCCCGTGCAGGCGCAGGCGGGACCAGAAGGCGCGCCGGTTCCCGGTCAGGTCGAGGCAGCTGGTCACGTGGAACCGGATGGGCTGTCGGCGGTAGAGGTGTACGCCGTCGCGCCGGGGGGCACGGGATTGGCCCTCGTTGGGCGCGCCGGGCAGCGCGGGCCCGAGGTCTTTCCCCGCGGGCCGATCTCGGTCGGCGTGGGCGTGGAAACGGGTGAGATCGTGGTCCGCCTGGTCTCCTACCAGCGCGACATCCGCCTGGCGGCGCTCGAGGTGTGGGGCGCAGGTCCGGGCGAGCCCGCCGTCTTTCCCGTGCCTGCCGCGATCGACCGCCTCCCGGGCCCGCCCTACGTCCTCTCGCCCGCCTCGGCGATCTGGATCGGCCCCTCCGCCTCCGACGACGCGCGCTTTGCGGCGACGCTGTTGGCGGAAAAGCTGGGCGAAACCTACGGGTGGACCGTTCCTGTGACGGGCAAGGAGGGACAGGCACCGGCGCCCGGCGCGATCTGGATCGGCGAACCGGGGGCGTTCCCCGCGCGGCGCCGGGCGGCGCTGCTGGCGCCCAGCGCGCCCGAGAGCTATGTGCTCGACGTGCGCGCGGAGGAGGCGATCCTCCTCGCCGGCGACCGCCGGGGCCTGGTGTACGGCGTCGAGACGCTGCTCCAACTCCTGGCGGCGGGCGATCCGGCGCCCTCGGCTGCGCCCTGCCTGATCCGCGACGCACCGCGCCTTCCCTTCCGCGGCGTGCACCTCTTTCTGCCCGCGCGGGACCAGATCGCGTTCGCCAAGCGCCTGATCCGCTACCTGCTCGTGCCCATCAAGCTGAACACGATCTTTTTGGAGCTCGCGGGCGGGATGCGCTTCGACCGGCGTCCCGAGATCGCCGAGACCTGGGCGCGCAACAACCGGCTCGCGGCGCAGGGCAAGGCCCCACGCGTGCCGCACGGTGACCTGTGCGGCGGGGGCTGGATCACCAAGGCCGAAGTGAAGGACCTGGTCGATTACGCGCGCAGCTATGGGATCGAGGTCATCCCCGAGATCCAGTCGCTCAGCCACGTCGAGTACTTGACCATGACCTATCCCGAGATCGCGGAAAAGCCGGTCGAGGACGGCTATCCGGATGCCTACTGCCCCCTGCACCCCAAGAGCCGGGAGATCGTGTTCGACATGATCGACGAGGTGATCGAGCTGCTCGGCCCGCTGCGCTACATCCACATGGGGCACGACGAGGTCTATACCATGGCTGAGTGCCCGCGCTGCAAGAACAAGTCGCGCGACGAACTGTACGCGCACGACGTCAACGCGATCCACGCCTACCTAAAGGAAAAGGGCGTGGGCATGATGGTCTGGGCCGACATGCTCCAGCCGTGGCAGTACTACAGCGGCGAGAATGCCGCTCCGCTGATCCCCAAGGACATCGTGATGCTCGAGTTCGTGTGGTACTTTCGCACTTGGGCGGATACCGAGGACATCCTGCTGCGCAACGGGTTCCAGGTCATCTTTGGCAACTGCTACTCCTCGCACTTTACGCGCTACGCGCACCGCACGTCCAAGGAGGGCGTGATCGGCGCCGAGGTCTCGGTCTGGGCCGATACGACCGAGGAGAACCTGGGGCGCCTGGGCAAGATCTATGACATGATCTACTCGGCCAACACGGCGTGGTCGCCCTACTGCCAGGACGAGCTGCGCTGGACGTTCGACCGCCGGATCGCCGACATGCTGCCCGGCATCCGGGCACAGCTGCGCGGGCGCGCCGGGCCCCTGTCCGGCGCTGGCGGAGCGGGGGCGCCGGTTGACCTGGGCGCACACCTCAACGCCCCGCGCCGCGACCCAACCGGCGCCCGGGGCGGCTATGACCTAAGTACGCTCCCCCCGGGCCACGTGACGCTGCGCGGGCTGCCCATGCAGTTCGGCGATGGCGTGATCTTGGTCGAGAGCCCGCACGTCCGGGCGGGCGCCTCCCCGCAAGAGGTGACGATCCCAATCGGGGAGCAGGTGTCGGGGCTGGTGTTCGCCCATGCCTGTACGTCGATGGGCCCGGTCGCGCGTGAGACCCGGGGCCGAGAACCGATCGCGCAGTATGTCGTGCGCTATGCCGACGGAAGCGCCCACACGATCGACGTCGCGTATGGCGTGCACGTCGCCGAGTGGAACCGCAGGCACGGCGCGCCGCTGGGCAACCGGGCCCACCGGCACGCGGGCTACGTGGCGACCTATCCGGTCGACCCGCTGTGGCAGGCCAAGAGCGCGTGCGGCGAGGACGTCACCCTGTACGGGTTGGAATGGGTCAACCCGAGGCCAGAGGTCCCGGTGGCGTCGGTGCACGTCGACGCCGTGGATGCGGGCACGAGCGCGGCGCTACTGGTAGCGGGGATCACGACGGTCTAGACCGAGGGAGGCGATGCGCTGGCAAGGGGCTGCTGTGGCGGAGCGGACAAGGAGGGACATGCGCGGGCAAGGGCGAGCCATACGCAGAAGACGCACCCGGACCGCGGCACGGGTGCTGGCAGCCCTGTCGCTGGGGCTGAGCAACCTGTACGCCCGCGAGGGGGCGTCGCCCGCAGGTGCGGCGCTGCTCCTGCCCAAGATCCTGAGCGCGGCACTGGCGCCTGCGGTCGGCTTGGCGGGTGTGCTGGGCGCGCTGCTCGGGCTCGTCACACGCGCCCCGGCGGCAACCATCGGCGGAGCCCTCGGTGCGCTCGCTGCCGCGCGACACGTCAGGCAGGTGATCGCTCCCCATCGCGGCTTCGAAGCGGCGTTCGGCAGTGGCTGGCAGCACTGGATCCCACCCGCGCGGCGCGCGGCGATGTTGCAGCGGCGCTGGCAGCCCTGGCTCCCCGGCTCGCCCGAGCCGCGCTGGGAGCGCGACGTCCCATACCACACGGTCCCTGGGCCCGGACAGGGCGAGGGCAGGCGCCTGCTATGCGACCTGTGGCTGCCCGGAGAGGGTGTGCGATCCTCGGGCCTGGTCGTAGTGCACATGCACGGCAGCGCCTGGCACGTGGGCGACAAGGACATGGGCACCCGGCTGCACTTCCGTCACCTCGCCGCGCAGGGGCACGCCGTGATGGACATCGCGTACCGGCTCTGTCCCGAGGTAGGCATCTTGGGCATGGTCAGCGACGTGCTGCACGCGATCACCTGGATCAAGGCGCACGCGCCCCAGTATGGCATCGATCCGGAGCGCGTCGTGCTGGGCGGCGGGTCCGCGGGAGGGCAGCTGGCGTTGCTGGTGGGATACGCAGCAGGCCATCCGGCGCTCACACCGGCGGAGCTGAGCGACGCAGATATCTCGGTGCGCGGCGTGTATGCGTACTATGGCGCGGTCGACATGTGCGCCGTGCGCGAGCACGCCGCACGCGTGCTGCTGGACAAGCCGCAGAGAAGCACACAGGTCGCCATACTCACCGCAGGGTTTCTCCTCGGCGATGTGGTCAAGGGCCTCGACTGGCGTACCTTTAGTGCCGCGACAATGGTCGGCAATCCGATGGGTGGGACGCCGGAGGAGGTCCCCGAAATGTACGCGTTGGCCTCGCCGCTCACGCATGTGCGTCCCGGCTGCCCGCCCACCTTGCTCCTGCAGGGCGAACACGACACGGTGATGCCTCCACGAGCCGCGCGTGCGCTCCATCGCGCCCTGGTTGCGGCGGGCGTGCCCGCAGTCTGCGTTTTTCTCCCCGAGACCAGCCATGGCTTTGATCTGATCCTGCCGAGGGTCTCCCCTTCCGCGCAGGCGGCGCTGTATGACCTGGAGCGCTTCCTGGCGCTGGTGGCGCAGCCGGAAGCCGGGGTGAAGGCATGATCGACGGGCACGACGCAGCGATCCTGGAACGCATCGCCCTGGCTCTCGACGCTGTCGGACACGAGCTCGATGCCGCAGATAGGGTGCCCGGTCGAGATCCCTGGGGCGCGATCGCCGCAAAGGAGGCGCAGGTCCACAGCCTGGCAGTGGGGCTATCCGACGGCTTTCGCCTGGCGCACGCCAACCTGGCCCAGCGTCTGCTGGGCTGCACGAACCTCCATCTCTGCTGGGGGAGCCTGTGCGACGAGATCGATCGGCGGCTGGGGTGGGACGGTGGTGCTCCGGACGACAACCTCCCAGGCGGCGTCCCGCGCGACATGGAGTAGTAGCCGGGGGCTGTGCACGGCGCGGGCTCATCCATGTCACGCACCGTCGAGTTCTGGAAGATGGGTCTTGACACGCGCACGGTTCCCGGTATATCATGCAGTTACACTTGGCTTTTCTCATCTTCGACCAGACTCCCAACCCAATCCACCCGATCGCACAGCGCATCGCGGCACCGTGCCTGGAAAGGAGGAACCCACCAAAAAACGAGGTTCTCTGCTTTGCTGCCTGGGCGATGGTTGTCTCCGGGATCGCACACCGCGAAAGGAGACGCACTTGGATACGCAACCAACCAACGCTGTAGCCAAGTTCTGTATGGAGGCATGAGCGTGTATGCGCTCGGCATCTCTGTGGCCTGGATAGCGATCACGCACATTGTGTTCGTCAGCGACTGTGAGGCGATCACGGGGCAGATGCTGGCGGATGCCCTGGCTACTTCAAGCTGGCGCCGAGCAGCCTGACCTTTCCCATCGGGGCTGTGCTGTGGGCCATCGCCATCGTGGCTTCTGCCGGGGATATCCTGGGCTCAGGCGCGTAGCCTGGCGCCAAAGGGGGCTCGCGTGAGGGTGTGGTCCGCGGGGTGAGAGCACGTGTAGGCAGGTACCGGTGCACCATGCCGACGAACGCGAGCGGCGACTCGTGGGCTTTTACCGGGAGGCGCCGGGGCACTAGCCACGCGACTGCATCGGCCAATGCAGGCGCAAGGAGTAGAACGATGACTGGCATTCACCAGGCGGATCCGGACCGCGATCGGGCGGCGATCTGCGACCTGTTCCTGGAGTACCTTACTTGGGCCAATGCGCGCCTGAACGAAGAGTACGGCATTGACTTTGACGTTCCCGCCTGGGTCCAGCGGGACATGGAAACGCTCGAGATATTCCTGCCGCCAGACGGACGCCTGCTGCTGTTCACGGAGGGGGCACAGACAACGGGCATCGCCTGCATGAAGCGGATCGGAGAGGATACGCTCGAGATCAAGTGCATGTACGTCCGCCCGGCGTTCCGCAGGCGCGGGATCGGGCGCGCGCTGCTGGCGGCGCTTCTCGCAGAGGCGCGGGCCATGGGGTATGCCACAGTCTGCCTGGACAGCGCGCGTTTCATGGCGCCGGCGCACGCCCTCTACCGCTCGGCGGGGTTTCGCGAGATCGCGCCCTATCCGGAGAGCGAGATCCCGCCCGAGGTCCGGCAGAACTGGCTGTTCATGGAGCTGGGGCTGCACGAGGGCGCACATGGCGGATGTTGATCCCACCATCCGCGCGCTTGAGGTAAGCGATCCGCTGCTCGCGCCGATCGTGCGTGCTGCCATCCAGGCGCTTGCCCTCGCTCCTGGCAGCTGCGGGCTGGACGTGGGATGCGGGACCGGGCTGCAAGCCGTGCGCCTGGCACAGGCGGTCGGGCCTGGCGGGCAGATCACGGGACTGGATATCTCGCCTGCGCTCCTGCACCGCGCAGCGCAGGTCGTGGACGCGGCAGGGCTGGCGGGGCGCATCTCACTGCGAGAAGGAGATGCCAGGACGCCACCTTTTGAGGACGACGCCTTTGACTGGGCGTGGAGCTCGTGCTGCGTGGCCTATGCCGCGTCGATCCCACCCCTCCCCGCGCTGCGAGAGATGGCGCGCGTGGTCCGGCGCGGCGGCAAGGTGGCAACCCTCGTCTGGTCCTCGGAGCAGCTCCTGCCGGGATACCCCCTGCTGGAGGCGCGCCTGCGGGCGACGGCTGCCGGGATCGCGCCCTACGTGCGGGGCGGGGGACCGGAGACGCATTTCATGCGCGCGTTGGGCTGGTACAGGGAAGCGGGCCTGACGGGCATTGCCGCGCAGACGTTCGTCGGTGGCGCCCACGCACCCCTGGCGGAGGACGTGCGCGGCGCGCTCGCCGCGCTGCTGGCGATGCGTTGGCCCGGCGCAGAGGCAGAGCTGGGAGAGGCGGATCGCGCCCTGTACCGCCGGCTCTGCCTGCCGTCGTCGCCCGCCTTCATCCTCGACCACCCGGACTATTGCGCCTTTTACACCTGCACGCTGTTTCACGGCGTGGTGCCCTGACGCGCCGCCGAGACCCACCTGTACAGACTGGTCCTGCCATCGGTCGTCACTTGCACGCTCAGAAGGAGGAGATGATGAGAGCCGCCGTATGCTACGAGCACGGCAAGCCGCTGGTGATCGAGGATCTGGAGCTCGATCCACCGCAGTGGGGTGAGGTCAAGGTCCGCCTCGCCGCCGTGGCGATCTGCCACAGCGATATACACCTCATCAGGGGGGAGTGGGGCTCGCGGACGCCGGTGGTCGCCGGGCACGAGGCGGCTGGCGTGGTGACCGAGGTGGGCGAAGGCGTCACGCTCGCCAGCCCGGGCGACCGCGTTGCCGTCTCTCTCCTGAGGGCGTGCGGCAGATGCTTCTACTGCACCACCGGGGCGCCCCACCTGTGCGAGGCCAAGTATGCCCTGGACACGGAAAGCCGCCTGCGCAACGGGCGTGGGGAGCGGATCAACCAGGGCATCCGGACTGCCGCTTTTGCCGAAGCCGTCGTCGTCGACCAGTCACAGGTGGTCCGTGTGCCCGACGACATGCCATTGGACCGGGCGGCGCTCCTGGGCTGCGGCGCGATCACCGGGTTCGGGGCGGTCGTCAACACGGCGCAGGTGCGCGCGGGAAGCAGCGTGGTCGTGATCGGCGTCGGGGGCGTCGGGCTGAACGCGATCCAGGGCGCTGCCCTGTGCGGCGCGCATCCGCTCGTGGCGGTCGACCTGTTGGATCGCAAGCTGGCGGCGGCGCGCGCGTTTGGCGCCACGCACACCATCAACGCCGCAACCGCCGCGTCCCCAGCGGATGAGGTGCGCGCGCTGACCGGGGGACGCGGCGCGGACTATGCCTTTGTGACTGTGGGGAGCGCCGAGGCGGTCGCGCAGGGACTCGGTCTGATCCGCAAGCAAGGCACGCTGTGCATCGTCGGCATTCCGGGTGGCGGAGCCACGACGGCGCTGCCGCCGGGGCGGTTGGTGATGAACGAGTGGCGCGTCATGGGCTCTTGGATGGGCTCAACCCGCCTGAGCGTGGGCGTCCCGCGCCTGGTGCAGCTCTACCAGAGCGGGCGCCTCAAGCTGGACGAGCTGATCACCGCCCGGTTTTCCCTGGACCAGATCAACGAGGCCATCGCCTCGACGGAACGAGGAGAGGCGCTGCGGAACGTGGTCGTCTTCCCGGACGCATAGGGCAGCGCACGCGGAGGGGCGTAGCTGTGTGACACGCAGCGTGACCTGGCGTACGATCGGGGGCCACCCGTTGTCGCGCGGTACGAGGACTGCGGCGACGAGGTGGCCCTCGCGATCGGGCGTACAAGCGCCGGAAGAGGCGCTGCAGGAACTGCATCGCGTATAGCGGGAATCGCGAACGGCGTGCGCTGGTGCCCCGAACTCTGGGTGCACCCATCCGGTCCTGTCCGGTTGACAGCGCTGGCGGGCGGTGTTACACTGAATCTATGGCCATCGGGTTTGGTCGCGTGCATAGC
>JAFGIE010000153.1 GCA_016929775.1 Anaerolineae bacterium
CCCCCCCCCCCCCCCCCCGGCGGGGGGGGGGGGGGGGGGGGGGGGGGGGGGGCAGGGGGGCCCCACTGTGGCCGATCACACGACAGGCTTGATCCACGTCTACACCGGCGACGGCAAAGGCAAGACCACCGCCGCGCTTGGCCTTGCCCTGCGCGCCGCCGGGCATGGCTGGCACACCTACGTGGGCCAGTTCATGAAGGGCCAGGAATACGGAGAGCTGGAGGGCGCGCGCATGCTGGGCGTCGATGCGGCGGGCCGACCCTGGCTGACGATCGTCCAGTATGGGCGCCCGTCCTTCGTGCACGTGGACCGCGTCACGCCCGAGGACGTGCGCCTGGCGCGGCAGGGCCTCGCCAGCGCCGAGGACGCCATGCGCAGCGGCGCCTACCAGATCGTCGTCCTCGACGAGATCAACGTCGCCCTCTATTTTCACCTGGTCAGCACCGAGGACGTGCTGGCGCTGATCGAGCGCAAGCCAGGCCCGGTCGAGCTCGTCCTCACCGGGCGGCGCGTGCCCGAGGCGATCGTCGCGCGCGCCGACTATGTGACCGAGATGCGCGAGGTCCGGCACCCCTATCAGCGGGGCATCCAGGCGCGGCCCGGGATCGAGTGCTAGGCATGCTGCACCCCGTTTCCTGGTTGGCGTGGACGGTCGTCGTCGCCGTCACTGCCACCCTGACCCGCAACCCGCTCTACCTGGGCGTGCTGCTCGCCGTGGTCGCCATCCACTACCTCGCCCCGCAGGCACCCGACCCGGGGCAGGGCGGAGCCAAGCAGCGCGGGTGGTCGTCGCTGGTCCGCATCGCCGCCGGGTTGGCCCTGCTCGTGATCCCGTTCAATGCCCTCAGCGCGCACGCGGGCGACCACGTGATCGTCCGCCTGCCGCGCGCGTGGCCCCTGATCGGCGGCAACATCACCTGGGAGGCGGCGCTGTGGGGCGCGTCGACGGCGCTCGGCTTGCTGTGCCTGATCATCGCCTTTGCCGTGTTCAACACGCAGGTCGACCAGGCCCAGGTCCTGCGCCTGACCCCGGCTTTCCTGTACGAGGCGGGCCTGATCGTCTCGATCGCCCTCGCCTTTGTCCCGCAGATGATGGCGAGCGCGCGCGAGATCCGCGAGGCACAGCTGATCCGCGGGCACCGGATCCGGCGCGCGCGCGACATGCTCCCCTTGATCGTCGCCCTCTTGACCAATGGCCTCGAGCGCAGCGTACAGGTCGCCGAGTCGATGGAGTCGCGCGGCTACGGTCGCGTCCAGCCCCTGCCCGCCGCGCGCGACGCCCTCTACAAGGCCCTGACCCTGCTCAGCATGGCGGGCGTGCTGGGCAGCGGCTTTGCCCTCACCTACGGGGGGCGCGGGTGGGCCGGTTGGGCGGGCATGGGCGCCAGCGTGGCCCTGCTCGGCGGCGTCTTTTGGGCGCAGGGACGGCGCGTGCAGCGCACCCGCTATCGCCGCGAGCACTGGACGTGGCGCGATGCCGCCGCCCTCGGCGCGCCGCTCGTGCTCCTGGTCGCACTGGTCGCGATCCGGCTCGTCGACGCGGACGCGCTGCAATACTATCCGTACACTGCGCTGCTGCCGTCCTTTGTGCCCTGGATCGGCGCAGCCCCGCTGCTGCTGCTCGCGCCCGTGTTGGTCGCGTCCGGCGCGGCAGAACGAGGCAAGCCATCCCCGTGATCGAGATCGAGCACCTCAGCTATCGCTATCCTGGCGACACAATCGCCGGCGCAGACGCCGGGGACTCGGGCGCCATCTCCACGATCGGCCCCGCGCCCGTGCTGGACGACCTCTCGCTGCACGTCGACGAGGGCGCGTTCGTGCTCGTCGTCGGCCCCTCTGGCGCCGGCAAGTCGACGCTCCTGCGCTGTCTCAACGGTCTCGTGCCCCACTTTTACGGGGGCGAGATCGCGGGCCAGATCCGGGTCGCCGGGCTCGACCCGATCGCGCTCGCGCCGCGCGGCATGAGCGCGACGGTGGGCTTTGTCTTCCAGGACCCCGAGTCGCAGGCTGTGGTCGACGTCGTCGAGGACGAACTGGCCTTTGCTATGGAGAACCAGGGGCTGCCCCTCGCCACCATGCGCACCCGCGTCGAAGAGGTGCTCGACCAGCTGCACATCGCCTCCCTCCGCCGCCGGCCCATCTCGACCCTCTCGGGCGGCGAGCGGCAGCGGGTCGCGATCGCGTCTGTGCTGACCCTGCACCCGCGGGTGCTGGTCCTCGACGAGCCGACCTCGCAGCTCGACCCCCAGGCTGCGGAGCAGATCCTGGACACGCTGGTCAAGCTCAACCACGACCTGGGCCTGACCGTCGTCCTGTCCGAGCACCGGCTGGAGCGGGTCGTGCAATACGCAGACCAGATCCTGTACATGCCGGGCCCCGGCGCGCCTCTGCTGATCGGCGATCCGCGCGACGTCCTGGCGCAGATCCCGCTCGTCCCGCCGCTGGTCGACCTGGGCAGGCGCCTCGGGTGGTCGCCGCTGCCGCTGACGATCAAGGATGCGCGCCCCCACGCCCAGGCCTACATGCGCGACCGCTCTGGGCCGTCGGCGCCCCACTCGGACGATGTCACTGCGAGGCGCGCGCCCTTGGCGCCGGAGGAGTCCCCAACCACGCGGGAAGCGCCCCCGCTGCCCTGCGAGGCGGCGCCCCACTCGCACGATGTCACTGCGAGGCGCGCGCCCTTTGCGCCGGAGGAGTCCTCAACCACGCGGGAAGCGCCCCCGCCGCCCTGCGAGGCGGCGCCCCACTCGCACGATGTCACTGCGAGGCGCGCGCTCTTGGCGCCGGAGGAGTCCCCAACTCTGCGAGAAGCGCCCCCGCTGCCCTCAGGCCCCCCACGCCAGGGCGGGGATCGCCCCGCCTCGCAAGAGAGCGCGGGGCTGCTAATGACACACTCGGCTCCCTGGACGGCATTGGGGATTGCTTCCAGCAGAAGGCGCTGGATGCTACGCGATCGCCCGGGAAGGGCGCCGGCTCGCAATGACAATGCGCGAGAGGTGTCACTGCAGACCGCGTCCCGGCGTCCACGCCGGGATGGGTTACTCGCAATGACGCCTGCCCTGCCTCTACAGATCGAGGGGCTGCGCTTCGCCTACAACGGACACCAGGTCCTGGGCGGGATCGACCTCTCGATCCGGGGCGGCGAGTTCGTAGCCCTCATGGGCCGCAACGGCGCGGGCAAGACCACGCTGCTCAAGCAGTGCATCGGCTTGCTCAAGCCCGACGCAGGGCGCGTGTTGGTCATGGGACAGGACACGCAGCGCGTCCCCGTGGAGCGGATCGCGCGGTGCGTGGGCTATGTGCCCCAGAACCCGAACGCGCTCCTGTTCGCCGACACGCTAGGGCAGGAACTGGCCTTCACGCAGCGCGCGCAGGGCATGCCGGTGGGGGACGCCGCCGCCCTGCTGCGCGCCGTGGGCCTGGAGGGCATGCGCGACTGCTATCCGCGTGACCTGAGCGCCGGCGAGCGGCAGCGCGCTGCACTGGCGGCGGTGCTGGTCAGCGACCCGCAGCTGATCCTGCTCGACGAGCCGACGCGCGGGCTCGACTATGCGCAGAAGGAGAGCCTGATCGCCTTTCTCCAGGCGCAGCAGCGCGCGGGCGTGACGGTGCTGGTCGTCACGCACGACGTCGAGTTGGTCGCGCAATGCGCGCAGCGCGTGATCCTGCTCGGCGACGGCGAGATCGTGCTCGACGGGCCCGTGGGCGAGGTCATGACCGGATCGCAGCTCTTTGCCTCGCAGGTCAACAAGCTGTTCCGCGATCCGCGTTACCTGACCGTCCACGATGTGGTCGGCGAGGGGGGGCGGGGCGGGTGCGCGGGCGCGGAGGGAGGCGGTTCGGCGGGCGGGGAGAGGGGCGGGAAGAGGGGCGGGAAGAGGGGCGCGGAGGAGGGCGCAGAGGAGGGCGGTTCGGCAGGCGCGGAGAGGGGCGGTTCGGGGGGCGCGGCGGGGGGCGCGGAGGAGGGCGGTTCGGCGGGCG
>JAFGIE010000154.1 GCA_016929775.1 Anaerolineae bacterium
AGACACTGGACAGAGCCGGTTACTTTAGCGTAGAGCCCTCGCGACGCGGCGGCCAAAGCCCCGCCGCTTGCGGCGGGGTAGTTTACTTGAGGGCATCTTGTAGCGTTTCGTTGCACACAGCGAAGCGCCTTAACCTTCACTTGCCCGCTTCTACCGCCTGGAGTATACTGCATTGTGACCAGTATCCAGAGTGGCCAGATGAAACCCGAGGAAAAGGCCCGAGAGCAGATCGACGACCAACTCCAAGCCGCCGGCTGGACGGTCCAATCCCGCGACCAGACCAACCTCGGCGCGGCCCGCGGCGTGGCCGTGGGCGAGTTCCCCCTCACCACCGGGTTTGCCGACTATATGCTCTTCGTCGACCGCCGCCCCATCGGCGTGGTCGAGGCCAAGGCGGTGGGCAAGACCCTCAGCGGCGTCGAGGTCCAGACCGCCCAGTACAGCCAGGGGCTGCCGGACCTGCTGCGCGATAACGCCTGGCACGCGCCCCTGCCGTTCCTCTACCAATCCACCGGCGTGGAGACCTACTTCACCGACGTGCGCGACCCCGAGCCCCGCTCCCGCCGCACGTTCTCCTTCCACCAGCCCAATACGCTGGCCGAGTGGGCCGGGCGCTCCGATACACTGCGTGCCCGTATACGCCAGATGGGGCCGCTGATCACCACCGGCCTGTGGCCCGCGCAGATCGAGGCGGTGCGCAACCTGGAGCGCTCCTTCGCTGCCGACCGACCCCGCGCGCTGATCCAGATGGCCACCGGCAGCGGCAAGACCTACACCGCCGTCACCTTCGTCTACCGGCTGATCAAGCACGCCAAGGCCCGCCGGGTGCTGTTCATGGTCGACCGTACAAACCTGGGCATCCAGGCACTGCGCGAGTTCCAGCAGTACGTCACCCCCGACGATGGGCGCAAGTTCGGCGAGCTGTATAACGTGCAGTTGATGCAGTCGAACGCGCTCGATCCCGTCGCCAAGGTGTGCATCACCACCGTGCAGCGCCTCTACTCGATGCTGCGCGGCGAGGCCGAGTTCGACGCCACCCTGGAGGACCGGTCGATGGCCCACCTGGCGGCGGTCTTTGGCGACCGGCCGCGCGAGGTGGCCTACAGCGCCTACATGCCGCCCGAGACCTTTGACTTTATCGTCATCGACGAGTGCCACCGCTCCATCTACAACGTGTGGCGGCAGGTGCTGGAGTACTTCGACGCTCACCTTATCGGGCTGACGGCCACGCCGTCCAAGCAGACCTTTGGATTCTTCAACTCCAACCTGGTGATGGAGTACCCCCGTGAGCGGGCCGTGGCCGACGGCGTCAACGTCGACGGCTGGGTCTACCGCATCCGCACCGAGGTGACCGAGCGCGGCGGAAGCGTCGAGGCCGGGGAGTGGGTCGACAGGCGCGACCGGGTGACGCGCGACGTGCGCTGGGAGCAGTTGGACGAGGACCTGGCGTACGACTCGAACCAGCTCGACCGGGACGTCGTTGCGCCGGACCAGATCCGCACGGTGATCCGCACCTTCCGCGACCGGCTGCCGACCGAGATCTTTCCCGGGCGCACCGAGGTGCCCAAGACGCTCATCTTTGCCAAGGACGACAGCCACGCCGAGGACATTGTGCGCATCGTGCGTGAGGAATTCGGCAAGGGGAACGAGTTCTGCCAGAAGGTGACCTACCGGGCGGAGGGCAAGGTGGAGGACATTATCAACGCCTTCCGCAACAGCTACAACCCGCGCGTCGCCGTGACGGTCGACATGATCGCCACCGGCACCGACGTCAAGCCCATCGAGGTGCTGCTCTTTATGCGCCAGGTGCAGTCGGCCAACTATTTCGAGCAGATGCTGGGGCGCGGCACGCGCGTGATCAACGAGACCGACCTGCGCGCCGTGACGCCCGACACGGCCCGCAAGACCCACTTTGTGATCGTGGACGCGGTGGGCGTGGTGGAGCACCCCAAGGTGGACGTGGGGACGCTCGACCGCAAGCGGACGCTTTCGCTGGATAAACTCCTGGAGGCGATTGCCTTCCGCGCTTTCGACGACGAGATGCTCTCCTCCCTGGCGGCACGGCTCTCGCGGCTGGAGCCGCAGATGACGGACGAGGAGCGCGAGCAGGTGGCCGAGCTCAGCGGGGGCAAACCCCTGCGGGCGCTGACCCACGGGCTGCTCGATGGGCTCGACCCCGACCGGGCGCTCGACCTGGCCCGCGAGCAGTCCGGCGGCGCCGACCCCGCCCCCGAGCAGATTGAGGCGGCGCGGGCGGCGCTGGTGGAGGCCGCGGTCGCCCCCTTCGATAACCCCGACCTGCGCAAGCTGCTGCTGGCGATCAAGGCGCGCGCCGACCAGGTGATCGACACCGTGACGCGCGACCGGCTCGTGAGCGCCGAGTACAGCGCGGAGGATACCGAGCGGGCGCGACAGACGGTGGCCTCCTTCTACGCTTTCTTGCAGGAGCACCGGGACGAGATCGCCGCGCTGCAGATCATCTTTGGCCGGCCCTACGGTGGTAGGGGCGGGGTGACCCCGCCCCTACAATACGCCCAGGTCAAGGAGTTGGCGGCGCGCATCGAGCAGCCGCCGCAGATGTGGACCACCGAGGGGCTGTGGCGGGCCTACGCCCA
>JAFGIE010000155.1 GCA_016929775.1 Anaerolineae bacterium
CGCATCGCGTATGCCAAGGGCGTCTCTGCAACCTGGCTGGTGGGGCGTGCGATCTGTGTCTTGGGCGGCGCCAGAGGCTCGCCTTAGGAGGACTCTTCCTCCTCCTGCGGCTTGGGAGCCTCTTTGACCTTTGCCGGCGTCGCCGGCGTGGTGTCCTGCCCCTCTTCCTCCCGACCTGTCTTGACCTCGCGGCGGAAGGCGTTGATGGCGCCACCCAGGCCCGATCCGATGTCCTTGAGGCGGCTAGCCCCAAAGATCACCAGGACGATGACCAGGATCACGAGCCATTCCCACACACCAAAGTTCGGCATCTCTTTTTTCTCCTTTATGTGCTTGCTGCTAGCGCAGCGCGTGCATCGCTACGTTCAGGCCCAGTTCGACCATGCTTACCATCAGCGGGTGTTCCCCGGGTGGCAGCTCCACTACCGTCTGTGCCGCGATCTCTGCCCGCTCTGCCAGGGCATCGTCCCCAGCGCGACGTAACCACGCGCCCATGGTCCGGAGGCGGTCCTGCAGGCGCCGGCGTGCGGGCAGGTCGTAGCTGCCGGGCGCCAGCCGCGCCGCCCAGGCGCGCACGACCTCGTGCTCGAGGACGGACGCGTGCTCGACGATCGCCTCGGCGGCGTCGTCTATCTGCTCGCTGCGCGTGAACCACCCTCTGAAGTACGGATGGTAGGGCAGGCTGCCCGTGTCCGCCAGCCGATCGGGCGGCAGGCCCTCGCCGCCTGCGGGTGGGCCATCCGCCGCGGAGGGCGTGAACGCGTAGCGCCAGATCAGCGGACCGAGCAACCGGTAGGCATCGGGCAGCGGCTCCCCCCGGTCGAGGTGCCGTGCCTGCGCCACGCTCACCAGTTGCCGTCCATAGTCCAGCTCTGCTTCGAGCATGTGCATCACCGCGTTCCCCGGACGGGCGCCGTCCCGCGATCCGGCGTGCGGCGCGATCTCCAGCGGGACTCCGTGGACATGCCCGATCTCCCGGCGCTCTGGCAACGCCGTTGCAGGGACGGCGTGGTTGCCATAGGCGTGCGCGATCTCTTGCTGCTCTGCGGTGACGAGCCCCACGAATGGGCACGTGCCCTCGGGGTCGGGATCGCGGATGAACCACACGATCTGTTGCCCCTCCCCGTCTACCGGGCTGACGAGCGACCGCCAGGCAGCGTCGACCGGGGGCAGGGGGTCGACGGGCAGCCCAGCGAACTGCAGCTTGCGCAGGCTCCGCTCGGCGAGCGGTCGCCGCGCCGACGGCAGCAGTGGAAACAGCGACTGCAGCGTCCGCACGGCATCCGGGTGGCGGATCCGGCCCAGCGCGTGCAGGGCTTGCTCCGCCATAGCCTGATCCTCAGCCTGCGCGAGCAGAGAGAGCGCAGGCGCGGCGCGTTCCTCGGTCACCTCGAGCAGGGTCTCGATCACGCCCCAGATCGTGTCCTCTGGCTGCTCGGATAGGGCGTGCGTATACTGGAGGAGCACCGACGGTTCCTGCTCGCTGGCTTGGATCAGGTCTTTGACTGACTCGATCGCAACCGCGCGCGGATCGTCGAGCGTGTGCAGCAGGTATGCGTCCGGTTCCTGGTCGAGAAAGCGCTCTAGGATCAGCATGGCGGAGACGCGCTCGCGATCTGTGCGTGCGACATCCTCTGCCACGGCGTATAGTTTGTTCAGGATCTCCTCTCGGTACGGGTACATCGACGCCACGACACCGAGGGTGTTCAATTCGCGCGAGCCGGCGTTGGGCAGGCTTCTCAGCAGGACGGGGATCACCTGCGCGCCGCTCTCTGCGACGCGGCGTGCGGCCCGTAGGAACGCTTGCTCAGAATGCACGTGCGTCAACGCCTCGACCTGGGCGGCAAGCGCCAACCGGTCGCGCAAGGTTGTGATCACGTTGTCACTTGGGCTCATGTCGTATCCCCAGAGAAGCGATTATACCACACAATGTGAGGGGGACAAAACACGAGGCAGGTGAAAGGACGGTCAGCTCTCCGGCAGGTGGGCCTGCGCCTGGCTGCCCACGTCGAAGAAGGCATCTTCGAGGCGCGGGTAGAGCATCCACACCGTAGCCAGGCCGAGCAGGCCCCCGGTGAGAAAGCGCAGCAGGGGGGTGCTCTCACGCAGGCCGATCAGCTGCGAACCCCCGTCGATCGCGATCGGTACCAGGCAGAGCAGGTACCCGATCAGGGAAAGGGGACGCAGGCGGCGGCGCACCAGGCCGAAGAGCAGTCCCCCTACGAACAACCCGCCATACAAGGCCAGATCGCGCTGGCAAAGGGCTGCCTTGTAGCCGACGTGGGGGGCGCCCAGGGTGCGCTGGCGCGCATAGATATTGTCTTCTGGATCGACCACGTCCAGCGCCCACAGCTCCTCGAGCGTGTAGCTGGTCTGAGGGCCGAAGAGAAAGACCGAGCGCTCAGGCAACTGGTGGCAGGCGGGCCTGTAGGCGGCATAGATCAGCCGGCCCAGCTGCGGGGCGTCGGAGACCATGAACACCGGCGCCAGGAACGGCAGCATGAGGTAGAGGCCGATCAGCAGGTTGAACGCGGCGAGCCAGTGTCGCGCCAGGCGATAGATCTGCCTGTCTAGGTAGAGCACGACGGCGCGCTTTCCCTTCGAGATAGCGGGTCGATCTGGACGTCCTTCCATTCTACTGCACTCCCACCTGGGCCAAGTGGCGCTCCAGCCACGCCTCGTCGATCGGGCCCAGCTCTCTGCCTATGATTACGCCGTCCTGGTCGAGAAAGCAACTGGTCGGCAGACCCCGGACGCGGTACGAGCGGGTGACCTCGGCTTTTGGGTCGAGCAAGATGGGGAAGGCGAGGCCCAATTCGTCCGCGTACGCCTGCACCTCTGGTGCGGCATCCTGGACGTCTATCGCCAGGATGACAAAGCCGCGCTCGCGGTAGGCGTCGTACACAGCCTGCATCTCGGGCAGCTCGATCCGGCAAAAGGTGCACCACACGGCCCAAAAGTTGATCAGGACCGCCTGACCGCGGTAGTCGCCCAGTCGGACGGTCTCACCCGCGAGGTCCTGGAGTGCCAGGTCGGGCGCGATGTCGCCGACCTGCACGCCGATGGCGCGCGGTGTGGTCCTGACCACAGAGTCTGACTCTGCGCGGCAGGCGGTCAGCGCAAGGAGCGACAGCGCGAACAGCACTCCGGCGAATGTGCGATACGGCACCTGATCGATCCTCCAGGTTGGTCTGTGCCGGGCAGCGCCCTCTCTCCAGCAGGCGCCCCGATAGCACGGGATTGGGAAACTATAGCATAGATCGGGAGGTCAGTCAACGTGTTCGGGTCTCCTGGTCTCCTTGCGCTGCCGCTTTTGCCGTCCGCCGCGAGGAGTGGTATAATCCACCTGTACGACGCCGGAGGGCGCGATACGCCGGGAGCACACGCGGAGGTTGCCATGATCGAGGTCAAGGTGGATACTGTCCGGGCGCGTTTGACCGGATATGAGCGCCTTGTCTTGCTGAAAGAGATCGACCAGGAGCGCCAACTGCCGATCTTTATCGGGCGGCACGAGGCCGACGCGATCTCGATCGAACTCAAGGCGGTCCGCCACTCGCGCCCCTTCACGCACGACCTGCTGGTCGACTGCATCACAGCCTTGGGGGGCGAGCTGGAGTACGTGCTGATCAGCGAGTTGCGCGATAATGTCTTCTTTGCCCTGCTGCACGTGGTCCGCGACGGTGTCGCGATCGACATCGACGCCCGTTCGAGCGACGGGATCGCGGTCGCGGTGCGGGCCAAGGTCCCGATCTATGTTGCCGAGGCGGTGATGGAAGAGGCAGGCGTGTGGCCTGCCGAAGAGGCGACCGAGGATTCCGAGCAGCTTGCGGTGTTTCGCGACTTTGTCGATACGCTGGACCTGGACGACCTCGGGGACACCTAGCGCCAACCATCTCCACGCTCCACGCCGCCGCATCCAGGATGCGGCGTTTTAGGCTATGCTCCTGTGCTTGCCGCCGCAGTAGACGCACGATGAGGCCAACATGAGCGAACAAGTTGTCGTGCCGGACAAGATGGTGCCGCACAACATAGAGGCCGAGCAAGCTGTGCTGGGCGCGCTGTTGATCGATCCGGACGCGATCTACAAGGTGAACACCTTTCTCCAGCACGAGGACTTTTACGTCGAGCGCCACCAGTGGATCTATGAGGCGATCCTCGATCTGCACGAGCGCAGCGAAGCGGTCGATCTGCTGACGCTGTGTGACGAGCTGGAGCGGCGCGAGCGGCTGGTCGATCTGGGTGGCGCAGCATACCTGACGACGCTGATCAACGCCACGCCGACGGCGCTGAACGTCGAGCACTATGGCCGGATCGTCGAGCGGACGAGCACCCTGCGCCGCCTGATCGGCGCTGCGGGCGAGATCGCTGCCTTGGCGTACGAGGACACGGATGACGTCGGCGAGACGGTGGATCGCGCCGAGTCGATCCTGTTCGGCGTCTCACAGCGGCGGATCGCGCGCGATATGATGCCGATCCGGGAGGTCGTCAGCGAGTACTATGACCGGATCGACTATCTCTACCAGCACAAGGGAGAGACGATCGGCGTCCCGACCGGCTTTCACAACTTGGACAAGGTGCTGGGCGGGCTGCAAAAGTCGGACCTGATCATCGTCGCCGCGCGTCCAGGTATGGGCAAGACGAGCCTGATGCTGTCCATCGGACTGAACGCCGCGCGCAAGTACGGGCAGCGCGTCGCCCTGTTCAGCCTCGAGATGTCGTCGGAACAGCTCGTGCAACGCCTGATCTCGTCCGAGACCGGGATCGATTCGCAGCGCTTGCGGATCGGCAGCTTGCGTGAGGACGAGTGGCCCACCTTTATCCAGGCGACAGGCGCGCTGTCGGAGACGATGATCTTTGTCGACGACACGCCATCGATCTCGGCGATGCAGGTCCGCACCAAGGCCCGGCGTCTGTACGCCGAGCATGGCCTCGATCTGTTGATCATCGACTACCTGCAGCTGATGCAGAGCGATCGCCGCACAGAGAACCGGGTCCAAGAGATCTCGTTCCTCTCGCGCGCGCTGAAGGGCCTGGCGCGCGAGCTGAACATCCCCGTGCTCGTCGCCTCGCAGCTCTCGCGTGCCGTCGAACAGCGCACCGACAAGCGGCCCATGTTGTCTGATCTGAGGGAGTCGGGATCGATCGAGCAAGACGCCGACATTGTCATGTTTATCTATCGTGACGAGTACTACAAGCCGGAGACGGAACAGCCCAACATTGCCGAGGTGATCATCTCCAAGCACCGCAACGGCCCGACGGGGATGGTGCCGCTCTACTTTCGCAAAGAGCTGGCGCAGTTCCTCGAGGTCGAGATGTTCCGCGAGGACCTGGAGTTCGAATGAGCGGATTCCCTGGCTTTCCGGAGGGCACGCGCGCGTTCACGCCGCTGCCCGATCTCTTCTTCAGCGACCTGCTGCCACAGATCGACGATCTGTCCGAGCTCAAGGTCACGCTCTACTGTCTATGGCTCGTGCAGCACAAGCCTGGCGAGCAACGCTACATCGCCTACGACGAGATCGCCGCCGACGAGATCCTGATGCACAGCCTAGAAGATGGCATCGTTCCCGCGGCAGAGGCGCTGCGCGAGGCGTTGGAGCGCGCGGTGGCGCGCGGCACGCTCCTCGCCGTGACGGTCGAGCGTCCGGGACGCCCGAGCACGCAGTGGTATTTCGTCAACAGCGAGCACGGGCGCGCCACAGTCGGGCGCATCGAGCGCGGCGAGTGGGTCCCGGTGGAGGCGGAGCAGGGGACGCAGCTGCGCGCGCAGCGCCCCAACATCTACAACCTGTACGAGCAGAACATGGGGATGCTCTCCCCGATGTTGGCTGAAGAGCTCAGAGACGCAGAGCGCACCTACCCGCAGCCCTGGATCGAGGACGCGTTCCGCATTGCGGTCGCGAACAACGTCCGCCGCTGGTCGTATGTGCGCGGGATCCTCGAGCGCTGGGCGCGCGAGGGGCGTGCGGGGCAGCGCGATGGCGATTCTGCGGCGGACCGGCGTCGGTACATCGAGGGCAAATATGCCGACCAGATCAAGCACTGAGGAGCACGACGTGACCGATGCCAACGTATGCCCGATCTGCAAAGGGGCGGGCTACCTGGTCAAGGACGTTCCCTTTGGGCATCCGGACTTTGGGCGGCTCTACCCCTGCAAGTGCAAGCTGGCAGAGCTGGCGCAGCAGCGCAACGTCAGCCTCCGCCAGGTGAGCAATCTGGACAGCTTGAGTCACATGACCTTCGAGGCCTTTGTCTCGGAGGGCAAAGCGCTCAACCCCGAGCAGAGCCAGAACCTGCGGCGCGCGTATGAGTGGGCGCTGAGCTATGCGCGCGACCCACATGGGTGGCTGCTGCTCCGCGGTGGATATGGGTGCGGCAAGACCCATCTGGCGGCGGCGATCGCCAATTACCGGGTCCAGCACGGCTACCCCGCGCTCTTTGTCGTGGTGCCCGACCTGCTTGACAAGCTGCGCGCTGCCTACAGCCCGACCAGCGCGATCGGCTATGACGAGCGATTCGAGGAGATCCGGTCGCATCCGCTGCTGATCCTCGACGACCTGGGCACCCAGAGCAACACCCCGTGGGCCGACGAAAAGCTGTTCCAGATCTTTAACTACCGCTCGAACGCCAGGCTGCCCACCGTGATCACCACGAACCACGATCTGGAAGAGATCGAACCGCGCATCCGCTCCCGGCTGAGCGCAGTGGACTTGGTCCACATGGTCGGGATCATGGCCCCCGACTACCGCGGCAGCGGCGTGCCGGACGACCAGACGCAGCTGAGCAGCCTTGGCTTGCACGGGGACCAGACCTTTGCCAGCTTTAGCCTGGAGCGGGGGGACATGGGCGCCGAGGAGTACAACAGCTTGCGCGTCGCCTACCGTGCGGCGCAGGGCTTTGCCGAGGCGCCGGCGGACTGGATCGTCTTTACCGGGAGCTATGGCGCCGGCAAGACGCACCTCGCCGCCGCGATCGCCAACTACCGCTCCAGCAAGCGACAGCCGGCGCTGTTTGTCACCGTGCCCGACCTGCTCGATCACCTCCGCGCGACGTTCAGCCCCCAGAGCACGATCTCGTACGACAAGCTCTTCGAGCAGGTGCGGCGTGCGCCGCTGCTGATCCTGGACGACCTGGGCACCGAAAGTGCGACCTCTTGGGCGCGCGAAAAGCTGTACCAATTGACCAACTATCGCTACAATGCGCGGCTGCCGACGGTGATCACCACCGCGCAAGAGATCGAGGACCTCGATCCACGCTTGCGCTCGCGGCTGCTGGACCAGAGCCGCTGCCAGATCTATGCCGTGATCGCGCCGCCCTACCGGGGCCCGGCGTCGCGCGGGCGGCGCCGTCCGCGCCGATCCACGAGCTGACGCCGCACCTCCCATCCGGGGGCGCTGTCCCCCGCCGTCGACCAACGCGCGTCGCGCACGCGCGACACACACCCACACACGAGGAGGCAAGATCGGATGGACATCCCGCTCAAGGTTGCCGTGATCGGCACCGGCATGGGCCGGTACCACATGAAAGAGTTCGTCGAGTCGCCGAACGTCGAGCTGGTGGCAGTCTGCGATCTGAACCGCGAGGAGGCGACCCAGTTCGCGCGAGAGTATGGCGCCCAAACGGTGGTGACCGACTATCACGACCTGTGGGCGATCTCGAATCTGGATGCGGTCAGCATCGCCGTGCCCAACTATTTGCACGCGTCGATCGCGATCGAGGCGCTGGAGCGCGGGCTGCATGTGCTGTGCGAGAAACCCATGGCGACGACGCTGGCGGACGCCAAGCGGATGGTCGAGACCGCCGAGGCGCAGAACAAGCGGCTCATGATCGGCATGAGCCAACGCTTCAGACCACAGTCACTGGCCCTGCGCGGCATGGTCGAGCGGGGTGAGCTGGGCGCGATCTATTACGCGCGCTCTACGTGGATCCGGCGGCGGGGCGTGCCCGTGATCCACTTTAGCGCGGGCGGGTCGATGGGACGCGGCGCCTGGTTCGTGAATCGCGAGAAGGCGGGCGCAGGCGCGCTGTTTGACATTGGCGTGCACATGTTCGACCTGATGTGGTGGCTGATGGGCAACCCGGCGCCCGTGTCGGTCTCGGCAGTTAGCTATCGCAACCTGTGGGTGGACGAGTTCGCACGGCGCGGGATCCCGTACGACATCGACGAGCTCTCGTCGGCGTTGGTGCGCTTTGAGAACGGGGTCACCGCTCTGTTCGACGTCAGCTGGGCGGCGAACCAGGACAACGAGATGAACGTGCGGGTGTTTGGCACCGAGGCGGGGTTCCAGGTCTACCCGCCGGTCGTGTACCGCGAACCGCGCTGGGGTGAGCTACACGCCGACGCGATCGAGATCAAGGAGGTCGAGGCGGGGCTGACCCCGCGGCGCCACTTTGTCGATTGCATCCGCGACCCGGACAAGCCCATGATTGCCTCGGGACAGGAGTGCCTGGGCGTCATGGCGGTGCTCGATGCCGTGCAGCGTTCGGCGGCGTGCGGGCACGAAGTGACGGTCGATCTCTAGATCGCTGCGCGCCAGAGGAGGGTATCTTGACAGAGAAGCCTGGGGGCGCAAGCGCGCTCCACGAGGTCGGCCCGCCGCGTGCGTACACGGGCCGCAAGCTCTCGCAGATCGCGTTTCCGATCGGCGGGATCGGCACGGGCAGCGTCTCGCTCGATGGCACGGGGGCGCTGATCGACTGGGAGATCTTTAACCGGCCCAACATCGGCTCGATCCTGCCCTACTCGTTCTGTACGCTGTGGGCCAAGACCCAGGACGGCGAGGCGGTGACCAAGGTTGTGCAGTCCCCGCCGCAGCCCCCCTTTTCGGGGCAGGGGGACAGGGACTATCGTGGCTTTGGGTTCGGCGTGAGCCGCATGAACGGCGCCGGGTTGCCGCACATGCGCAGCGGCGCGTTCCACGGCGAGTACCCGCTCGCCTGGATCGACTTTGAGGACCCGGACATGCCGGTCCAGGTGCGCATGGAGGCCTACAATCCCTTCGTGCCGCTGAACGATGTAGACTCGGGCCTGCCCGCGGCGCTGCTCTCCTTCCGGCTCCACAACCCGGGCCCGGCGCCCGTCCAGGTTGCGCTGGCGGCAAACCTGTACAACGCCGTGGGCTATGCGGGCGAAGGCCCGTTTACCGCCCCCTCGGTCGGGGGGTCGACGAACGCCTACGTCGAGCGCCCGGACCTGCGGGGGCTAGTGATGCGCAGCGAGCGGTACGCGCCCGATGACCCCCGGTTCGGCACGATGGCCCTGACGACGACCTGGCAGGACACAGATCACCAGACCTGCTGGTTCCGCGGGGCGTGGTATGACGCCATGCACCTGTTCTGGGACGATTTCTCCCGGACGGGGACGCTGCCCGACAGGACCTACGACGCGCCTTCGCCGGAGGGTCAGGGCGACGTCGGGTCGATCGTCCTCAAAGCCACGCTCGAACCGGGCGCGACGGCGGTCCTCCCGGTGACGATCACGTGGCATATGCCGAATTTCGTCAAGTACTGGGGGCAGGCGCCCTGTGACTGCGAGGGAGGGGCGTGCGAGCGCGCTGTGTGGCGCAATCACTATGCGACCCGGTTCGAGGATGCGCTGGACGTAGCGGCATACATTGCCGCACACGCCGAGCGGCTGTCTGCCGAGACGCGCCGTTTCCACGACGTGCTCTATGCCAGCACGCTGCCGACCTATGTCCTCGACGCCGTCTCGAGCCAGATGTCGACCATCAAGAGCACGACCTGCCTGCGCCTGGAGGATGGCACGTTCTACGGCTTCGAGGGCTGTCACTGCGGCAGCGGCTGTTGCGAGGGATCGTGCACGCACGTCTGGAACTATGCCCAGAGCGTGGCGTTCCTCTTTCCCGCGCTCGAGCGCTCGATGCGCATCGCCGACTATGCGTACAACGTCGACGAGGACGGGCGCATGGGCTTCCGGCTGCAGCTGCCGCTGGGGGCGGCGCCGTCGGCCTTTCACGCTGCGGCGGATGGGCAGATGGGCGGGGTGATCAAGGTCTACCGCGACTGGAAGCTCTCGGGCGACCACGCCTGGTTGGCCCGGATCTGGCCCAAAGTCTCGCGCGCCCTCGCGTACGCCTGGGTGGCATGGGACATCGACCAGGACGGGGTCATGGAGGGCGTGCAGCACAACACCTACGACATCGAGTTCTGGGGCCCCAACACGATGATGGGCAGCTTTTACTTGGGCGCGCTGCGCGCGGCGGAAGAGATGGCATCCTACCTCGGCGAGGACGGGCAAGCCGAGACCTACCGCGCGCTCTACGAGCGGGGCCGAGCCAAGATGGACGCCGAGCTGTTCAACGGCGAGTTCTACGTACAGGAGGTCAACCCGCGGGCCTATTTGAGCTCGCCCCACGCGCTCAAAGAGAGCATGGGCGGGCAGATACCGGGCGATCCCAAGTACCAGTACGGGGAGGGATGCCTGTCCGACCAACTGGTCGGACAGTGGTTGGCCCGGATCGTCGGCTTGGGCGACCTGTTCGACCCGGAGCACGTCCGCACGGCGCTGCGCTCGATCTACAGGTACAACTGGCGCACCGACTTTTGGGATCACGCCAACCCGCAGCGGATCTATGCCCTGAATGACGAGTCTGGGCTGCTGCTCTGCACGTGGCCCCGCGGCGGGCGACCGGCGCTGCCGTTCGTGTACTCGGACGAGGTGTGGTGCGGGATCGAGTACCAGGTCGCCAGTCACCTGATCTACGAGGGGATGGTCGAGGAGGGGTTGCGCATCGTCAAGGGGGTCCGCGACCGGCACGACGGCGAGCGGCGCAATCCGTGGAACGAGTTCGAATGTGGCAGCCACTATGCGCGCTCGATGGCTTCTTGGGCTGTGTTGACTGCGCTGGCAGGCTACGAGTTCGACGCCACGCGCAACCGGATCGGCTTTAGCCCGCGCTACCGCGAGGCTGACTGCCGCCTGTTCTGGTCCCTCGGCTCGGGCTGGGGCGGCTATGCGCAGCGGCTGGACGACGAGAGGGCAGAGATCGCGCTCTCGGTGGCCTATGGTGAACTGGCGCTCGGCGAGCTCTACCTGGGCAGCGTCCACCAGGTGCGCGCGGCAGAGGTCACGGTCGACGGGTGCACGATCGCCGCCACCTTTGCCGCCGAGGGCACAGGCTGGACCGTCCTGTTCGGCGACCCGCTGCACCTCGAGGCAGGGCAGGCGCTGCGCGTGACCATCGCGTAAAGGGGGTCGATGCATGGACGGGGTGTGGTACCACGGCTCGCCCTACGAGCTGGCTGAGCTGCTCACGGGGAGCACGATCACCCAGGACCGGCATCTGGCAGAGGTCTTTTCGCACAAGCCAGCGATCGTGTCGATCGACGATGACGGCGCGATCCGGCACAACGGGAGCCAGCCCGGCTACCTGTACCGGGTCGCCGAGGCGGTCGCGGCGGACGACGTGATGCCCCATCCGCGGACGACGATGGCGCCGGGCGCAGAGTGGCTGACCCGGCGACCGCTGCGCGTGGAACGGATCGGGCGTACGGCGCCAGACCCCGCCGAGCTGTTGACAGCGGCGGATGTTGCGGCGCTGCGCGCGCGCGGCTCTCGTCTCACGCCCTGATGGGGCGCTCGAGCGTGACGGGGAGGGGTGGATGCAAGCGGGGATCGCGCACGTGACCCCTCCCTCGGCCCTCCCCCGACGTGGGCGAGGGAGAACGTGCTCCCGTAGCTGGGTCTCTGATAAGTCCTGTCACAGACGGGAGCCGAGCGCGCTGCCCCATGTCATCCTGAGGCAGTGGGGGAGGAGTGCACCGTGAGCGAGGGCATGGACAACCCGTGGCGGCGCGTGGTGCGCGTCTGGCTCCCGCTGCTGCTTCTCCTCCTCGCTTTCGGGCTGCGCCTGGTCCGCCTCGATGCCTTCCGCCTGTGGGGCGATGAAGGGTGGTCGATGAGCGTCACCACGCTCGACCCGGCGTCGCTGCTGGTCGAGGTGGGACACGACATCCATCCCCCGCTCTACTACTACATGGCCCACCTGTGGGGGCAGGTTGCGGGATGGGGCGTGTTTGCCTCGCGCTTCTTTTCCGTCTTCCCGGGCACGCTGCTCGTGGCATTGACCGCAGCCCTGGGGCGGCGTTTCGGCGGGACGCGTATCGGGTGGACCGGTGCGGCGCTGCTGGCGGTCGCGCCCTTTGCCGTGTACTACAGCCAGGAGGTACGCCCCTTTGCCTGGATGGCGCTGTGGTGCGTGTCCGCCCTCTACCTGCTCTTGCGAGTGGTCCATCCCCGCACGGACGCCGGGACGCGGTCTGCAGTGACACCTCTCGCGCATGGTCATTGCGAGCCGGCGCCCTTCCCGGCGAAGCAATCCCC
>JAFGIE010000156.1 GCA_016929775.1 Anaerolineae bacterium
CGCAGCCGTGGGTCGACGAGGCGATCGTCCAGTACGTGGTGTGGCTGTACTACCTCGACACGTACGGCGAGCGCGCGGCGAGCGAGTACCGCGCCTCCTGGTTCGCGCGATGGGACCGGGTCGAACGCGCGCCCACGCCGATCGGGCTGCCTACGGGCGCATACGATTCGACCGCGTACGGGGCGATCGTCTATGGGCGTGGCCCGCTGTTCGTGGAAGCCCTGGCGGCAGAGATGGGACAGCCCTCATTTGACGCCTTCTTGCGCGACTACTACCAGTCGTACAAGTGGGAGATCGGCAGCGGCGCGGCTTTGCGCGAGCTGGCAGAGGCGCACTGTGCGTGCGACCTGTCGGCCCTGTTCGCAGAGTGGGTCGATGCCCCGTAGCGCGTATGCCAAAAATGGCACGTGGGGCGCGCCCTGGGGGCTGTTTTGGCACCCTTTTGCCACCTTTTTTGCACCGCGATCGGCGATAATAGTATGGTGTATTCCCACCAGATGCAGAGGGGAGGTGATCGCTGTGGCCGAAAAGCCTGAGAAGCAGCCCAAGCCTGACAAGAAGAAGGGCAAGAAGGATAAGAAGGGCAAGAAGGGCAAGAAGGACAAGTAATCGCGTCCACGAGCATCTTGCTGGCTGACGGAGGAGCCCCGCGGGGCTCCTCCGTCTTCCTTTTCAGGACAGCAGCCCGCTACGCCATGCCCCTTGCTACGCCGCTGTCTTTGTCTCTCCCCCCTGGCAATGCTATAATCGGGGCACGATCCATCGCCTGCCGGTCCCAGAGCCGCCCAGGACAAGGCTTCGGCGCGCAGGGTTCGGACGCGACCAGGCCTAGAAGGAGAGAAACCATGCTGTATCCCCGATCCCCTACGTTCGACCGCATCTACAACCAAGTCCGCACGATGCCGGTCATCGACTGCCACGAGCACCTCAGCGGGCCCGGAGCCCGTCCACCCTACAAGGAGCCAATCGCGGCGCTGATCCACGGCTACGTGTTCAGCGACCTGCAATCCGCCGCCTACGGGGTCGACGACGCGGCGCTGATGCGCCTGGCGGACCACGAGGTGCCGACGGACGAAAAGTGGCCCCTCTTTGAGCGCCTGTGGCGCGCCATCGAGCACACGGCGTACGCGCGCGTGACCAAGCTGGTGCTCAAGCAGGTGTATGGAGAGAAGACGCTGACCCGCGAAGCGCTCGAACGCGTCGCCGACAAGCTCGCCGCGCAGGACGAGGCGGCTTATTTTCGCACGATCGACGAAGCCGGGATCGAAGCCATGCTGGTCGACGTCCTGGACTGGTTGCCCAAGGGCCTGGGCAGCTACCTCGACGGGAGGGTGACCTTTCCCGACAAGTGGCGGCTGATGATCTCGCTGCCGGGCCTGCATCCGACGACACTCAGCGCGGCGACGATCGCCGAGGTCGGCGCCCTGGCGGACCGGCACATCACCTCGCTCGACGAGTACCTGGAGGCTGTGCTGGTCGTCATGCAGCGCTGCGTCGAGCGGGGCGCGATCGGGATCAAGGACCAGTCGGCCTATGGGCGTACCCTGGCGTACGACCTCGTGCCCCAAGCCGACGCGGAGCGCCTGTTCAACGTCGTGCTCGCCGATCCGCGTAACAGCGTGGGTTGGCCCGCCGGCAAGCCGCTCAACGACTATCTCTTCCACCAGTACATGCGTTTCGCGCGCGACCTGGACTTACCGGTCCAGCTCCACACCGGGCACATGGCGGGCATACGCAACCGCGTGGACAAGACCAACGCGGCGCACCTCGCCTCGGTGCTCGAACTGCACCGCGACGTCTACTTTGACCTCTTTCACGGGAACTGGCCCTACCTGGGCGACCTGCTCTTCCTGGGCAAGAACTATCCCAACGTAGCCCTCGACTGCTGCTGGCTGCACATCATCGATCCCGACTATGCCGCCGCGCTCCTGGAGCGAGCGGTGCTGACGCTGCCCCACACCAAGGTGCACGGCTTTGGCGGCGACTATGGCGACGTCCCCGAGTACGTGGCGGGGCACCTGCAGATCGCGCGCGAAAACATCGCCGGCGTCCTGGCACACCTGGTCGAGCGAGGTTGGCTGGAGGAAGGAGAGGCCCTCCAACTGGCGGCGGACTGGCTGTTCAACAACCCCAACCGGACCTTCAAGCTGGGATACGACGAGTTCAATCGCTAGCGAGGCAGCGTGCTATAGCATTGTGTGTGAGGAGGGTGGACGATAGACGATGGACGGCGGACGACAGACGATGGACAACAGACGATGGACGATAGACGATGGACAACAGACGATGGACGATAGACAATACAACAAAGATCGTCTACAGCCAGTGGTCCGTCGTCCGTGGTCCGTGGTCCCTGGTCCGTGGTCCCTGGTCCGTCGTCCGTAGTCCCTGGTCTATAGAGCGATGCGTGAGATTTCGATCGGCATAGGCAGCCTGGCGGACCGGCGCCCCCCTTTGCGCGCGTGGTGGCGCCTCTGGATGTTGGCGATCCTGCTTGCCGGCTGCGGTGGCGCGCGGGCGACCGCCCAGTTGGAGGGAGAGACGATCGACCTGCCTGCACCCAGGACAACGGGGCCGATCTCGCTCGAGGAGACGCTCTCCAAACGGCGCTCGGTGCGCACATACACCGCAGAGCAGCTGACCATGGAACAGATCGGGCAGCTGCTCTGGGCGGCGCAGGGCGTGACGCGCGACTGGGGCGCGCGGACGTCGCCCTCTGCCGGCGCGCTCTACCCGCTCGAGGTGTACGCCGTCACCCGCGAGGGGCTGTATCACTATTTGCCCAGCGGGCACCGAGCGCGCTACACGCCCGCGTTGGACCTGCACGACGCGCTGTGGGAAGCAGGGCTCAAGCAGGACCCGATCCGCGAGGCGCCCGCCGTATTCTGCATCGCCGCCGTGTACGCGCGGACATCGGGCAAGTACGGGGAGCGCGCGGTGCGGTACGTGCACCTCGAAGCCGGACACGCCGCCGAGAACCTGCTGCTGCAAGCCGTGGCGCTCGACCTGGGTGCAGTCGTGATCGGCGCGTTCCACGACGATCAGGTCCAGTCGGCGCTTGGCCTGCCGGACGACCACGCGCCCCTGTACCTGATCCCGGTCGGGCATCCGGCGGAGTGAGAGGAGCGGAGACTTGGCTGCGGTCATATGTGCGGAGGATGCCCGTGCCGCACACCGTTCATCCCCCGTCCAGGCGATCCAGGATGTGGACCAGGCGTTGGCGATAGGACTGCAGCGCAGCGCGCCCCGCCTCTGTCAGGCGTAGGAGGGTGTGCGGCATCTTGTCCACGAACTCCTTCTCGACGTCGACATAGCCCGCATCCTCCAGCTTGCTCAGGTGCGACGAAAGATTCCCGCGCGTCAGCCCCGTCTGGCGGAGCAGAAACAGGAAATCGGCGCTCTCCACGACGTACAGCACGCTCATGATCATCAACCGGGCAGGCTCGTGCACGATGCGGTCGATCTCACCCAGCGGCTGGACGTCCAGCCCCGCCAGGTCATCGACCGACATCGTTCACTTCCTCCCGGACGGGGTAGCGCAAGAACAACAGGAACATGATGGCACCCCAGATGGTGAACACGCCGCCCAGCACGAGCAGGTAGCGCTGCATCCGCTCTATGTACGAGCCGGCGAAAAAGAGCGAAAAGACGACGCCAAGGCCCACGGCGAGGACAATGAACAGGTAGTAGCGCGCCGCGCCCGACTTGCCCGCCGCGTAGAGAAAGCCGCCCGAGAAGAGCACGCCAACCAGCGCAGGGACCCACTGCGTCCAGGTGTCGATGTCTGCGACCCTGCCTGCGATCAGGAGAACCAACGCCATCGCTGCCACGACGATCAGCGCATAGATCGCGATGCCCCTGAACGTCACCCCCGGCGTTTCCGAGACGAGCGCGACATACCCGATGCGCGGGTAGGTGTATCGCGCGCGCACCGCCTCGATGGCCCGCGGGGCAAAGAAGAGAAAGAGCAGAAAGGGAAGCACGAGCAGCTGTCGATATAGGTAAGAGGATGCCAGGAGGAACAAGAGCCCGAGCATGAGCTCTATCATTCCGTCCTGCTGTACGTCGCGCCATACCCGGCGCTCGATGTGCTTGAGGTTCAGCGGATCCGACACGTCTTTCTCCTTTCCGGACTGATCTGTTCCCCACACCAGTTTGCAATACAAACCAGTCTGCATAGATTATACCATGCAACGAATGGCGTGTCAAGGGCCAGTCGAGGCGATCCTAGGGCTGTTGCAGAGTCGGGGGCGGATCTGTCGTTGCGAGGCACGCCCGTTCTTGGCGTGGCGTGGCAATCTCCAAGGCTGCGCAACGCAAGTTGGGGATCGCTCACCTGCACTGCGCGCCGGCGCAAGTGTCAGCCGCTCCGCTCCTTTCGCGCAAGCATCCCGACCACAGGGAGTGGACGCGATGACAGGGCTGGGCGGCGTTGTCAAGCGACAATGCAACAACCTAGAGGCGATCCGCGGACGAGCTGCCAGCGACGTTGCGCACCCCCCGGATCTATGATAGACTCCGCACGTGGACAGCGCGCACCTCGCGGGGACAGGGCCGTTGCACACTGTCCCCAATGCGGCGCGTGCGGCAGGGCGGCGATCGGGCGAGGAGGGATCCGTGTTCAGAGCAGGCACTAGCGCATTTCTGCAACAGGCGCATCGCAACAACTGGCAGCAGTACTTGGCTTCGCTCCGCCCGGACGCGCCCGGCGGCTGGGAC
>JAFGIE010000157.1 GCA_016929775.1 Anaerolineae bacterium
GCAGCGAGGCGCTTGATCTCGGTCTTCTCTTCAGCTGTCAATGTCCGTAGGCGAGTCCGCTTCGGCATATTCCTCTCCTCACTCTGATGTTGGGAGAAGTATACCACATTTTTGGCGTCTAAGCGAGAGAACCACTAACTCACAGGCGCACTCGTCCCTGCGCTCCGCGTGGGGACGGAGAGGGCGGGCCTCGTCCCTCCGCTCCAGCGGGGGGACGTCCGGCACCACTCCCCGTTCGTAGTAGTGGCTTCAACCGCTGCGCACGGACCCCTCCCCCGACCCCTCCCCAGCGTGGAGAGGGGGGGCAGGGCCCACGTCACGGCGGCGGTGTCCCGGCGGAGGACCGTCGGGACGAGTCTCCCTCCGCGCGTCGACGCATCCCTCGTCCCCACGCGCCGACGCTGGAGCATCGGCGCGAGCACCCGGTTTGGCTCGTCCCTCCGCTCCAGCGGGGGGATGTCCGTGGCCCGCCGACTCATCCCTCGTCCCTCCGCTCCAGCGGGGGGACGTCCGTGGCGCACCGCCGGGCGCGTCAAGCCGCGCCCCTACGGGTCGATCGCCGGGGCCAGCCCCCATTTGTAGTCGTGGCTTCAGCCGCTGCGTGGAGAGGGGAGGCAGGGCCCACGTCGCGGCGGAGGCGTCCCGACGGAGGACCGTCGGGACGAGTCTCCTTTCGCGCGTCGACGCGCCCCTTGTCCCCACGCGCCGACGCTGGAGCATCGGCGCGAGCAGCCAGTTTAGCTCGTCCCTCCGCTCCAGCGGGGGGACGTCCCCGCCCACCGCCGGGCGCGTCAAGCCGCGCCCCTACGGGTCGATCGCCGGGGACAGCCCCCATTTGTAGTCGTGGCTTCAGCCGCTGCGTGGGGAGGGGAGGCAGGGCCCACGTCGCGGCGACGGCGTCCCGACGGAGGACCGTCGGGACGAGTCTCCCTCCGCACGCCTACGCAGAGCGTAGGCGCGAGGAGGAGATAGTGAACAGCGCGTGGGCGCGCGGAGAGAGAGAGAGAGAGAGAGAGAGAGAGAGTGTGTGTGTGTGTGTGTGTGTGTGTGTGGCAGTGGCGCTAGCCGAGCAGCGCCATCTCGACCGCTTCACTCACCGACCGGGCGGCAAGCAGCTCCAACGGGGCTTCGTCGAGCACGGCGCGCCGCAGCGCGCGCGGCAGCACACAGCGCTTGAAGCCCAGCTTGGCTGCCTCTTTGAGGCGCGCGTCGATCTGGCTCACGCTGCGCAGCTCGCCCGAGAGACCCACCTCCCCGACGAGCGCCACATCCGCGGCAACGGGCTTGTTGCGGAAACTGGAGGCGAGCGCCACGGCGACGGCGAGATCGGCTGCTGGCTCGCCGACCTGGAGCCCGCCGATCACGTTCACGAACACGTCCTGATCCGATAGCTGCAGCCCGACGCGCTTGGAGAGCACAGCAACCAACAACAGGAGCCGGTTGAAATCGATCCCGTTCGCGGTGCGGCGCGGCAGGCCAAAGGCAGTGGTGCTGGATAGGGCCTGGATCTCGACCATGATCGGCCGCGTGCCCTCCATCGTCACCCCGATCGCCGACCCAGAGGCGTTGGGCAGCCGCTCTTCGAGGAACGCCGCCGACGGGTTGGCGACCTCGACCAGCCCCTCGTTCTTCATCTCGAACACGCCCACCTCCGACGTGGCTCCAAAGCGGTTCTTGACACTCCGCAGGAGGCGGTAAGCGTGAAAGCGGTCCCCCTCGAGATACAGCACTGTGTCGACGATGTGCTCCAGCACGCGCGGGCCCGCGATCGCGCCCGCCTTGGTCACGTGCCCGACCAGGAAGACCGGGATGTCGTTCGCCTTGGCGGTACGCATCAGCAGGGCGGCACACTCGCGCACCTGGCTGACGCTGCCCGCTGCTGAGGAGAGCTCGTCGAGGAACACTGTTTGGATCGAGTCGATCACGACCGTGGTCGGCTGGAGCTGGGCGATGTGCTCGATGATCGCGTGCAGGTCGGTCTCCGTCAGGACGTACAGGTCGTCGGGGGTCAGGGCCAAGCGCCGGGCGCGCATCTTGATCTGCTGCGCCGACTCTTCGCCCGAGACATACAGCACCCTGCCCCCCTGCTGGGCGAGCAGGGCGCTGACCTGCAATAGGAGCGTCGACTTGCCGATCCCGGGATCGCCGCCGACGAGCACCAGCGACCCAGGCACGATGCCGCCCCCCAAGACGCGCGAGAACTCGGCGAGGGGGACATCGATCCGGCCCAACTCGTCCCCTTCGACTTCGACCAGGCGCCGCGGTTGGTTGACCAACGCGCCGCCGGAAGAAACAAGTGGTGCAGAGCCCGTGCCGCTCTCCACCACCTGCTCGACAAACGTATTCCATTCCCCGCACTCTGGGCAGCGCCCCATCCACTTGACCTGGACGGCGCCGCAGTTCTGGCAGACAAAGCGGGTCGTGCGCTTAGACATTCACGATCGCTTCCAGTAGCGGAGGCGTGGTCTCCTCGCGTGTGCTCTGGAGGACGATCTCGCCATCCTTGAGGTCGACCAGGATCACGTCTCCTGGCAGGAATTCGCCCGACAGGATCCCCTCCGAAAGCGCATCCTCGATCGCGCGCTGGACGGTGCGTCGCAGGTTGCGCGCCCCAAACTCCTCGCTGTACCCCTTCTTTGCCAGGAAGACCCTTGCCTCGGAGGTAGATTCGAGCGTGATCGCGTGTTCCTCGAGGCGGTTCTGGATCTTGACCAGCTCGAGATCGACGATCTGCTCGGTCTGTCCCATGGTCAGCGTGTGAAAGACCACGATCTGGTCGATCCGGTTCAGGAACTCGGGCCGGAACAGCTTTTTCAGCTCCGACTCGAACCCGCCCTCGCGGTACTCGCCGATCTCGCGCGCGCCCGGTATCCCGAGCGGGCCCTTGCGCAGCGCGTCCGCGCCTACGTTCGACGTCATGATGATGATCGTGTTCCGGAAATCGACCTTGCGCCCGCGTGCGTCGGAGAGACGCCCCTCCTCCAAGATCTGGAGCAGCATCCCGAACGCCTCGGGGTGCGCCTTGTCGATCTCGTCAAAGCAGATCACCATGTACGGGCGGCGCCGCACGGCTTCGGTCAGCTGACCGGCATCGTCATAGCCGACGTAGCCCGGCGGCGCGCCAACCAGGCGCGCCACGGTGTGCCGCTCCCCAAACTCGGACATATCGAGCTGCAGCAGCGCGGCTTCGTCGCCGAACATGAACTGAGCCAAGGCCTTTGCCAACTCGCTCTTGCCCACCCCGGTCGGCCCGATAAAGATGAACGACCCGATCGGGCGGTTGGGGTCCTTGAGCCCCGAGCGGGCGCGACGCACAGCGCGCGATACGGCGCTGATCGCCTCGTCCTGCCCGACCACGCGCTCGTGGATCTCTTCTTCCATGCGCAGCAGCCGCGCGGACTCTTCCTCCTGCAGGCTGGCGAGCGGGAGCCCGGTCCACATCGAGACCAGTTCGGCGATGTCCTCGCTGTGCACCTCCAGGTCGGTCTCCTGTCCCCACTCGCGCTGCAGGTCGCGCACGTCTTCCTCGAGCTCGCGTTCGCGCCGGCGCAGCAGAGCGACCTCGCCCTCGTCATGCTCGGACAGGGCGTGCTTGCGCTGCTCGCGCACGATGCGCAGCTCATCCTGCGTCTTGGTCAACCGGCTCAGGATCGGCGACTTGTACATCCGCACCCGCGCCGAACCTTCGTCGATCAGGTCGATCGCTTTGTCGGGCAGGAAGCGGTCGGTGATATAGCGCGACGCGAGTCGCACTGCGGTCTCGACAGCCTCATCCGTGATCCGCAATTGGTGGTGCTGCTCGTAGCGCTCTCGGATGCCGCGCAGGATGGCGATCGACTCGTCCGGCGTCGGCTCGTCGACGGTGACCGGCTGGAAACGCCGCTCCAGGGCCGCATCGCTCTCGATGTGCTTGCGGTACTCCTCGAGGGTCGTAGCGCCGATGCACTGCAGTTCGCCGCGCGAGAGCGCCGGCTTGAGGATGTTTGCCGCATCGACCGAGCTGCCGGCGGAACCGGCGCCGACGAGCATGTGGACCTCATCGATGAACAGGATGCTGTCCGCGCCCTTGAGCTCGTCGATCACCTTCTTCAACCGCTCCTCGAACTGCCCGCGGTACATCGTGCCGGCAACCAACGAACCCACGTCCAACTGCCACAGCTGCTTGTTGCGCAGAGGAAAGGGGATATTGTGCGTCACGATCCGCTGCGCGATGCCCTCGACGATCGCCGTCTTGCCCACACCCGGTTCGCCGATCAGGGCTGGGTTGTTCTTGGTGCGCCGCGACAGGATCTGGATCACCCGCTCGATCTCGGTCTCGCGCCCGATCACCGGGTCGAGCTTGCCTTCGCGCGCCAGCGCCGTCAGGTCGGTCGCCACCTGCGGGAGCACAGAGCCCTTGGGCGTCTTGCCCTCCTCGGGCGCCGCCTCGCGCGCCGGGACCTGGTGGATCTTGCGCGTCGTCTCTTCGCGCACCAGTTCAGGCGAGACACCCAGCTGGCGCAGGATGCGCACCGCGGCACAGTCTTCCTCTGCCATCAGCCCGAGCAGCACGTGCGCGGTATCGATGTAGTGGTGCCCCATCTTGCGCGCTTCGCTGACCGCCAGCTCGAGCACGCGCTTGATACGCGGGGTCAGCTTTTCGTCGGGCAGTTCGCTCCCCCGCGTGGCGGACGCCGTCTGCTCGACCAGCTCGCGTACCTGGTCCAAGTCAACGCCCACTCCCTGGAGCACCTTGCTCGCCACGCTGTTGTTCACCCGGATCAAGCCGATCAGCAGGTGCTCTGTCCCGATATAGCTATGGTTGAGGCGCTGCGCTTCCTCCTGGGCAAGCGTCAGTGCCTGCCGTGCGCGCCTGGTAAAGCGATCTAGTGGATCCGCCATCTCCAAACACCCTTCTCAACGCCTACGTTGACAACGCTCGTTGCGGGCCAGTGTGATCTGCAAGACCTCTTGTCTCTCACGACAGACACCGTTGGGCACATGCTCCATCGACCGACCATGCCGCGCCCGAACTGCCCTCGCACCCCCATTATACCATACCCGCCCCCCGAGTTCAACCGATTTTCCATCCCACACACAGTATGGTCGAGGGGCCAGGCAGCGCCCGTGCGCTTACGTCTTCCTAGTCGCACGCCGGCGCACGGATCTTACAACCAGAACACGGGGGCTACTTGGCGCACACAGCGCACAACCTAGCCCCCGTGCTCAGACCAGCGTCAGTCTTGGCAGGAACTGCTCTCGGATCGTCGCCCTGGGCGACCTACTCTTCCTCCTCTTCGCCCGCCTCATCTTCCGACTCGGCGGCGTCGTACCCGTCCTGCCAATCCACGTCCACATAGTCTGAGGAAGCGACACGCTTGAGGCTCAGGCCGATCCGCCGGCGCTCTGGATCGAGGCGGATCACGCGCAGCGTGCGAATGTCTCCCTCCTGAACGACCTCGCGCGGATGCGTGATCCGCTGATCGCTCAGCTCAGAGAGGTGAATCAACCCCTCCACATCCTCGTCAAAGATCCGGGCGAAAGCGCCGAACTTGACCAACTTGGTGATCGTGCCCTCCACCAGCTGCCCCTCGTGATAGCGCTCGCCCACGACGGTCCACGGATCGGGCTCGAGCCGCTTGAGGCTCAGGCCGATCCGCTTCCGGTCGCGATCCACGTTCAAGACATAGACCTCAACCTCATCCCCGACCTTGAGGATCTCGCTGGGGTGGGCCACGCGGCGCCAGGACAGCTCGGACAGGTGGACCAACCCATCGGCGCCGCCCAGGTCGACGAACACGCCAAAGTCGCAGATGCTGATCACCTCGCCGGTGCGGATGTCGCCTTCTTGCAGCTCGGCGAGCAACCGTTCCTTGTTCTGGCGGCGCCATTCCCGCATCGCGGCGCGCTCGGACAGGATCAGGCGGTTCCGCCCCCGGTCGATCTCGATCACCTTGAGCTGCATTTCCTTGCCGACGAGCGTCGCCAGCGGGTTGTCGGCGTCATCGCTGCGCCGCCTGCCACGTAGGGACGTGATCTGAGAAGCCGGCACGAATCCGCGCACGCGACCAAAGCGCACGATCACGCCGCCCTTGTTGAACCCGGCGACGGCGCCCTCAAAGATCTGCCCGGACTCGAACATCTCTTCTGCGTCGCGCCAATCGCGTTCGGCCTGCGCCCTGCTCAGCGACAGCACCGGGTTGCCGTTCTTGTCCTCGGGGGTGACCACGTAGACGAGGAGCTTCTGTCCCTCTTGAAGGTCCGCCACCCCGTCAGGGCCCAACCGTTCGAGTTCGCGTCCCCAGATCACGCCTTCGGACTTGGCGCCTACATCGACCAGCACCTCGGAATCCCGGATCTGCACGACCACACCCTCGACGATTTGCCCGCGACGCAAGGTCTGGACGTCATAGTCCTCGCGCAAAAGGGACTCCATCGGATGTGCGCCGTCGCCCTCCATCGCCGCCATCAGCGCGGCTTGGTCTTCCACCTCCTCGAGCTCTGCCTCTGACGAGGCGGGAGCTGATGCTCCGCCATCCTGAGTTGCGCTGGGCTGGGCTTCGCGTTGCGCTTCGGGCGGGCTTTCGGGCTGGGCTTCGCGTTGCGCTTCGGGCGGGCTTTCGAGCTGTTCTTCGACCGATGCGAGATCGGCCTCTTCTTCCTGCTGGACCACGATCGTCTCTTCTTCTCCCATGCGGCTGTCACCTTCCCCTCATGAAGTGTGTTTACGTATTATACTCGATTCCCAACAGAATGCAAAAACGGTCTACCGTGGGACAGGTCTTTGACTTTTGCCCTGATCGGTGATACA
Organism: Anaerolineae bacterium; assembly: GCA_016929775.1. Next base: position 6,791 of record JAFGIE010000157.1, read on the forward strand.
ACAGGCTCACAGCGCACCCAAGCATTCCACCAATCGAAAGGAACAGGGACATGACCGACCTAACCATGAACCCACCCCAGAACCGCCTCGTCGGCGACATGCCCAAGATCGGGATCCGGCCCACGATCGATGGACGTCTGGGCGGCGTCCGCGAGTCGCTTGAAGAGCAGACGACCAACATGGCCAAGTCCGTGGCGCGCCTCCTGACCGAGAACCTGCGGCACGCGAATGGGCTTCCGGTCGAGTGCGTGATCGCCGACACGATCGGCGGCGTCGCGGAAGCCGCCCGCGCGGCAGAGCTGTTCGCCAGGGAGGGCGTGGGCGTCTCGCTCACCGTCACCCCCTGCTGGTGCTATGGCTCGGAGACCATGGACATGGAGCCCACCGTGCCGAAAGCGGTGTGGGGGTTCAACGGCACGGAACGCCCCGGCGCCGTGTACCTGGCTGCCGTGCTTGCCGGGCACAACCAGAAGGGGCTGCCCGCTTTCGGGATCTATGGGCGCGACGTGCAGGACTCGGACGATACCACGATCCCCGAGGACGTGCGCGCCAAGCTGCTCCAGTTCGCCAAGGCAGGTCTTGCCGTCGCCACCATGCGCGGCAAGTCGTACCTCTCGATGGGCAGCGTGTCGATGGGGATCGCCGGATCGATCGTCGACCCCGACTTTTTCGAGGACTACCTCGGGATGCGCGTCGAGTACGTGGATATGAGCGAGTTCGCGCGCCGGATCGAAGAGGGGATCTATGATCCGGACGAGTTCCAGCGCGCGCTGGCGTGGGTCCGCGCCAACTGCACGGAAGGGCGCGAGTACAACCCGCCCGAGGCACAGCACTCGCGCGCGCAGAAGGATCGCGAGTGGGAGACCGTGGTCAAGATGACCATGATCGCGCGCGACCTGATGGTCGGCAACCCGCGCCTGGCGGAGATCGGATACGGCGAGGAGGCGTTGGGACACAACGCCATCGCCAGCGGTTTCCAGGGGCAGCGCCAGTGGACTGACCACTACCCCAACGGCGACTTTCTGGAGGCGATGCTCAACTCGTCCTTTGACTGGAACGGGATCCGTGAACCGTTCGTCGTCGCCACCGAGAACGACTGCCTGAACGGCGCCTGCATGCTGTTCGGTCACCTGCTCACCAACCGCGCCCAGATCTTTGCCGACGTGCGCACGTATTGGAGCCCGGCGGCGGTCAAGCGCGTCTCCGGTCACGTGCTGAGCGGGCGCGCCGAGGGCGGGATCATCCACCTGATCAACTCGGGCGCCGCCACGCTCGACGCGACGGGCAAGCAGCGCATCGACGGCGCACCCGCCATGAAGCCCTTCTGGGAGATCACGCCCGACGAGGTCACCGCGTGCCTGGGCGCCACGACCTGGTACCCGGCGGTAGTCGGCTACTTCCGCGGGGGCGGCTACTCGTCCGGGTTCCTGACCGAGGGCGGCATGCCGGTCACCATGTCGCGCCTCAACCTGGTCAAGGGCTTGGGCCCGGTCCTGCAGCTCGCCGAGGGTTGGACGGTCGACCTCCCGGCGGACGTGCATACGCTGCTCAACGAGCGCACCGATCCCACGTGGCCCACGCACTGGTTCGTGCCGCGCCTCACCGGCAGCGGACCGTTCCGCGACGTCTACTCGGTCATGAACAACTGGGGCGCCAACCACGGCGCGATCAGCTACGGGCACATCGGCGCACAGCTGATCACCTTTGCCTCGATGCTGCGCATCCCGGTCTACATGCACAACGTGCCGGAGGAACGGGTTTTCCGTCCCAGCGCGTGGACCTGCTTTGGGGCGATGGACCCGACCGGCGCCGACGTGAGGGCCTGTGCCAACTTGGGGCCGCTGTACGGGTAGACCAGACATAGAGACATCCGATGTCTTGAAGACATCGGATGTCTCCATTAGGTGGCAGGCACCGTCACCGCGACCTCTGCCCCGCCCGCCGCCGCGGAATCCATCACGCCCTGGATGATCACGTTGGTCAGCAGCATGCCGTCCGGGTCGATCGGCGACGGCTTGCCCTCGCGCACCGCATCGGCAAAGGCCGCATTCTCACGCCGGAAGAGCTCGATCCCCTCCACTGAGCGCACGCCCTGTACCGCGACGTCGGTCAGCGCGCCGAACTCGTCGCGGTAGACCCACACGCCCTCCTCGGGCCCGCGCACCTCGCCCACGCCGATCCGGAGCCCCGCCACCTTGCCCAGGAAAAAGGTCCCGCCCAGCGAGTCCATGTGCATGCACCAGCTGGTCTTGAACACCAGCCGTGCTCCGTTCTCAAAGCGGACCCAGGCTGCGGCAAAGTCCTCGACCTCGGTCTCGTGGATGTTGCGTCCCCACTGCCCGTACACCGGCTCGGAGTGCAGGCTGATATGGTTGGACGTGATCGCCGTCACTGAGACCGGCATCGGATGGCCCATCAGGTACAGCGCCGTGTCGAGCGCATAGACGCCAATGTCGGCGCCGGCGCCAAAGCCCGCTGTCGCTTTCCTGATGAAACTCCCTCCCGGGTTCCCGCGCCGCCGGTCCGCCACGCACTCGGCATAATAGATCTCGCCCAGCGTCCCCTCGTCGACGATCCGCTTGGCGACCGTCACCTGCGGGCTGAAACGCAGCTTGAGCGCCACCATCAGGATCTTGCCCGTCTGGTGCGCCGCGCGCACCATGTCCGCCGCGGCGTGGAGCGTCGCCTCCATCGGCTTTTCGCACAGCACGTGCTTTCCCGCCTGCAGCGCCGCGATCGTCGGCGGCGCGTGCACGGC
>JAFGIE010000015.1 GCA_016929775.1 Anaerolineae bacterium
CCCAGGTAGCCCGGCGAAAGGGCCACCGTGTTGGTGATGTTGGCCACTACGGCGGGGACGCCCACTGCAGTGAGCACCGGAAACGTGATCAACGTCCCGCCGCCGGCAAGCGCGTTCACGGCGCCTGCTGCCGCTGCTGCCAGGCCTACCAGTAAGAGCTCGATCCCGCTTATCTCGCCCATATGACCCTGGCCCTCATTGCTGGTGTCCAGTCACCGATCATGGGAAGGCCCCGAAGAGCCCGGGGACTTTCCATGACCTCGACCGCCGGAACGGATGTAGGCATCGTCTGCTCCCTTCTATTGCGAGTCGACCTCTGTCGTCTCTGCCGGTTGCGCCCACTGGCGGAGATAGAGACGCTGGTAGGTTGGGTTGCTCGCCAGCAGGTCCTCGTGCGTGCCTTGGCCCACGATCCGTCCCGCCTCGACCACCACGATCCGGTCTGCCTTGCGCAGCGTCGAAAAACGGTGGGCGATGATCAGCGTGGTGCGATCGCGCCGGATCTCGTCCATGGCTTGTTGGATCAGCGCCTCCGTATAGGCATCCACGTTGGCTGTCGCCTCGTCGAGGACCAGGATCCGGGGATCCGCCAGCAGGGCGCGCGCAAAGGCGATCAACTGCTTCTGCCCGCCCGACAGCATGGCGCCGAGCTCGCCCACCTGGCTGTCGTAGCCGCGGGGCAGCTTGGCGATGAAGGCATGCGCCTGGGCGCAGCGCGCCGCGGCTTCGACTGCCTCGTCGCTGGCGGTTGGGTCGCCGTAGCGGATGTTCTCGCGGATCGTGTCGGCAAAGAGGAACATGTCCTGGGGCACGATCGTCGCCAGGCGGCGCAGGTCGGCGGCGGCGATCTGGCGCACGTCCACGCCGTCGATGCGCACCGCACCCGCCTGCACGTCGTACAGGCGGGCCAACAGCCGCGCGATCGTGCTCTTGCCCGCCCCGGTCGGCCCGACCAGGGCGATCGTCTCCCCGGCGCGCACGTCGAGGTCCACGCCTTGCAGCACCGGCTGATCGCCATACCCGAACGTCACGCCTTCGAACGCGAAGCCGCCCTCGAACCCGCCCTCCGGTCGTGCGGGGTGCGCGGGCTCGGGCACCTGTGGTGGGCGCGCCATATAGTCGGCGATGCGGTCGAGCGAGGCTGCCGCAGCCTGGAAGGTGTTGTAGACCAGGCTCAGCTCGCGGAGCGGGCCGAAAAAGCGATAGACATAGCCCAGGAAGGCGAGCAGGACGCCGACCGTGATCGTCCCGCGCGCCGCCAACGCGCCGCCGTAGCCCAGGACCAGGGCGACGCCGAGCATGTTGGTGATGGTCATGGTCGGAAAGACGGCGGCAAAGAGCAGTCCCGCCCGCAGGTTGGCCTTCATGTTGCGCAGGCTCAGGCTCTCGAACTGCTCCACCGTGAACGACTCGCGAGACAGGGACTGCACGACCCGCATCCCGGTCACGCCCTGCTCGACGCCGGTGTTCACCGCAGCCATCGCCTGCTGCACCTCGCGGTAGGTGCGGCGCATCTGCTTGCCCAGGTAGCCCATGCTGACCATCACCACCGGGATCGAAGCCAAGGTGACCAGCATCAGGCGCACGTTGAGCAGCGACATGATCACCACGATCCCGGCTAGTGAGAGCAGGTCGTTGAGCAAGCTCAACGCGCCGCTGGAGGCGGTCTCGGCGAGGGCGTTCACGTCGTTGGTCAGGCGCGACATGACCTGCCCCACCCGTTCACGCTCAAAAAAGCCCATGGACTGGCGCAAGACGTGTGCGAACAGATCGTTGCGGATCGCATACACGACGCGCTGTCCCACCCACGCCGACAGGTAGCCCTGCCAGTAGACCGCCAGCCAGTAGACGCCGTTCAGCGCCAGGTAGAGCAGCGCGATCAGGGCGAGCCCGCGCATGTCGCCGCGGGCGATGGCGGTATCGACGGCGACCTTGGAGAGGTAGGGCATGCTGAGCGTGGTCGCGGTGACCACGAGCATCGCCGTGAGGGCGAGCATAAGGCGCCCCTTGTGCGCCCACACATAGCCCCACAACATCCCGAGCGCCCGCCGGTCGAGGTCGCTGAAGCGGAAAGCCGCTTCTTGGCCCTCGCCCTGGAGGCGCCCCATGAACCCACCACGAATCGTCATCGCGCGCCTCCTCCTTCTCGCCCCTGGGGGGGTGTGCGGGCGCTGCCCTGCGCCGGTTGGGGGGCTGCCCCGAGCGCCTCGCCCTGGAACTGCAGGTCGACCAGCTGGCTGTAGAACCCGCCTGCCGCCAGGAGCGCCTCGTGGGCCGAGCGCGCGCCGTCGCCGCGCGCGCGCTCGACGACGCGCCCGTCGCGCAGCACCAGGATCTGGTCCGCGTGCTGCACGGTCCACAGGCGGTGGGCGATCACAAAGGTCGTTCGCCCGGCGTGTACGTCGGACAGCGCCTCCTGCATGCGCCGCTCGGTGTCGGCGTCCACGCTCGACGTCGGCTCGTCCATGATCAGGATCCGTGGATCGGTGAGCAGGACGCGCGCCAGGGCGATGCGCTGCCTCTGCCCGCCCGACAGCCGCACCCCGCGCTCGCCGACCGGCGTCCCGTACCCCAGCGGGAGCTGCCGGATAAAGCCATCCATCTGCACCACGCGCGCCGCCCACTCGATCTCGTTCTGCGCGGCGTGGGGGTTGCCGTAGGCGATGTTCTCGCCGATCGAGGCGTCAAAGAGGTAGACCGTCTGCAGGGCGATGCCGATCGCGTCGCGCAGGCTCTGCACGGTGACCTGCTGGATGTCGTGCCCGTCGATCGTGATCCGCCCCTCTTGAGGCTCGTAAAAGCGGGGCAAGAGGTGGACCAGCGTGCTCTTGCCGGCGCCGGAAGGCCCAACCAGCGCGACCATCTCGCCCGGCGCCGCCTCCAAGTCCACGTCGCGCAGCGCGTCGGCGCCGTCGGGACCGTCGTCGTAGGCAAAGGTCACCCCTTCAAAGCGCACGCGCCCCTCGATCGGAGGGAGCGGGTACGCGCCGGGCAGATCGCGCACGTCCGGTTGCGTGTCCAGGACCTCGAACACCCGCTCGGCGGCGGCGAGCGCCTGCAGCACCACGTTCAGCATCATCCCCGTCTGGCGGATCGGGCGCAGCAGCATCTGGATATAGCTGACAAAGCCGATCAAGGTGCCCAGCGAGATGACCTCGGCGATCACGTTCCGCCCGCCGATCCACAGCACCAACCCGGTCGCCACGCCCATCACCACGTTGGCATAGGGCATCCAAAGCGAGCTGATGCGCGCCGTCTGGAGATGGGCATCGAGGACCATCTCGCCCTGCCGGTCGACCCGCTTGCGCTCGAACGCCTCGCGACCAAAGAGCTTGACCACCAGGACGCCCGCCAGGCTTTCCTGGAGCGCCTCGCTTAGGGCTGCCATCTTGCGCCGCACGAGCCCCATCGCGGGGCGCACGCGCCGCGCATAGGCCCACATGCCCAGCCCGATCAGCGGCAGCATGCACACGTACAGCAGCCCCAGCCGCCAGTCCCAGGCGATCAGGATCCCCAGGATGCCGACCAAGGTCAGCAGGTTGGTCAACACGATCGTCGCCGCTCGCCCGAAAAAGTTGTTCAGCACGTCCACATCGGCGGTGACGCGGGACATCAGGTCGCCGGTGCGCGCCCGGTCGTAGAACGAGAACGAAAGGCGGCTGAGGTGCTCGAAAATGGCGCTGCGGATCTCAAAGACGATGCGCTGTCCGGTGTACGCGGTCAGGTAGAGGCGCGCAAAGTCGACCGCGCCCTGGAACAGGGAGAGCAGCAGCAGCCCGCCCGCAGCCCACCAGACCCTGCCCGGTTGCCCTCCCAGGATCAAGTGGTCGACCGACCAGCGAATGATCCACGGCGGAGCGAGCTCGACGGCTGTGGTCGCCACCGCCGCCAGGACCACGCCCGCCAAGATGACGGCATGGGGGCGCATGTAGCGCAGCAGCCGGCGCAGGATCGGCCCCGCCGGGCCCGCAGGTCCGGGCCTGCCCCCTTGCCCACCGCCGCGAGCGCCGCTCGCGCCCGCGCCCCCTTTCTGACCGGCGCCTGGTCCGGGGCGGCTGCCCTGGCTACCGCCGGGGCGGGGGCTACTTTCCTCCGCGCCCCCTTTCTGACCGGCGCCTGCTCCCGGGCGGCTCCCTGTGCCGTCGGCGGAGCGGGGCCCACTTCCCTGTGCGCCCTCTGCCTTGCCCTGC
>JAFGIE010000158.1 GCA_016929775.1 Anaerolineae bacterium
AGGGCGAAACGAGCAACCTGATCGAGCCGGACGGTCAGATCTACGAACGGGGCAGCCAGGCGCAGGGCGAGGCGGAGGCGGATGTGGTCGTCGAGCTGACGGTGACCACGCCGATCGCCGCGCACTGCTGCATGGAGACCCACGGCAGCACGGTCCAGTGGCACGGCGACCAGGTCACGGTCTGGCATTCGACGCAGAGCGTGTGGGGCACGCGCAGCAGCCTGGCGGAGGCGTTGGATGTTCCACAGGACAAGGTGCGGGCTACTTGCGACTATGTAGGGGGCGGCTTTGGCTCCAAGTGGGGGGCAGAGAATTTCACCCTGATGGCTGCACTTGCGGCGCGCGAGACACGTCGCCCGGTGCGGGCTGTGCTCGACCGGGAGGAAGAGCAACTGGTCGCCGGGTACCGCCCGCCCAGCAAGCAGCGCGTGCGCTTGGGGGCCCGCAAGGATGGGACGCTGACCTTTATCGAGCACGAGGCGTGGGTCGTGACCGGTGCCTATGGGGGCGGCGGAAGCATCATTGGCGGGCCGACCAAGGACCTCTATGCCTGCCCCAACGTGCGGACAGTGGTCTGGGCCGTGCGAGCCAACACGGACGCGGGTCGTGCCTTTCGCGCGCCGGGTTACGTCGAGGGGACTGTGGCCCTCGAGGGGGCGATGGACGAATTGGCCCTTCGCCTCGGGCTGGACCCGCTCGAACTGCGCCTGCGAAACTATGCCGAGACGAGCCCGTCGCGGGGCATCCCCTACACGCTCAAGGGCCTGCGTGAAGCCTACGAACAGGGCGCGGAACAGATCGGCTGGCAAGGACGGACCCAGGACGCGCCTGCCGATGGTCCGTGGCGTCGGGGGTGGGGTATGGCGAGCCAGATCTGGGGTGGCGGGGGAGGGCCGCCCGCGAACGCGATGGTCAAGCTGCTGCCCGACGGCACGGCTGACGTCATGGCGGGCGTGCAGGACCTGGGCACGGGGACGCGGACGATCGTCGCCCAGGTGGCGGCAGAGGAACTGGGCCTGCCGCTCGATGCTGTACGTCCGGTGATCGGCGATACGATCTCGACGCCCTTTGGCCCGGGCAGCGGGGGCAGCGTGACCCTGGCTTCGATCACGCCCGCCGTGCGTGAAGCAGCACACGACGCCCGGTGCCAGCTCTTGGACCTCGCGGCGTACATGCTCGAGATCCCCGACGCGCCGCCGGAGGCGTTTGACGTCCGCGAGGGGCAAATCGTGTACCGCAAAGACCCGGCTAAGTCGATCGCTTTCCGCGAGGTGGCGGCGAAAATGGGCAATTACATGATCGTCGGCACCGGCGCGCGCGGTCCCAACCCCGACCAGGAGGCGCTCAATACCTTTGGCGCGCATTTCTGCCAGGTCGCAGCCAACGTCGAGACGGGCGAGGTGCGCGTGGAGCGCCTGGTCGCCGTGCACTCGATCGGGCGGATCGTGAACCCCATGACCGCAGAAAGCCAGGTCTATGGGGGCCTGACGATGGGCACGGGCTTTGGCTTGACCGAGCAGCGGGTGATCGACCGGCGCACCGGCCTGCAACTGACGGCCGACCTTCAAGAGTACAAGGTGCCCACGATGGCCGACATTCCACCCTTTGAGGTTGGCTTTGTGGATCAAGTGGATGTCGGTGCCAACAGCGTCGGCAGTAAAGGGTTGGGCGAGCCGCCGATCATTCCCGCACCGGCGGCGATTGCCAATGCCGTCGCCGCTGCGCTCGGCGTGCGCGTGTGCGACCTGCCGATCACGCCCGACCGTGTGCTGGCGGCACTGAAGCGCGGACAGGAGCAAGGATCATGGCGATGAATCGATTTGCGTACGCCCGTGCGACGACCGTGTCCGAAGCGCTGGAGGCATTGGGAGAGGGCTGTCGGCCCCTGGCAGGCGGCACTGACCTGCTCTCGATGGTCAAGGAGGACCTGATTGCCCCCGAGTGCCTGGTGGATGTCAAGCGTTTGCCGGGGCTGGACCGCATCGAGGAAAGGGAGGATGGCCTGCATATCGGAGCTATGGTCCGCCTGTCGGCCCTGGCAAACGATCCTGCGGTTTCCGGGCGTACCGAGCTGGCCTGCCTCTACGAAGCGCTGCTGCATACCGCCTCTCCCCAGCTCCGTCACATGGCGACGCTGGGCGGCAATTTGCTGCAGCGCCCGCACTGTTGGTACTTTCGCAACAAGCTGACTCACTGCCTGCGCAAGGGCGGCAAGACGTGCTACGCGTTCCGCGGCGAGAGCAAATATCACGCGATCCTCGGTGGCGGTCCCTGCTACATTGTCCACGTCTCCGACCCGGCTGTGGCCCTGCTGGCGCTCGATGCCTCGGTCACGGTGGTCGGGCCGGAGGGCGAGCGCACCGTTCCCCTCTCCGAGTTTTACCTGCTGCCGCGGGAGGATGCTCACCGCGAGGCCGCGTTGGCTCCCGGCGAGCTGCTGACCGAGGTCACGGTGCCCATTCCACCAGCCGGTGCGCGCGGCGCCTATCACAAAGTCGCCGAACGCCAGTCCTGGGACTTTTGTCTGGCGTCCGCGGCGGCACTGGTCGTGCTGCAGGGCGACGTGGTGAAAAGCGCGCGGGTGACGATGGGTGGGGTCGCGCCCGTGCCCTGGCGGGCGAGTGAGGCTGAGCAGACCCTGGTTGGGCAGGCGTTGGACAGTGCGGCGATCGAAGCGGCAGCGCTGGCGGCGACGTCTGGCGCGCGTCCGCTTCAGGAGAACGCTTACAAGGTCGAATTGGCCCAAGGCGTCGTGCGCCAGGTGCTGCGCTCTGTGCAGAGCGGGTAACTGAACGATGGCTGCGGTCCACGACGTAGGGCGGATTTTGCTCTTTGCCGACCTCGATCCCGAGGCACAGGAAGCGCTGGCTGCGGTGGCTGGCTCCAAGTCGTGTGAGGACGGGCAGGTTGTCATGCTGGAAGGCGATGACGACACGCCCGTCTTTTTTGTCCTCGAGGGGGCAGTGCGCGTCTTTCGCACCAACCTCGACGGGCGAGAGCAGACGCTGATTCGCCTGTGCGAGGGGGATGCGTTCAACATGCCCAGCGCGTTCACCGGGCAAACGACGCACGCCAGTGCGGAGGCAGTTGGGACGACCCGGCTCCTTGCCGTGACGCGGGAGGACTTTGTGCGGGTGGCGACCGAGACGCCACAGATTGCGCGGGCTGTGCTGCGCGATCTCTCGCTCAAGCTGGGGCATCTCACCGAACTGAGCCACGACCTGGGCCTGCGCAGCGTGCGGGCCAGGCTGGCTCGCTTTCTGTTGGCTCACGGGCAGCAGCCGCAGGAGGACCCGCCCGTGCGGTGGACGCACGAGGCGATCGCCGCACAGATCGGCACGGTCCGCGAGATGGTCAGCCGGACGCTGCGCGCCTTTGTCCGCGATGGGCTGGTCGAAATGCGCCGCCACCAGATTGTGGTGCGTGACGCTGAAGCGCTGGCACAGGAAGCCCTGGAATAGCGGCGGGTGCCAACCCACGCTGTCATGCCCGCTTTCGCGAGCATCCACGTCCCGTGACTTTTGTCACATCCATTTTCCGCGTCCTGCGCTATACTCTGATCATTTAGATGAAGGATGGATTCATGGTCGAGTGGGTACTGCCAGTCATCAGTGAAAAGTGCATATTCTGTGGTCTATGTGCAGAACAGTGCCCGGGCCATGCGGTCGAGATGGGTCCACGAGGTCCCGTTTTTGTCCATCCGACGGCGTGTACCTACTGCGGAGTGTGCGAAGACCTGTGTCCTGCGGGGGCGATCTCGCTCGAATACGAGATTCTGATCCCTACAGCGAAGAATGGAGAGAGTGGACTGTGAAGCGGCAGATCGTGCGTATTGACGAGGAATTGTGCAACGGTTGTGGCCTGTGCGTGACCCCCTGCGCGGAAGGGGCGATCCAGATCGTCGATGGCAAGGCGCGTGTCTTGCGCGAAGAACTGTGTGATGGTGCCGGGTTCTGCCTGGCAGTATGTCCCACCGGAGCACTGACGATCGAGACGCGAGAGGCGGCGGCCTTTGACGCGGAAGCGGCGGAGACCGAGATGGAAGCGCGAGGCCAGACGTTCATCGAGCAGCGGTGTCACGTCTGCGGAACGGGCGAACAGACGCGCGTGCTGCTGCCCTGTCGCAAGGC
>JAFGIE010000016.1 GCA_016929775.1 Anaerolineae bacterium
CGCCAGCGGACACAGCTCGAGCCGGCGAACCTAAAGGACGTGCAGCTTGCATACCTGGCGAAAGTGGTATCCGTAGATGGCGAGCGTGATCGCCAGCGGGAAGAGCTTGGGCTTGCGAAGGAGCGTCCACGCGACGAGCTCCCAGTAGTGCAGGCGCTCCACGCCCTGGATCCCGAGGCGATAGACGGAGCGAAAGAAGGCCAAGATGTACTGCACGTCGAGGTAGACGCCGATCTGGGGCGCCTTGTAGTCTTGCAGGAAGGTGCGCACCCGCTGATAATACATCTTGGGCGAGTAGATCTGGCTCAGGATCTGCTTGTAGCCGGTGCGCAGCGTGTCCAGGTTCATCTTGGGGACGATGTTGGTCGAGCCATCCACGTTGTCGCCCGACATACCCTCGATCACGCGCCCCTCGTCTTGCAGCCTGCGGTAGAGGCGCGTGCCGTACGGCGCCTGCAGCAGGCCCACCATGGCGGTCACGATCCCGCTCTTCTGGATAAAGTCGATCTGTCGCTCAAAGATCGAGGGCGTGTCGCTGTCAAAGCCGACGATAAAGCCGCCCTGCACCTGCAGCCCCGCACGATGGATCTGCTTCACGCTTTCGACCAGGTCACGCCCCCGGTTCTGGAACTTGTTGCACTCGGCGAGGCTGTCCTCGTCGGGCGTCTCGATGCCCACAAAGACGGTGTTAAAGCCCGCCTCGACCATCATGTCCATGAGCACCGCGTCGTCGGCGAGGTTGATCGAGACCTCGGTGTTGAAGGGCAGGCCCGCCTTGCCCCTGCGCCAGGCGATCAGGGCGGGCAGGATCTCGCGCTTGAGCAAGTTCTTGTTGCCGATAAAGTTGTCGTCCACGAAAAAGACAGGTCCGCGCCACCCCAGGCGGTACAGGCTTTCCAGTTCAGCGACGATCTGCTCCGCACGCTTGGTCCGGGGCCGATGCCCAAAGAGCGCCGTCACGTTGCAGAACTCGCAGTCATAGGGACAGCCGCGCGAGAACTGGATCGCCATGGTCGCATAGTGGCTCAGATCGAGCAGCTCCCAGCGCGGCGAGGGGGTCTCGTGAATGTCGGGGTAGGCAGCGGTCGTGTAGACGCGCTCGGCGCACCCGCGCGCCAGGTCGTCGAGAAAGGGGGGCAGCGTGATCTCGGCTTCGTTCAGGATCAGGTGATCGACGTCGGCGAACGATTCCGGCTCGCCGGTGAACAGCGGACCGCCTGCGACGACCTTGACCCCCAGGTGCTTGCAGCGGTCGATGATGCTGCGCGCCGCATCGCGCTGGACGACCATGGCGCTGATGAACACATAGTCGGCCCAGGCGAGATCCCGGTCCCGCAGACGGCGGACGTTCTCGTCGATCAGGCGCAGGTCCCACTCTTCGGGCAGCATTGCCGCGACGGTGAGGAGGCCCAGGGGTGGGGCGCCGGCGCGCTTGCGGATGAACTTGAGAGCGTGCTTGAAGCTCCAGAACGTGTCGGGGAACTCGGGGTAGACGAGCAGGATCTTCACAGGTGTGCTCCTGACTGGGATAGGGTAATACGGCTTTGCCACGCCGGGAACCCGACTGGCAGATCGCGTCCCGGCGCACGTGGCGCGCGCCAGATGGCGGCGTCACATGCGTGGCGGTCTGAGATAGGATACCATGCTCGCCGGGCGGCTGCCTATCCGCAGGCTAACAATCGCCTATCGGCTCCCCATAGCCGTTCAGGGGCTGCCCCTCGACGTCCGAGGGCAGCCCCGCCGCTGCACTGCGATGCCGTGCCCGCGGGCTAGGTACCCGCGGGCCTCGCGCCACCTGCGTTGGCGCGCGCGCGGATCGCCCGCACTCGCTCGATCAACGGGGGATGCGAGTAGCGAAAGGCGACGACCAGGGGGTGTGGGAAGAGGTTGCTCAGGTTCTTATCGCTGAGCTTGACCAGCGCATTCTCGAGCGCTCCTGGATGGGGGTAGAGGGTGAGCGCATACGCGTCCGCCTGGTACTCGTTGCGGCGCGAGATCCAGGTGGCGATCGGCGCCAGGAGCAGGCCCAGCGGAGAGAGCAGCACCTCGATCGCGTACAGCCCCACAGCTGCTGCCGGTCCGACTGGCCTGAGGCGCGCATAGAGCTCGCCTGCGCCCATCGCGCCGTACAGCCAGGGCAGGTCGAGCAGCAGCGCGCACAGGTAGAGCCCCGCGCCCGAAGCCACGATCGCGCCCACCGTCGTCTGGAGCACGTGTCGCAGCTTCCAGTGACCGATCTCGTGGGCCATCACCGCGACGATCTCGGCCCGGGTGTGCTGCTCGATTAGGGTGTCATAGAGCGCGATGCGGCGCGTCCTGCCGAACCCGATAAAGTAGGCGTTGGCGTGTGTGCTGCGCAGCGAGGCGTCGACCTGGTAGATGCCGCTCAGCGGAAAGGCAGCTTGGCGTGCGAGGTCCTCGATCTGATCGCGCAGCACCTCGTCCTCCAGGGGCTCGAACTTGTTAAAGAGGGGCAGGATCAGGACCGGGGCGACGTAGCCGATCAGGAGCTGGAAGAGGGCGAGCAACCCCCACGCGGGCAGCCACCACACCCTGCCCAGGCGTCCGATCAGGAGCAGCAGTCCCCCGCCCAGGAGCACGCCCAGGACCCCGGCGATCAGCAGCGACTTGAGCTGGTCGAGCAGCCACGTCTTGACCGTGATCGTGCTGAACCCAAAGCGCGCCTCCACCCCGAACTGCGAGAGCAGGTCCCACGGCAGGTCAGCCAGATAGGCGATCGCCGCCGGAACGGCGAGCACGAGCAGCCCTTGCCACGCCGGGGCGATCGGGAGCGCCGACGCCCAGCGCGCGACGGCGGGCAGCAGCCCGGTGAGGAGGATGGCGCAGGTGACCGCCAGGTCGGCGGCGCGCGCGGCGTGTCCGAGCTTGGTCCGGGCTGCGGTGTAGGCGATCACGTGCGGGTAGTGCTCGCGATCGACGAGATCGGCCCACTCGCCGGGCGGATCGGCGGCGCGCCGCCTGAGGTGTGCCAGGTTGAGGGCCGAGAGCGCGGTGTCGATCGCGGCGCGCAGGGCAAGCAGTCCGATCAGGATCCACATGGGCGGTTCCTCCCGGTGACGAGCACGGCGAACGGTAGGGCAGGCGAGCTTGGGCCGGAGCGCTGCGGTTCGTGGGCCACGTACGCTCAGGTCCGGCGGCGCCGGAACACGAGGATGGCGACTGCGACGAGCACGATCCCGATCGCGCCCAGGAACAGGTAGCTGCCGCCGGACACCGCTGCTGGATGAGTGACTGCGGGCTGCGTCGGCGTCTCGGTTGGGGCGGGCGTGGGCGACGGGAGCGTGGGCGCAGTCGGGCTTGCCGCGCCGGTAGGGGTGCTCGTCGGCGCCGCCACGGCTGTGCCGGTCGGCGTGCCCGTGGGCGTGGCGGTGGGCGGCGCGGTGGGCGTTGCCGTCGCTGCGGGTGTGGCGGTCGCGGCGCCGCACACGTCCTCGAACGAGACCGGCGGGGGATGGGGCGCGTCGTTCGGGGTCCCGATCCCCCACGTCCAGCCCTCGACCGACCCGGGCGGGACCCGGTAGCTGCTGGCGCCGACGATCGAGTACTGCCACGCGCCCTCCACGAGGTGCCAGTACGACCAGTAGCGGCACGCGCTCCCCGTGCACTGGCAAAAGCAGTCCGCCGGGTTCGGGCAGCCATCGGGACCGATCTTGCACACGCGGGCGCCCAAGCCGCCTCCCTGGTAGATCACGTCGAGCCCGGTGGCGAGCAGCACCTCGAACCCGGTGCTGTCCACTGCGGGCAGGTCGACGCAGTGCGTCGAGACCGAGCCGTCCGCGTACTGGACCACGACCGCCGCCCGGCTCGGTTCCTGGGCGCGCGCGGGCGCGCCCGCCGCCAGCAGGAGCGCCAGCAGGACCAGGGCGCCGGTCGGGCGCACGAGCGTCCGCCACACCTGACGCGCGATCCCATTCGACCGATGGCTCATGCGTGCGTCACCCTCTCCTATGCACCTCATCCCACGGACTCGTCACACACCCCACACTGCGTGCACCCGCTCGGCGGGCATGGGGCGGTGGGCGCCCCGCGTGCAGCGCGCTCGCGCTCGCGCGCCAGATAGCGCGTCGAGACGCCCGTGCGGACAAAGGACCACGGCAGCGCCTCCTCCGCTCCGCGCGCGCGCACATAGTCCTCGGGGCGGAGGTCGCAGGCTTGCATAGCGCGCTGCCAGGCGCGCAGCGAGCGTCCGCGCAGGGCGAGCAGCACTTGGCCCAGGCGGCGATCGCCGCGCGCCAGCACGC
>JAFGIE010000159.1 GCA_016929775.1 Anaerolineae bacterium
CGGGTGATCCGGTGGGGAGACTCACCCCCCAGCCCTGTGGAGAAGCTGGACGCGCTGGCTTCTCTCCCCACGCTGGGGAGGGGCTGGGGGAGGCGTAAAACGGGTTCCGCTGTGACACACGAGATCTAGACAAGGAGCAAAGACGATGAGAGACAAGGTACGGATCGGCGTGATCGGGGTCGGACAGATCGGCAAGCACCACCTGAACAACTATCAAAAGATCGAGGCGGCGGAGGTGGTGGCGATCGCCGACGTCAGCGAGGAAGAGCTGGCGCGCGTCTCGGCGGGCTATGGCATCGCCGACACGTACCCGGCGTTTCGCGATCTGCTGGCGCGGGACGACATCGAGGCGGTGGACGTCTGCCTGCACAACAACCTGCACATGCCGGTGACGGTCGCGGCGCTGGAGGCGGGCAAGCACGTGTACTGTGAAAAGCCGATGGCGGGGGCCTACGCCGACGCGGAGACAATGTACCACACGGCGCAGGCGTGTGGGCGCAAGCTGTCGATCCAGCTCGGCACGCTGTACGCCAAGGAGACCAAGGCTGCCAAGTACCTGATCGAGCGGGGGTCGCTGGGCAAGCTCTACCACGCGCGCTCGACCGGCTTTCGCCGGCGGGGGCGTCCCTTTGTCGATGGCTATGGCAGCCCCTCGTTCGTGCGCAAGCAGGTCTCGGCGGGCGGGGCGTTGTACGACATGGGCGTCTATCACATCGCGCGCATGCTCTACCTGCTGGGCAACCCCGAGGTGCTGCGCATCTCGGGCAAGACCTACCAGGAGGTCGAGATGGATGGTGCACGGCGCACGTCGAGCGGGTACAACGTCGAGGAGTTGGGGCTGGGCTTTGTCCGGCTGCAGGATGGGATGACGCTCGACATCATCGAGGCATGGTCGATCCTGCTCAACGAGCTGCCCGGCTCGGTCGTCGTCGGCTCCGAGGGGGGGCTGACGCTCGATCCCTT
Source organism: Anaerolineae bacterium (assembly GCA_016929775.1). The sequence goes on from JAFGIE010000159.1 coordinate 964, forward strand.
TGGCTTCTATCACAGCGTCGGCGATCTAGACATGGACGCGACGGCGAACCTGGAGCGGTTCATGTACCGCGTGCACAACGTGCACGGCACGGGCGACGAGTACGACAGCGCGCAGCATCACTGGATCGCCGCGCTGCGGGGGCGGGTGGACCTGCTCCCCACGGCAGAGTTGGCGCTGAACACGATGCTGATCTCGGAGGGGATCTATCTCTCGGAGCAGCTGGGGCGCGAGGTGACGGCGGAGGAGGTGCGCGCCAGCTCTGTCTCTACGGCGGCAGCGGTGTAGGGTAGGCGCGGGCGCGCACACGCCGTCTCTACGGCGGTAGCGGTGTAGGGTAGGCGCGGGCGCTTGCTGGCAGACGGATGCTCGATACGCGGAGGGAAGATGGGTGACAGGGCAGGGCGCGTGCGCGCGGCGATGATCGGGTGCGGCGGGATGGCGCGCCATCACATCCGGCGCATGCTGCAGCAGGAGGGTACGACCGAGATCGCCGTGGTGTGCGAGCCGTCGAGTGCGGCGTACGCGGCGACGGCAGAACTGTACGCCGACGTGGGGCGGACGCCGCCGCCGAACGAGCCAGACCTGGGGCGCCTGCTGGCGACCTATGGCGATGCGCTCGACGCGGCGTTCATTGTCACGCCGCACGTCTACCACCACGATCAGTCGGTGGCGTGCCTGGACGCCGGGCTGGACGTGCTGCTGGAAAAGCCGATGGTCATGAATGCGCAGGAGGCGCGCAGCCTGATCGCGGCGCGGGACCGGACGGGCGGGCTGTTGGTGGTCGCCTTTCCGGGCAGTCTCTCGCCGCAGATCCGCAAGGCGGTCGCGCTGCTGCGCTCCGGCGAGCTGGGCAAGCTGCTGACGATCAGCGCCACGGTGTGGCAGGGCTGGGGGCCCGGCACGGTGGGCCGATGGCGGCAGGACCCGGCGATCTCGGGCGGGGGGTTCCTGTTTGACACCGGCGCGCACATGCTGAACACGGTCGCCGACCTGGCGGGCGAGGATTTCGTGGACGTCGCGGCGTGGCTGGACAACTATGGCCGGCCCGTCGATACGCTGGCGGCGGTCATGGGACGGCTGGGGTCGGGGGCGCTGGTGACGCTGCACGGGTGCGGAGAGACGATCCGGACGTGTACGTCGTCGGTGCACGTGTTCTGCACGGAGGGGGTGCTGTACACCGACGTGTGGGGCGCGTGGCTCAAGGTACAGCGCCAGGGGCGGCGCACGCTGCGCGAGGTGCCCCTGCCCCCCTCGCTGGGGGTGTGGGAGCAGTTCCTGGCTGTGCGCGCGGGCGAGATGGACAATCCCTGTCCGCCCGAGGTGGGGCTGCGCATGGCCAAGTTGTGGGACGCGATCCAGGCCTCGGCGGCGCAGGGGGGCACGCCGGTACGTTGTGGGTAGCGACCAGGAATCCGATGTCTTCAAGACATCGGATTTCTCTCTTACGTGTAGATGTTCAGTAGGTCGCGCAGCATGGTCGCCGCGGAAGGGACAGGGGTCTCTTCGAGGATGGCGGCGCTGATCGTGCCATAGATGTCGGTGTGATAGACGATCCCCATCTGCTGCCCGCTCAGCTGGGCGAGCGGGTGGTCGGCGGGCAGGGGGGTGGGCGCGACGGTGAGCGCATAGCCGCCCCCAGCCTGGCGCACGGCGCTGGCGACGAGCTTGATCGCCTGCCCGGCGGCGCGCGCGGCAGCCAGGTCGGACGGAGTGACGCCGGTGATGCCGGTGACGTCGACGTCGGCGAGCGTGGCGGGCATGCCGAGCACGCTGTTGGCGAGGATGACGAGCTTGTTCGCGGCGTCCCAGCCCTCGACGTCGAGCGTGGGGTCGGCTTCGGCGCAGCCCTGCGCCTGCGCGGCGGCAAGCGCCTCGGCATAGCCCATCCCGCCCGCCATCTTGTCGAGGATGAAACTGGTGGTCAGGTTCGGAAGCGCTTCGAGGCGGTCGATCGTCGCGCCCGCCAGGTCGCGCTGCCCGATGTTGATCGCCGGGAGCCCGCCCGCAACCGCGCCGCAGAAGCGGAGCTGCACCCCCTGGGCGCGCGCAAGGGCGGACAGCTCGCCGTAGGCGAGGACCAGCGGGCCCTTGTTGGGCGTGACGACGTGCATGCCCCTGCGCATAGCGGCGCGCATGCAGCTCAGGCCCGGTTCGCCGTGCGCGAGGTTGACCGGCGAGGCCTCGCACAGCGCCTCTGCGTCGACGGCGCAGACCAAGTCGTGGGCGGAGAGGCCCGGACGCCCGGCGCCCGGGAGCGTCGACACACTGCGCCCTGCCGCTTTGTGTGCGATCACCTGATCGAGGTCGAGCCCGGCAGGGTCGATCGCCGCACCCCGGCTGTCGGCTGCCCCGACGACCCGGAAGGCGAGGCCGAAGGCAGCGCGCAAGTGAGCGTCTTTGGCGCGGAGCACGTCGAGGAATCGCCGCCCGATGTTGCCCAACCCGATCAAGACGAGCCGGACCTGTTGTTCGCCCATGGCTGCCCTTTCTGTGTAACGATCTCCTCCGTTCCGTGTTTACCAAACAGGCGGACCATAGGAGGAGACAGATGATTCACCTAGTGACAGATAGCTCGGCATACCTGGAGCCGGAGCTCCGGGAAAAGCACACCGTGCACGTCATCTCGCTCAAGATCTGCTGGGAAGGCCAGACGTGCGACGAAGAGGGCGGGATCACCAAGGAGGCGTTCTACCG
>JAFGIE010000017.1 GCA_016929775.1 Anaerolineae bacterium
AATCCGCTGCGTCGACGGCTGAACAACGTCAGGGCCGAACGATGGAGGGTCGCGCTCCGCTAGCCACGCCCGCCCAGCCGCAAACGATGCTCCTGGGGGAGGAGTTCGTCAAGGCGTTCGAGGACATAGTCGGGCTGGACCTCGCTCTGCGCCAGCTTGTCGAGGGACGTGGCTCCGGTGAGGGGCATGGCGGTCCACATCCCGGCGCGGTGTCCCATAAGGATGTCGGTCTCGACCCGGTCGCCGACCATGATGCTCTGTCCTGGATCAGTGCCCAGCACCGCCAAGGCGGTACGCGCCATCAGCGCAGAGGGCTTGCCGGCAACGAGCTCGTTGCGGCAGCCGGTGCACGCTTGTATCGCGGCAATGATCGACGCGGCGTCCGGTTCGCCGCCGCCAGGCACCGGGCAGTAAGCGTCGGCGTTCGAGGCGATCAAGCGCGCGCCTGCCCGGATCGCGTCGAACGCGATCTGGAGCTTGCGATAGACAAAGGTGCGGTCAAAGCTGGCGATCACGTACTCGATCTCGCCCGGGCGGTCGGTGATCGTCATCCCCGCCTCCGCCAGTTCGTCGATCAGCACCTGCTCGGCGATCGGGAACACGCGCGCGCCCGGCGCATGCTCGCGCAGCCACCGGACCAACACCTGCGACGAGTTGACGACGTCCTCCACAGCGGTTGGCAGGCCTAGCCGGGTCAGCTTGTCGGCGTAGGACTGGCGCGTCGCGACCGGCTTGTTCGAGACGTAGGCGATCCGGCGCCCGGCGCGGCGCAGGGTCTCGATCGTGCGCTTGGCGCCCGGTAGGAGCGCTTCGCCGAGGTAAACGGTCCCATCAAGGTCGAACACATAGCCCTCGTAGAGGCGATCGGGAAGTTTGCGCTGCATCGCTGTCCTCATCCGGCAATCGAGAAGTAGGGGCAGGTTCTCGAACCTGCCCCTACGTGACCTCATCGCACGGGACGCTGCCCTGTGCGTGGCACCCATTGTACGGGCGAGGGACTTTCCTGTCAAGGCTTTGACAAACCGCCCTCTTGTGGATATACTAACTCTCAACGTCTGTCGGGGTCTCTCCGGCGCCTCGGGATGGCGTAGGCAACGACGCCACCTATTTGGAGTAGAGAAAGCCATAGCGCGAGACTCCCTCGACACGCCCAGAGCGTACCGAGATCTGCGTCTCCCCGGGAAGCGCCGTGGATTCCCCATCTCACCCAGTGCAGAAGCAACGAGGATGCATTCATGAAGCTGTGCGATCCGCGGACCAGCGGCGATGGCGCCGGGATAAGGATCCGGACTGTACCAGATCGCCACACGCGGAATGTACGCGCCCGCCCAGCCGGGACAGACTGCCTGTACCGTACAGGCACTGCCCCCGGAGCCGAAAGGCCCCCTCGTACGGGGCCTTTTTGCGTCCCTACCCAGGAGGAACGGCATGTCTGATGCCCAGTTTCCGGAAGCGCTGACCTTCGACGACGTCTTGCTTACACCGGGATACAGCGCCGTACTGCCCAGCGAGGTCAGCCTGCGCGCGCGCCTGGCGCGGGACCTATGGCTCAACATCCCGATCCTATCTGCGGCAATGGACACCGTCACCGAGGCGCGCCTGGCGATCGCGCTGGCGCGCGAGGGCGGGATCGGCGTCATCCACCGCAACATGAGCGCAGTGGACCAGGCCAAAGAGGTCGACAAGGTCAAGCGATCCGAGTCGGGCATGATCGTCGACCCGATCACGCTGCCGCCCAGCGCGTTGCTGAGCGAAGCCGAGGAGCTGATGGCCCGCTACCACATCTCGGGCGTGCCCATCACCGAGGACGGCAAGCTGGTCGGCATCCTGACAAACCGCGACGTGCGCTTTGTCGAGGACCTGAGCCGCCCGGTGTACGAGTACATGACCCGCGAGAACCTGATCACGGGCTCGATGCACACTACGCTCGAAGAGGCCAAGGCGATCTTGTCCCAACACCGGATCGAAAAGCTGCCCCTGGTGGACGAAGGCGGGTACCTGAAGGGGCTGATCACGGTCAAGGACATCCAGAAAAAGATCGACTACCCGCGCCGCGCCGTCGACGGACGCGGACGTCTGCTCGTCGCCGCCGCCGTGGGCGTGGGGCCCGATCTGCAGGGGCGTGTCTCAGCCCTGGCGCACGCCGGCGTCGACGTGCTGGTGATCGACACCGCACATGGGCACAGCCAGAACGTGATCGCCGCGCTGGGACAGATCAAGGCGATCGCGCCCGAGGTACCCGTGATCGCCGGGAACGTCGTCACGCAAGAGGGAACGCGCGCGCTGGTCGCCGCCGGCGCGGACGCGATCAAGGTCGGCGTCGGCGCGGGCTCGATCTGCACGACGCGGGTTGTCTCGGGCGCCGGCATGCCGCAGCTGACCGCGATCATGGCATGTGCAGAGGAGGCGCGCAAGCACGACGTGCCGATCATCGCCGATGGCGGGATCAAGTACTCGGGTGACATCGTCAAAGCCCTCGCCGCTGGGGCCGATACCGTGATGCTGGGCTCGCTGCTGGCTGGACTCGACGAGTGCCCGGGCGAGCTGATCATCTACGAGGGCCGCTATTACAAAGAGTACCGCGGCATGGGCTCGATGGGCGCCATGCGCGGCTATGGGCGCGACCGCTATGCCACCGCTCAGGCGCATCCCGACAAGCTGGTCCCAGAGGGGATCGAGGGACGGGTCGCGTACAAGGGCACGCTGGCGGACTATGTCTACCAGTTGATGGGGGGCCTGCGCTCGGGTATGGGATACGTCGGGGCCAAGGACCTGCAGGACCTGCGCGCGAAGGCCCGCTTTGTGCGGATCACCAACGCGGGCCTGATCGAGAGCCATCCCCACGACGTCGTGATCATCAAGGAAGCGCCGAACTATCCGGGAGCGTCATCGTAGGATGGCATACCGCGTGGACGTCTCGTGGCGCGCGCAGGTGCCCGACGGGCGGGCAAGCGCCGTCCTGGCAGAGATCCGCCAACTGGGCATCCATGCGGTGACCTCGGTGCAGGTCAGCGATCTCTACTTCCTGCGCGGCGCCCTGTCGCGCGCTGACATGGAAGTCTTGTGCCGCGAACTGCTGGTCGATCCGGTGGTCCAGGATGCCCGGATCGCGGACGCCGCCAGTCCCGGGGCGCACGCTACGAGCGATGGCGCAACGACGATCGAGGTCGGGCTCCACCCGGGCGTGACCGACTCGGTCGCCGGGAACCTGATCCTGGGCGCCAGGCGGCTGGGGATCGACGTCCAGCAGGCGGCGACCGGGACGCGCTACGAACTGCACGGGGCGCTCGACGCGGATGCCATCCGCCACATCGCCACCGATCTGCTGTGCAACGACGTGATCCAGAGCTATACCATTGGCGCGATGGCGCCGCCCTTTGCGCCCCCGGCGCAGCCCAGCGACATCGTGGCGCACGTGCCGCTGCGCGAGATGAGCGACGAAGAACTGGCGCAGACGAGCGTGGCGCGCGTGTTGTTCCTCGACCTGGCAGAGATGCGGGCGATCCGCGACTACTACCGCGCCGAAGGGCGCGACCCGACGGACGTCGAGTTGGAGACCCTGGCGCAGACGTGGAGCGAGCACTGCGTGCACAAGACGTTCAGGGCGGCGATCGACTACCGCTGCAGCGCACGCGCGCGCCCGCGGGTCGCCGCCGACGGGGCTGCCATGCCGGGCCCTGCACGGGAGCGGATCGACGGCTTGCTCAAGACGTATTTGCGCGCGGCAACGGAGCAGGTCGCCAAGCCATGGGTCCGCTCGGCTTTTGTCGACAACGCCGGGATCTTGGCCTTTGACGACGAGTGGGACGTGTCTTTCAAGGTCGAGACGCACAACCACCCCTCCGCGCTCGAGCCGTTCGGTGGGGCGAACACCGGGGTCGGGGGCGTGGTGCGCGACGTGATCGGCGTCTCCGCTCGGCCGATCGCCAATACCGACGTGCTCTGCTTTGGGCCACAGGATCTCCCGCCCGATCAGGTGCCTGGCGGCGCCCTGCACCCACGGCGCATCGCGGCGGGCGTGATCGCCGGGATCGAGGACTATGGCAACAAGATGGGCATCCCCACCGTCAACGGCGCGATCCTCTACGACCGGGGCTACATCGGCAACCCGCTGGTCTTTTGCGGCTGCGCCGGGATCGCCCCGCGCGGCAGCCATCGCAACCAGGCGCGTCCTGGCGACCTGTGCGTCAGCGTCGGCGGGCGCACGGGGCGCGACGGCTTGCACGGGGCGACCTTTTCCTCCGCCGAGCTGACCCACGAGACAGGAGAGACGGTGGGCAGCGTGGTCCAGATCGGCAACCCGATCACGGAAAAGACCACCCTCGAAGCCGTGATGGTCGCGCGCGACGAGGGCCTGTACAGCGCGATCACCGACTGCGGCGCGGGCGGCTTTTCGTCCGCCGTCGGCGAGATGGGACGGGAGGTGGGCGTCGAGGTCGACCTCTCTACCGCGCCCCTCAAGTACCCGGGCCTGCGTCCGTGGGAGATCTGGCTCTCGGAGGCGCAGGAGCGGATGGTGCTCGCCGTTGCGCCCGCACAGCTCAAGCGCCTGCGCGAGGTGTGCGCGGCGCGCGACGTGGAACTGACCGTGATCGGGACGTTCACCGGCGATGGGCGCCTCACGCTGCGCTACGGCGACCGCCCGGTGGGGGACATCGACATGGCGTTCCTGCACGACGGCATCCCGCGCCGCCACCTAGACGCTGTCTGGACGCCGCCTCCGCCCGGCAGGACCCAGGTCGATCTGCCGGACGCGCAGACCGCACTCATGCGGCTGTTGGGCATGCCCAACATCGCCAGCAAGGAAGCCGTGATCCGTCGCTACGACCACGAGGTACAGGGAGGGACGATCGTCAAGCCGCTGACCGGCGCGCACAACGACGGGCCCTCTGATGCGACGGTGCTCCGCCCGCTCGACCCGCAACTGGCGCGTGGGACAACCGGGTACCGCGGCATTGCCCTGGCGTGCGGGATCAACCCGCGCTATGGCATGATCGACCCGTATGCCATGGCTTGGGCCTGCGTCGACGAGGCGATGCGCAACCTGGTCGCGGTGGGCGCGGACCCAGATGGCGTGGCCCTGCTCGACAACTTTTGCTGGGGCAACCCCAACTTGCCCGACCGGTTGGGCGGGCTGGTCCGCGCTGCGCAGGGATGCCACGACGCCGCGCTGGCGTATGGCGCGCCCTTTGTCTCCGGCAAGGACTCGCTCAACAACGAGTACGTCGATCCGCAGGGGGTCAAGACGCCGATCCCGCCCACGCTGCTCATCTCGGCGTTGGGCTTTGTGCCCGACGTGCGGCGCGCGGTGACGATGGACATCAAGGCGCCGGAGGACCGGATCTACCTGGTGGGACAGACGTGCGCCGAGCTGGGTGGATCCGCCCTATACGCCCTGTCCGGTGCGTTGGGCGGCGACGCGCCCGCGCCGCAACCGGGGTCGATCCAGACGATGCGCGCCTTGCACTGCGCGATCCGCGCCGGGCTGGTCCGCGCGTGCCACGACTGCTCCGAAGGCGGGATCGGGGTTGCCGCAGCCGAGATGGCGTTCGCCGGCGAGGTCGGCATGACCCTGCGCCTGGCAGCGGCGCCGCGCGCAGCCGAGGTCGTCGACGACCACACAGTCCTCTACAGCGAGACAAGCGGGCGGTTTCTGGTCGAGGTATCCGAAGCGAACGCCGCGGCGTTCGAGCGCGCCATGGCAGGTCGCCCCTGCGCGGATGTGGGCCGCACGGGGGGCGCTGCGCTGCGCGTGATCGGCCTCACGGGTCGCGAGATCGTGTGCGCCGACCTGTGCGTGCTTGGAGCAGCCTGGCAAGGAGGGTAACGTGCTCAACTCACAGACGATGCCGGCGATGGAAGTCGCTGCAGAGCTGATCGGCCTGTTCCTGGTGGGATACGGGATCTGGTACGGGGCCCGTGGGGTCGGCATGTGGTTCGGAACGAGCAAGGAGTGGTGGCGCCCGAGCAACCGCCGGGCCCGCTACCCATACCCAGTATCGGGCATCCTGCTGGGCATCTCGTTCGTGCTCTTGGGCGCGCGCTTTGCGCTGCACTATGTGTGGGGGCGCGCCCCGCTGCTGGGCTATATCGGCGGTGGGCTCTTTCTCGTCGTCCTCGCGGTCGGCGTCGGGCAACCCCGTTTCCTCCACCCGCACTGGTACGGCGCGCTCGAGGACCGGTTGGGCAGGCAGGGCATGATGCACCTCCGTTCCGCCGCTCTGGAACTGGACGCCGAGACGTGGAGCGAGGTCAACGCCTCCGATCAGGCTTTCGACGACTGGGTCAGGGAGACCGTGCCCACGCAGAGACCCGCCAGTCGGGGATACCAGAGGCGCGGGTAGGCGCCAACGCGCGTGAGGAACACGATGTCGAGGTTGTCACGGAACGATCCCTGTTGGTGTGGGAGCGGCAAAAAGTACAAGCACTGCCACATGCGCTCTGATGCCATGCTGCGCCTTGCCAACCGCCAGCCCACGGGGCCACTGCCCTCGGGCGTGATTCTCAAGAGCGCTGAACAAATCGACGGCATCCGCAAGAGCTGCCAGCTGACGCGCGAGATCCTGGACATGCTAGCGCCCCGGATCGCGCCCGGGGTCACGACGGGCGAGATCGACCGCTGGGTGCACGGCTACACGCTCGACCACGGCGCTCTGCCCGCGCCGCTGCACTATCGCGGCTACCCCAAGAGCACGTGCACGTCGATCAACGAACAGGTCTGCCACGGGATCCCGGACGATGGGATCGCACTCCAGGACGGGGACATCCTCAACGTCGACGTGACGTGTGTGCTGGACGGCTACTATGGCGACGCGAGCCGCATGTTCCTGATCGGCGAGGTCTCGGCGGAGGCGCGGCGCCTGGTCGAGGTCACCCGCGCGTGCATGTTGCTCGGCATCGAGCAGGTCGCGCCGGGAAAACGGCTGGGCGACATCGGGCACGCGATCCAGTCGCACGCCGAGGCGCACGGCTATGCCGTCGTGCGCATGTTCGTCGGGCACGGCACGGGCATCGCGTTCCACGAGCCGCCCGACGTACGCCACTTTGGGCGCGCTGGGACCGGCATGACGCTGCGACCCAACATGGTCTTCACGATCGAGCCCATGATCAACGCGGGCGGATACGAGGCGCGGGTGCTGGAGGACGGCTGGACCGCAGTGACCGCAGACGGCAGCCTGTCGGCGCAGTGGGAACACACGGTCCGCGTCACCGAGGACGGCGTGGAGGTCCTCACGGCGTGAAGGGCACACGGGACACGGGCGTGACGCGAGGAGAGACGCAGCTATGATCGATCCGACCACAGTGGCAGCGATCGTCGCGCGCGCCCTGCGAGAGGACATCGGGCAGGGCGATGTGACGAGCTTGTGGACGCTGCCCGAAGGGCTTGCCGGCAGCGGCGCCTTCCTGTGCAAGGCGCAGGGTGTCCTCGCCGGGCTCGAGGTAGCGCGCGAGGTGTTCCGCCAGACCTCGCCCGAGGTGACCATGGTCGCGCACCGAAGGGACGGCGACCCGATCGCGAGTGGCGATCTCTTGGCGACGGTGCGTGGGCCGATGGCGGCGATCCTGACCGCCGAGCGGACGGCGCTGAACCTGATGCAGCGCATGAGCGGGATCGCAACGGCGACGCGGCGCTACGTCGATGCGGTCGCCGGGACGAGAGCCACCATCCTCGACACGCGCAAGACCGTCCCGGGCCTGCGCGCGCTCGACAAGTGGGCAGTCCGCCTGGGCGGGGGGAGCAACCACCGCATGCGGCTGGACGACATGGTCCTGATCAAGGACAACCACATCGCCGCTGCGGGAAGCATCACCGCTGCCGTGACGCGGGTGCGCGCACACAACGCACAGGGGCTGCCGATCGAGGTCGAGGTCAAGACGTGGGCTGAGCTGGAAGAGGCGGTCGCCCTGCACCCCGACCGGATCATGCTCGACAACATGTCGCCTGCGCAGATGCGCCGCGCCGTCGCGTGGGTCGACGGGCGCGTCCCGCTCGAGGCCTCGGGCGGGATCACGCTGCAGAGCGTGCGCACCGTCGCCGAGACGGGGGTCGATTACATCTCGGTCGGCGCGTTGACACATTCGGTCGTAGCCCTCGACATCAGCCTCGAGGTAGCCGAGGTGCACTAGCGGGGCAGCGCCAAGGAGAGAGATATGCAACTGGAATCAGTGTACGCCGAGATCGAGCGGGACAAGCGCCGGCTGGGCACGGATGTCGTGATCCTGGTGCACCACTACCAACGCGACGAGGTGATCCAGTTCGCCGACCATCGCGGCGATTCGCTTGAGCTCTCGCGCGTGGCGGCGCAGCAGCGACAGGCCAAGTACATCGTGTTCTGCGGCGTCAACTTTATGGCCGAGACGGCGGCGATGCTCTGCGATCCCGCCCAGACCGTCGTGCAACCGGCGGGCGATGCGCCCTGCCCGATGGCGCACATGGCAAACGTCGACCAGGCAGAGGAAGCGTGGGAGCGTCTGACTGCAGTGTGGGGGGACGATCTGATCCCGATCACCTACCAGAACTCGACCGCCGCGGTCAAGGCGTTCTGCGGTCGACATGGCGGGGCGGTATGCACCTCTTCCAACGCGGAACGCCTCTTCCGGTGGGCGCTCGGGCAGCGGGGACACCTGATCTTCTTCCCCGACCGTTGGCTGGGGACCAACTCGGCGCTCGCTCTGGGCATCGCGCCGGACGAGATCGCCGTCTGGGATCCAGACCAGGTCGAGGACAGCCTGGCGAACGCGCGACATGCGCGGGTGGTGGTCTGGCAGGGTTACTGCCACGTGCACGTGTCGTTCACGGTCGATCACGTGCGCGCGATCCGCGAGGCCTACCCGGAAGCCAAGGTGATCGTCCATCCCGAGTGCACAGCCGACGTGGTCGCCGCAGCCGACGCCTATGGATCTACCGCGGGCATCATCCGCTACGCCGAGCAGGCGCCGCCAGGAAGCACGATCGCCGTCGGCACCGAGATCAACATGGTCGCCCGCCTGGCAAGGGAGCATCCGGCGCTGACGGTCCTGCCGCTGGCGCGCTCGCTGTGTGTGGCCATGTACCGCACCAATCCGGTCAACCTGCGCGACGTGCTGCACGCCTGCGCGGAGGGCGACCCGATCCACGTGATCCGCGTCGACGCAGAGACCAAGCGCTGGGCCAACCTGGCGTTGGAGCGCATGCTGAACCAATAGAGGCGGTATATGTCCGAGCAACCCGACATCGTAGACCTGTTGATCCTAGGCAGCGGGATCGCCGGCTGCACCGCGGCGTTGGAAGCCGCACGTCACCCCAACCTAGAGATCGTGGTCGTGACCTCGGCAGACGTGGCAGAGGAGACCAATACCTACTATGCACAGGGCGGGATCATCGGGCGCGGGCCCGATGACTCGCCCGCGCTCCTCATGGAGGACCTATACCGCGCCGGGGACCAAGCCAACTATTTCCCCGCGGTCGAGTTGCTAGCACAGGAAGGACCCCGCCTACTGCGCGAGTACCTGATCGACTTGGCTGGGGTAGCATTCGACACACGCGAGAACGGCGAGCTCGCCTTTGCGCGCGAGGCATCGCATTCGACGGAGCGCATCCTCCACGTCGGGGACGCAACGGGACGCGTGATCGAGGAAGCGCTGATCGCCGCCCTCCGCAGCCGGGCGAACGTCACGCTGCTGACGCGCCACACCGCTGTGGACCTGATCACCCCGTCGCACCACTCACGCAACCCGCGCGACGTGTACGCGCCGCTGCACTGCGTCGGCGCGTACGTGCTGGACCAAGAGACGGGTCAAGTGCGCCGCATCATCGCGCGCAAGACCGTGCTGGCGACAGGCGGGCTGGGGCAGATCTTTTTGCACACCACCAACCCCAAGGGAGCGCGGGGGGATGGGCTGGCGATGGCCTACCGGGCGGGTGCGCGGATCATCAATGCCGAGTACGTCCAGTTCCATCCGACGGCGTTCTATCGACGCGGCGCCCCCCGTTTCCTGATCAGCGAAGCCGTGCGCGGCGAGGGCGCGCGGCTGTTGAACGACGCCGGTGAGCCGTTCATGGAGCGCTACGCTCCCGAGTGGAAAGACCTCGCCCCGCGCGACGTCGTGGCGCGCTCGATCCACCTCGAGCTGATCGACCGTGCGATCAGCAATGCCTACCTCGACCTGCGCTCGGCTATGCCGCCCGACCGGATCCGCGAGCGGTTCCCGACGATCTATGAGACTTGTCTGACGTACGGCGTGGACATCACCCGCGATCTGATCCCGGTCGTGCCGGCGGTGCACTATTTCTGCGGCGGGGTATGGGTCGACGAGTGGGGAGAGACCACGATCCGCGACCTGTACGCAGCCGGAGAGGTCAGCTGTACCGGCGTGCATGGGGCAAACCGCCTTGGCAGCGCGTCGCTGCTGGAAGGGGTGGTATGGGGCTCGCGCGCCGCACAGCACGCCGTCGCGCACCTCGGCGATGGCATGGTCTCCGACCCGGCGAACATCCCCCCCTGGGACGACTCGGAGGCGTACTATGCCACCGACCCGGCGCTCTTTCAGCAGGACATGGAGACGATCCGCCGCACCATGTGGTACTATGTGGGACTGATCCGCGCGACGTACCGGCTGCGGCGGGCGATCGATGACCTGCGGCACATGCAGCGCGAGATCGACTTTTTCTACCGCCACACGCACCTGAGCAACGATCTGGTCGGCCTGCGCAACGTGGTACAGGTCGCCCTGATCATCGCGCGCGCCGCGTGGGAGAACAAGACGTCGCGCGGCTGTCACTACCGTGAGGATTGAGACGTGAGCAAGCCATGCGCGCTGATCTTGCACGCCACGGGCACGAACCGCGATCGCGAGGCGGCGCAAGCCTGCGCGGAGGCGGGCGGGCGCGCCGAGATCGTGCACGTCAACCAGTTGGGCGATGGCTCGCGCCGCCTGAGCGACTACCAGATGCTGATCCTGCCCGGCGGCTTTTCCTACGGGGATGACCTGGGCGCCGGCAGGCTGTGGGCCAGTGACCTGAGCCACCTGATCCGCGATCAAGTCGCGCCCTTTATCCAAGCCGGGCGCCCCGTGATCGGGATTTGCAACGGCTTCCAGGCCCTGGTCAAGTCGGGATTCCTGCCGGGCGCACTGCCCGACCTGGCGCAAGACGGCAACGGCGCCTACGCCACGCTGACGCGCAACGCCTCGGTGCGCTTTGAGTGCCGCTGGGTGTGGTTGGAGCCCGACCCGGCGTCGCCCTGTGTCTTCACGCGCGGGCTGAGCGAGCGCATCTACTGCCCGGTCGCGCACGGAGAGGGGCGCTTTGTGCCGCGCGACGAGAGGGTGCTGCGTGCGTTGACCGAACAGCGGCTGATCGCGCTGCGCTACGTGGCGCCCGGCGGCGGCGCAGCGACCTACCCGCACAACCCGAACGGTTCGGTGGCGGACATTGCCGGGATCTGCAGCGCCAGCGGCACGGTCTTTGGGCTGATGCCCCACCCCGAGGATCACATCTACCCCGAGCAGCACCCACGCTGGTCGCGCGGCGAACGAGGCCATCTCGGGTTGGCCCTGTTGGAAAACGGCATGCGCTATGCAGCCCAGCTCTAGGTCGCGGGCGCTGGGCACACGGAGGCTGCAACATTGAGGAGACCATGCTAGACGACACGATCATCCGCTCCCTGATCCCATCCGCCTTTACCGGGATCGACCTGCCGGCGCTCGGCGGGCGACAGAGCGGCAAGGTCCGCGACTACTGGCAGGTCGATGGACGCCGGGTACTCGTCACCACCGACCGCCTCTCGGCATTCGACCGGATCTTGACCGCAGTGCCCTACAAGGGGCAGGTGCTCAACCAGTTGAGCGCCTTCTGGTTCCAGCAGACGGGCGACCTGATCGGCAACCACGCCATCGCGATCCCCGACCCAAACGTGACCGTGGCGTACGAATGTGAGCCCTTCCCCGTCGAGGCCGTCGTACGCGGCTACATCAGCGGCGTGACCCAGACGGCGCTGTGGTACCGCTACTCGCTCGGCGAACGACAGATCTATGGCTACGCCTTTCCGGAGGGGATGACCAAGAACCAGCCCCTGCCCGAACCGATCATCACGCCGACGACCAAGGGACGCGCGGGCGAGCACGACGAGCGGATCACGTGCGCCGAGGTCCTCGAGCGGGGACTGCTCGACGCAGCGACGTGGGACGAGGTACAGGCTGCGGCGCTCGCCGTGTTCGTGCGCGGGCAGGCGATCGCCCTGCGCGGAGGGCTGATCCTGGTCGACACCAAGTACGAGTTCGGACGGGCGCCCGATGGGCGCGTGGTCCTGATCGACGAGGTGCACACGCCCGACAGCAGCCGCTTCTGGGTGGCAGACAGCTACGAGGCGCGCCTTGCCGCGGGACAAGAGCCGGACAACTTTGACAAAGAGTTCCTGCGCCTGTGGTATGCCGAGCGCGGCTACCGCGGGGATGGCGAACCGCCAGCGGCGAGCGAGGACCTGATCGTGCAAGTCAGCCAGCGGTATATCGCGTGCTACGAAAAGCTGACCGGGCAGACGTTTGCGCCGGGGGCCTATCCGGTCGGCGCGCGCCTGCGGGCAGCCAACCTGCTGGGGACATAGATCGGCGCGCGCGAGACAAGCCGTTCGCGGCGACATCCTGCCCTTCTCTAGGCAATGAGGCCGGGGGAAATGCCCCGGCCTTTCTTATGGGGGTGCAATGACATGCGATCTATCGTGATCTTGATGGGATCCAAGTCGGATCTGCCCTTCGTCGACCAGATCGTCGCCGCGCTCGACGCGCTCGGGATCCACGCCGAACTGCGGATCGCGTCAGCGCACAAGAGCGCGCGCTATCTGCTCGACGCCCTCGCGGCGTACGAGGCGCGCGGCGACGTCGGCGCATACATCACCGTCGCCGGGCGGAGCAACGCGCTGAGCGGGATGGTCGATGCCAACGTGACGGCGCCCGTGATCGCGTGTCCTCCCTACTCGGACAAGTACGCAGGAAGCGACCTCTACTCCTCGCTGCGCATGCCCTCGGGCGTGGCGCCGGCGGTGGTGCTCGAACCTGCGTCCGCAGCGCTCCTGGCAGCCAAGATCTTGGCGACCGGCGATCCCGAGCTGCGGGCACGGATCGCCTCGGCACAGCGCGCACAGACAGAGACCTTGATCGCGGCAGACAATGAACTGGCAGCAGCCCGTGACCGATAGTGCGACGATGGCGCCGCCCCGACGGCGGGCAGAGGTGAGGTGAGCGATGACTGATCTCGAGGCGCCGCGCGAAGCGTGCGGTGTGTTCAGCATCTATGCCCCCGGTGTAGACGTGGCGCGCCTGAGCTTCTTTGCGCTCTATGCGCTGCAGCATCGGGGGCAGGAGAGCGCCGGGATCGCGACCAGCGATGGCAAGGTCGCCAATCTGCACAAGGGCATGGGCCTGGTGGCACAGGTGTTCACCGAGGAGAACCTGTTTCCCCTGCGCGGGCACCTGGCGATCGCCCAGAATCGCTACTCTACGAGCGGGGCATCCAAGCTGCGCAATGCCCAGCCCTACCTGATCGAGACGGCGCTGGGGCCGCTGGGCGTTGCGCACAATGGCAACCTGACCAACTCGCCGCAGCTGCGGCGCGAGCTGCTGCAGCGCGGCGTCGGCCTCTCTTCCTCCTCGGACAGCGAAGTGATCACGCAGATGCTCGCCGGGGCAGCGGGCAAGACCTGGGAGGATCGCCTGCGGATGTTCATGATCCAGGCCCGCGGCGCCTACTCGCTGACCATCCTGACCCGAGACGCCGTCTATGCCGTGCGTGACCCGTGGGGCTTTCGCCCGCTGTGCATCGGCAAGATGAACGGCGAAGGCTGGGTCGCCTCGTCCGAATCGTGCGCCCTGGGCACAGTCGGCGCAGAGTTCGTACGCGAGGTCAACCCCGGCGAGATCGTGTGCCTCGACGCGCGGGGCATCACGTCGCACTTTGGCGCTCCCCCCGCAGACCGTCCATCGCTGTGCATTTTCGAGTACATCTATTTCGCCCGTCCTGACTCGCTGCTCAGCGGGCAGTCGGTGCACCGAGTGCGGCGGCGCCTGGGCGCACAGCTGGCGCGCGAGCATCCGGTCGACGCCGACATGGTCATGGGCGTGCCCGACTCGGCTACGGCGCACGCGATCGGATACGCAGCTCAAGCCAAGATCCCGTATGGCGAGGGACTGATCAAGAACCGCTACATCGGTCGCACCTTCATCCAGCCCGACGACCGGCTGCGCCAGCGCGGCGTGGCGCTCAAGTACAACCCGCTGCCCGACTCGCTGGCGGGCAAGCGGATCATCTTGGTCGACGACTCGATCGTGCGCGGCAACACGAGTGGGCCGATCGTGAGCCTGCTCCGCCAGGCGGGAGCGGCAGAGATCCACATGCGCGTCGCCTCGCCGCCCCTCATGCACCCCTGCTTCATGGGCGTCGACATGGCAACACGGCAAGAACTGATCGCCGCCAACAAGACGGTCCCCGAGATCGCGGCATACATCGGCGTGGACAGCCTCGAGTACCTGTCGATCGACGGCATGGAGAAAGCGATCAACCGCCCGCTGGAGGGCCACTGTTCCGCGTGCTTCTCGGGCGACTATCCACTGCGCCTGGAAGAGAACCTGATCAAGTTCTCACTGGAGGGCTAGATGAAGATCCTGATCGTCGGTTCAGGTGGACGCGAGCACTGCTTGGCCTGGAAAATGGCCCAGTCGCCGCGCGTCGATCAGGTGTACGTGGCGCCGGGGAATGGCGGCACGACGTGGGCAGGCGCACGCCCGGGGAGAGCGGGCGCACAGAACGTCGCCATCGACGCACTGGACATCGCGGGCCTATGCGCGTTCGTCAAAGCCGAAGGCGTGGACCTGACCGTGGTCGGCCCTGAGGCGCCTCTCGTCGCCGGCTTGGTCGACGCCTTCCAGGACGCAGGACACGCCGTCTTTGGGCCCACGCGCGCGGCTGCGCAACTCGAAGGCTCCAAGGCCTTCGCCAAACAGTTCATGCTCGCGCAGTCGATCCCGACCGGGCGGGCTGAGACCTTCCGCGACTATGGCGCAGCGTTGGCCTACCTGCGCGAGGTCGGCGCGCCGATCGTCGTCAAGGCCAGTGGCCTGGCGGCGGGCAAGGGCGTCACCGTGTGCGCCACCGTCGCCGAGGCTGAGGCTGCGCTACATGCCGCCATGGTCGAACGCGCCTTTGGGGATGCGGGCAGCGAAGTGTTGATCGAGGAGCGGCTGACCGGGCAAGAGGCGTCGGTGCTTGCTTTCTGCGATGGGCGCACGGCGGTGCCCATGGTGGCTGCGCAGGACCACAAGGCTGCCTACGATGGAGACCGGGGGCCGAACACCGGCGGCATGGGCTGCTATGCTCCGGCGCCGCTCGTGACCCCCCAACTGATCGAGCAGGTGACCCGCCAGGTGCTGCAGCCAGCGCTCGACGGCATGCGCACGGCTGGGACGCCCTACGTGGGTGTGCTCTATGCCGGGCTCATGCTGAGCGTGGATGGGGTCCGGGTCCTCGAGTTCAACTGCCGCTTTGGCGACCCCGAGGCCCAGGTGATCCTGCCCCTCCTGCGCACCGACCTGGTCGACGTCCTGCTCGCCTGCGTGCACGGACGGCTCGACCCGATCGACGTCGTCTGGGACGACGGGTACGCCGCGTGCGTAGTCGTGGCCTCGGGCGGCTATCCAGGCGCCTACGAGACGGGGATCCCGGTTGCGGGCCTGGCGCGCGCGGCGCAGCAGCCCGGGATCGTCGTCTACCACGCCGGGACGCGACGCGAGCAGGACCAGGTCGTGACCAGCGGCGGACGGGTACTGGGGGTCAGCGCGACCGCGCCGACTCTGGCGGGCGCGCTAGAGAGAGCCTACGCCGGCGTCGCGCAGATCGACTTTGCCGGCATGCACTACCGCACAGACATCGGCGCCAAGGGCCTGGCGCACAGCACAGCCTCTGCGTATGCCGCAGCAGGAGTGGACATCGACCGCAAGATGGGCGCGATCGAGCGCATGAAAGAGGTCGTGCGCAAGACCTACTCGGACGCCGTGCTCGCCGGGATCGGGAACTTTGGCGGGCTGTATGACGCCGGCGTGCTGCACGCCGGGCAGCGCCCGGTGCTGGTCGCATCGACCGACGGCGTGGGCACCAAGACCAAGATCGCAGCCGCCATGGGCCGTTTCCGCGGGCTGGGCCACGACATCGTCAACCACTGTATCAACGACATCCTCGTGCAGGGCGCCCACCCCCTGTTCTTCATGGACTATATCGCCTCCTCGCAGCTCGACCCCGACATGCTGGTCGAGCTGGTCGCGGGCTGCGCCGAGGCATGCGCGGCGGCGGGGTGCGCGCTGCTGGGCGGAGAGACCGCCGAGATGCCCGGCGTCTACATGCCGGGCGAATTCGATCTCGTGGGCACGATCGTCGGTTGGGTCGAGCGAGAGGCGATCGTCGACGGGCATAGCGTCCGACCGGGGCAGGTCTGCCTTGGCCTGCCGAGCAGTGGCCTGCACACCAACGGGTACTCGCTGGCGCGCCGGGTGTTTGTGGATAACTCGTGGGATAACCATGTAGAAGAGTTGGGGACAACACTGGGAGAAAGCCTGCTGGTTATCCACAGATCGTACCTAAAATCTGTGGATAAAGTGCAGCAATTGGGGATAAACATAACGGCAATGGCCCACATCACCGGCGGCGGCTTCCCAGACAACCTGCCCCGCGTGATCCCGCGCCATCTCGGCATCGCCCTAGACCGGAGCGCGTGGGAACCCCTGCCCATCTTTCGGCTGATCGAGGCGCAGGGCCAGATCGACCCGCTCGAGATGTACCGCGTGTTCAACATGGGGATGGGCATGGTCCTCTACCTGGAAGCGGACGACGCCCAGCGCGCGATCGACGCCCTGTCCGGCGAGTACCCAGAGGGACCGCCGCGTGTGATCGGCGAGGTCGTGTCCTGGGACGGCGTCGGTCCGCAGGTGCGGCTATAGCTGCGCGCCCTCGCCCAACGCCACGAGCGCGCGCAGCGTGATCCAGCGGTTCGGCTCACCCTCCTCGCCGAACGTGGCCCACGTGTTGGGCAGCGCGCGATCGAGCGCCCACCGTCCACGCGCATCGCGCCGCTCGCGCAGCAACCGCAGGGCGCGCGGCTGTGCGTCGGACGCGCCCAGCATGCGCAGGACGAGCAGCGCTTCGAGCAGATCGCTGCCGTATCCCGAGGGGAACGAGGCGCGCAGCCACTGCGAGGGCCGATCGACGCCCAGCGGCGCAATGTCCGCTGCCAGGTCGCGCGCGAGCAGGAACCTCAACCCGTGTTCGATCGCATCTCGCACTGCGGGCGGGCGCTCCCCCTGCCGGCTGACCCGATCTGCCGCCCCCATCGCCAGCGCACGCAGGACCTTCACGCACCCCCACACGCACGGCTGCCAGGTCCGGCTGTCCCTGGGCTTGGCGCTGTTGCGCGGACAGGACCAGTTGCGCGCGACGACCCACCGGGCGAGTGCCTCGGCGATCTGGGGCGCCCCGCCGACCTGAAAGTGCCACAGCGCGCGCAGCAGGTCGCCGTTCAGGCACGGATACAGCCCGGTGCTGTGCACGTGCGCTGAGAACAAGGCCCGCCGGCGGAGCCGCGCCTCCTGCAGAATGTGCGCGCAGGCGCGCGCAATGGGCGCACTTGGCGCCGCCCCCAGGTCAGCGAGCGCGATCACCTGCCAGATCGTGCCCTTGTACTTGGGGCTGTACCCGCGACCGGGCGCGATCCAGTACCCCGCCGGGTACTGCGCGTCGAGGATCTGGCTCGCCGGGGGCGTGTGGACGATCGCCGCCCGCGCTGCCGCGACCTCTGGATCGGTCTCCGGTCGCGCGCCGAGATCGCGCAGGGCGAGGTAGCGCGAGGAAGGGTGTGCAGGATCCAGCAGCCACTCGTAGAGGCGGCGCTCGATCATCGCCCCCACCGGCGGCGCACGGCAGCGAGGACGAGGTCGATCTCGGGAGAACCCAGGAGGAGGGTGCAAAAGCCATACACCGCTGCGCCCAGGAGCATCCCCCCTCCGCCCAGTACCCAGGCGCCGAGCGCAGACGTGGCGTGCGCCGCGGGCATGGTGCGGAGCAGGACGGAGAGGGCGAGCCCCATCGCCGCCGCCCCGAGGGCAGCGCGCCACGTCGAGGCCCAGAGCTGCTCGCCCTCCAGGCCCCCCAACCGCCTGCGGATCAGCATCGCCAACACAGCTGTCTCCCCGATCGTCGCCAGCGAGTTTGCCAACGCCAGCCCGCCCAGTGCTGTCCACGGCGCCGCAGCATGTCCCCCGAGCTGGAAGAGCTGCGTGAGCAGCAGGCTCAAGCCGACGTTGACCACCATCGCCCCGCCGCCCACCCACACCGGCGTCGCGGTATCGTGCAGGGCATAGAAGGCGCGGGTCACCACCTCCAGCTCAGAGTGAGCGACCAGGCCGATAGCGTACCACGCGAGGGCCCACGACACCATGGCAACCGCGTCGAGGTCAAAGGCGCCGCGCAGAAAGAGCAGCGCGACCAGCGGGCGGCGCAACACGATCAGGCCAACCGTGGCAGGCAGGGTCAGGTAGAGGAGCGCGCGCAGAGCGAGCCCCAGCGTGTGGCGCATGGGCGCGCGCTCGTCGCGCGCCGCATGGGCGGAGAGGGTGGGAAAGAGGACAACCGCGATCGCCTGGGCGAAGACGCCCTGCGGGAGCAGCATCAGCAGCCACCCGTAGGTCAGCGCGCTGACCACGCCCTCGACCGGGATGCGGGAGCCAAGGTTGACGTTGACCCAAAAGTTGAGCTGGGTGATCGCCATGCCCAGCACACGGGGCCCCATCAGGCGCCCCACCTCGCGGACGCCCGCCAGGCGCAGTCCCAGGATCGGCCGATAGCGCCAATCCAACCGGCGCAGGGCGGGCAGCTGGATCAAGAGGTGGCCCAGCGCGCCGGCGACCGTGCCGAGGGCAGCGCTGTGCACGCCCCACCGTCCGTGGCCCACGACCACGCCGCCGATGATCCCCAGGTTGTACAGGCTCGGCGCCAGCGCGGGGAGCAGGAACCGGTCGTTGGCGTTGAGGATGCCCATCAACAGCCCGCTCACGCCAAAGATCACGGTCGAGGGCAGCATCTGGCGCAGGAGCGAGACCGTCAGCGCCTGGGTGGGCGCATCGTACCCCGGCGCCAGCACGCGCGCGACTAGCCACGGCGCGAACAAAGCGGTCAGGAGAGAGGCGGTTGCGGCGAGGAGCGCGACCAGATTGGTGACCGCACTGGCGACCTCCCACCCCGCCTGACGCCGCCCGTGGGCGAGGTAGGCGGTAAAGGTGGGGATGAAGGCAGAGCCCAGGGCGCCGCCTGCGATGAGCAGGTAGAGCGTATCGGTCACGCGCGAGGCGGCGCGGAACGCGTCCAGTGCGGCCCCGGCGCCGAACGCACTGCCCAGCAGGGCCTCACGCAGCAGGCCCAGGGCCCGGCTCAGCACAAAGGCCACCATCACCAGGCCAGCGGTGCCGGCGAAAGACGCTGTCTTGGCTGCAGTTGGCTGGTGCTCGGCGTCCATGTCCCCTCCCCGGGGCGCGCTGCGCAGTGCGGATTATAGCACAACCCCCACAGAAGCACATATTTTCTATTGACGCCGGTCGCCAGACTATGGTACAATCGTGTTGAGTCCCCGCAACAACGACAGGAGGCGCGCATGAGCTACGAGAGCGACTCGTCCGTCAAAGCACTCGACCCATCTAGCGAGCAGGCGAACGACGAAGGCTCGATCTTGTCCTTGCTGCTCGAGTCCCTGCAGGATCCGAATCCGCGTGTGCGGATCCTGGCCCTGGGCGATGTCTCGGACTATGTGAAAGAGGCGGCGGTCACACGGGTGCTCGAGTTAGCCGAGCGGGATCCCGATCCCGAGGTCCGCGTCGCGGCGTTGTCGGTCTTGGGCGACTATGTGTATGCCGGCGAGATCAGCGACTACGAGCTGCCCCCCGATCCGCTCTTGGCTGACGAGGAGGTCCTGACCGAGGTCGATTTCGAGCGGGTCTGCGCCCTGCTGTTCGCCGTGTATCGCGATCCAGCGCGCAGCCTCGACGAGCAGCGGACCGCCGTCGAGTCGCTAAGCCACCTGACCAGCACTGCCGTCGAGGAGATGATCGCCGAGCTGTACGCCCGCTCCGAGCGAGACGCCAAGGTCAGTGCGCTGGTATCGATGGGCTGGAACGGCAACCCGCGCTGGGAACGGATCGTCCGGCACGAGCTATCCAACCCCGATCTCGACATCCAGGTCGAGGCGATCCACGCCGCCGGCGAGCTAGGACTGGACAGCCTCGCAAAGGACCTGTGGCGGCTGACGTATGCCGAGGAGCGGGAGGTCGCCCTGGCAGCGATATGGGCCCTCGGACAGACCGGCTGGGACGGCGCCTTCGAGCGCCTCGACGAACTGACCCTCCACCCCGACGCACAGATCCGTGAATGCGCCGACGAAGCGATGGAAGAGTGGCTGTTCTACAACGGCATCGCGCAGCACGACAGCCACGGCGGACCGGACAGGTTCCTGGACGACGAATAGCCCGCCCGCGACGCCCTCGCACATCCCCGACAGCGTACCCCGAGCGCTCCGCATCCCTGACCGGCTTGGCCCCACGCCGGTTGGCCCACGCTGCCCCGTCGAGCGGACGCCAGGAAAGCGCCTGGACAGCCTTACGGTCAGATGGCGCCTGCGCCGACGGATTCCCCGGACAGGTAAGGGCAGCACGTAGCGGCGCGTCGATCTAGAGATGCGCGTCGACGCCGCGCCTCTGTGCGTAGCAGCGGCACATGCGCGAGCGGCACAACCCGGATCGTCCGAACAACTGTGCTATTGCAGCAGTTCTCAATATGGGTCGTGGTATAATGGGGACGGCGGAGCCGTGGGACGGACGCACTGAGAGGGGGAGAGGGGATGGGGAAA
>JAFGIE010000160.1 GCA_016929775.1 Anaerolineae bacterium
CAGGAGGCACGCCGGGGCGCTGAGGTACACATGCTGCACCTGACCCGCGGCGGGCGCGGGCATCCCCGCAAGTCGCTGGCAGCGTACGAGCGGCAAAAGGAGCAGGAAGCGCGGACCTGCGCGGAGGCGATGGGCGCGCACGTGCACTTGCTCGCGTACCTGGATGCCGAGCTTCCCGACGACAGGGAAGCCGCTCTCGCCGTGGCCCAGGTGGTGCGCCAGGTCCGGCCCCACGTCGCGATCGGGCATTGGCGCGCCAGCCTGCACGTCGACCATGCGGTCGCCCATCGCCTGACCGATCGGGGCGTGCTGTGGGCCGCGTTGGACGGGATCGGCACAGGCGAGGTGTGGCGCAGCGTGCGCAGCATGCTGTTCACCGAGAACTGGGAGGACCCCGAGGGGTTTCACCCCTACTTGTATGTGGACGCCTCCGCATCACGGGACGCATGGCGCGAGGCCGTGCAGGCGTACGAGCTCTTCCGGGGCGGCGTCTCCTCATTCGACTATGTGAGCTACTATGATGGGCTGGGCCAGGTGCGGGGCGCCCAGGTCGGCGCAGCGTGGGCCCAGGCCTTTGGCGTCTGGCCCTGGGCGCAGCGCCGCAAGGTCGCTTCGCTCGGCGGGATGTGAGAGGGCATAGACCGTCGTCCCGTCGAGCTTTTCGGTGCCGGCGATCGCCAGATCCTCGACACTGCGTGTGTCCACCTCGCGTTGCGCCGGCGCTTTCCGGGTGCACCCTGCACTGTGTCAGTGAGCAGGAGCATACTCGGGCGATCCCATAGATGCCTGTCGTGCGCACCGGTCAGATGTAGCGCACGCCCATACGAGCCGTCTCGGGAGATGACGGAAGCGGGCGATGTCCAACATATCGATGTCGATCGAACTCGACAGGCCTGACCGGACCTATGCCCCGGGCGAAGAGGTGAAGGGCACCGCGATCATACAGACCGACCGGGAGTGCACGTGCTCAGGCCTGAGCGTACGCATGCAGTGAGAGTAGAGGAGCTTTGCGAATCGCGTATGGGAGCTCAGGTGGGCGGGGCTAGCTTCCGAGACGGTCCGGCTGCGCGGACTGTGCGTCGACCGGCTGCGGGCGATCGTCGATCGACGCATCGACTGGGCACGGCGCGATCCGGACGCACCGGTCCCGAGGCTCGGTGAGCCGGCGCTTGCTGCACTCATCGCCCAGTATCGCGACGATGTGAGGGCGACAAGTCCCCAGCAGCCCGTATCCCGGGGGCGGGTCGTGCGTCATGATACATGATCGCCAAGCACCTGGGCAGTGCGTCGCCGGACAGCGGTCGACGGGCAGCCAAGGGGTTCCCGACCTGCGCCCAGCGACTGGCCCTGCGCGGCAAGCCAGATACGGAAAGAGCGTTCTGTGGAGCACGTTCGTGCCTGAATCCAGCCTGACCGTCCTGATCCCTGCCTATAACGAGGCGCGGGTGATTGGCCATACACTGCGCAGCCTCTTGTCTCAGACGCGCCGGCCCGACAGGATCGTGGTCGTCGACGACAGGTCCAGCGATGAGACGGGCCTGGTCGCCGCCGCTCTGGGAGCCGAGGTCGTTCGTCCTGCGTCCAACACGGGCTACAAGGCGGGCGCGCTGAACTATGGGCTGCAGTTCGTGGACAGCGAGTGGCTGGTGACCCTGGATGCGGACACCGTCCTGGCGCCTGATGCGCTGCAGCAGATCGTGACTGGCGCCCAGGAAGAGGGTGCGGGGGCGGCGTGCGGCTTGGTGTTGCCCCAACGGATCCGCACGCTGTGGGAGCGGGCCCGGTTCGTCGAGTACCTGCTGGCGTTTGGGGTTCTCAAGCCTGTGCAAGACTGGTACCGGTGTCCCATGGTCGCGTCTGGCTGTTTCGCCCTCTACAGAACCGAGATCGTCAAGGCCCTGGGCGGCTTCCCGACCGAGACGGTCGGGGAAGACCTCGATCTGACGTGGCGGCTGTACGAGGCGGGCGAGTCGGTCAAGTATGTGAGCCGCGCGATCTGCTACCCCGTCGAGCCGCCCAGTCTGTTCTTTATGCGCAGGCAGCTGGCCCGCTGGTCGCACGGGTTCGCACAGAACGTGCGGCTGCACGGGCGGCGCATACTGGGCGTCCCCATGCTGCGCTCCTTTGTGATCGTCGCCTGCCTGGACACAGTGGTCGCCGGTCTGGTGTACGCGATCCTGACGCCCTACCTCGTGGTCACCGGGCAGTGGCGCCACCTGATCGCCGTCTACCTCGCCGACCTGGCGCTGATGGCAATCCCTGTGCTGTGGATGGGCTCCCGGCTGAAGCGGATGCCTCAGGCCTTCGCCAGCCTGCCCACTGTGTTCGTCTTGAGGTGGCTGACCGTCTACTACTATTGGCGGGCTGCGATCCTGGAATGGGTGCTGAGGCGTCCGCTGCGGGTCTTTGTAAAGGGACACTAGCCGTACGTGCGCGGGCTTGGTGGGACGCCAAGCCGTTGGGAGAGAGTACAGACGATGGCAGGATTGCCGGTCGCCGGAATCGGTACCGTGTTCTATGCGATACTGCTCCTCGGCATGGGGGCGACCAAACTCTGGCGATGGGCGCTGGGATCGATACGCCGCATCGGCAGGGCCCGCGACAGGATCAGCGCTACGTCGACCTAGGGACGCGTGTCACGCCAACAGCCCGACCATCCCGAGCGCTGCCAACGTTCCGACCAACAAGCCAACCAGCACGTCGCCGGCATAGTGCACGCCGACCGCGATCCGGCACAGCCCGATCAGGATCGCCAGCAAGTAGCCGATCGCGCCGGCGAGCGAGCTAGAGCGCCCAACGGCGACGGCGATCGCAGCCATGCGCGTCGCGTGACCAGAGGGAAAAGAGTACCGGTCGGCCTGTAGGGCATAGAATTCCGTCCGCTCCTGCGGGCGAGACCGGCGGATCGCGTACTTGAGCGCCGTCGCGATGGCGGCGCCCGCTGCCACACAGAGCGCAGCGCGCACCGTCACCTCGCGCAGGCGTGCCCCGCCCAAGAGCCACACGGCGAGGCCTGCCGCCAACCAGAGCGCGCCATCCCCCAGATGCGCGCCCACGGCGCACAGGCGCCACACCCGTCCCTCGCCGGGCAACGTACACCACCGCGAGCACGCCTCATCCCAGCGGGACAGCAGGGCCAGTACGCCGTTCATGATCCCTCACCGCCGAGCCGTGACAGCGCAGCGAGAACGAGTCGCAGATGATGCGGCTTGTCCACGTCCATCGCCACCTCGCCGTGGGGGCAGATGACAGCCTTGCCCGAGATCCCCAGCGCGGTCTGGCAGCGGCGCTCCAGGTGTGCGATCGACAGGCGGCGAATCAAGAGCAGGAAGAGGGTATCGAGACCGACCGCCCGGATCTGCTTCCAGAAGGTCTTGCGCTGGCCGATCACCTCGCTCAGCACGTCGTGTCTCACGTTCAGCACTGAGGGCTTGAGCACGCCCAGGTCGCCGCCGGCGAATCGCCCCTCCACAAGCCGGACGAAGGTCCGTCCGGAGCCGGGGTACGCCCGCTCCATCACCTCCTGGCGCACAACCGCATAGCAATAGTCCACGTCATACGGCGCGCACTGATCGACAAAGTCATTCACGATGCCCGGCGTCAGCAACGGGATATCGGCTGATGACAGAACGATGCGCTCGGCGCGATGCCCCGCGGACGCAAGGTGGGCGATCCCGCGCTGGGCGTTCGCGACCATGCCCCCAGCGCCTGGCAGATACGTAATCTGCGGCCCAAGATCGGGACGGTGCGCTTCCGGCAGGCCAACCACCACCACCTGGCCGATCCGCCCCGTCCCGAGCAACGCCGCCGCAACGTATTCCAGGAACGTCTTTCCCTCGTGCTGGATCAGCGCTTTGACCGGTGCGTTCCCGGCGCACGCCAACAGCTCGGCGTCCCTGCCTGGGTCGCTGCCCGCCATGATCACCGCATCCATCATCTCGACTCTCCCCTAGAGCCTCTCGATGCACGGCGCATAGCCCAGCCGCTCGAGCATCTCGTCTATCTCGGGCAGCGTAAGCGCGCGCCCTTTGCCGGCAAGCGCAACCAGCACCGCTTCCATCACGTTGGTGCCAAAGGAACGCCCATCGAGCCGGGGCGTGGTCGTGACCAGATAGGCGACGCCCCGCTCGCGCAGGCTCACCACGTCAGAAGCCGTGGTCGTGTTCGTCACGATCACCTTGCCGGTCATATCAGCTGGCATGTGCCGGTGCACGTAGTGAAAGTCGCCCGCGATCACCGAAGCCCAGCGGTAGGCGCGCGCCCACTTGGGCCTTATCTCGTCCTGTCTGTCGCCAACCGGGTAGAGCCACTCGAAGGGAAGCCGCGTGACCACTGGGCCGATCACCCGGCCCATCCGCTGCAAGCTGCCGAGCGACTTGAGCGCGATCGGCACACCCAGGCCGAACATCAGGTCGCCAAACAGGGTCTGGTAGCCCGCCTGCACCGCCGACTCGGCCATTCCATAGCGATCCGCACCAGACGTGACCAGGCACGTCTTGGGCGAGATCTGGTCGCCCAGCTCCCGTTCCACGACCTGGATGACGCGGCGTTCGACCGTGTACTTGAGGCCCGAACCGTCGACCACGGGCGTGTGGGTCGCCCCCGCCACCATGCGGAGCATCTGGGAAAAGGGATAGACCCTGTCCGCGATGCGCAGAGCCAGGTCGGTACCCCCGACGCCCATCGCGTCCACCTGTCCGTCCAGTTCCGCGTACAGCCGAGCTGCCTTGCCGATGTCGCCATCGGTGCCCATGCGCTCGATCTGGATGCGCTGTCCCAGGTGCTCTACTGTGACCCGGTGGTCGCGCGCGCTGCTGCCGATGCTGATCCCGACCACACGTTTCATGCGCCTCACCCTCCTTACGTGACGTCTAGAGGCTACAGCCACATGTGAAACACCGAACCACGGTTCGCGGTTCGGCGGTCTAGTGAGCTCGCTCTCTACGCTCCCGCGCTGGAGCGTGAGGGTGAGTAGACAAGCGGACCCACCTGCCCGCGTAAGCGAGCAGAATGAAATGGCACCGGGCAGAATGCGTCCGTGCAGGCGGACGCCTCTGCCGCAGCCCAGACAACTCCCTCTCTCCGTTTGACAAGCGCGCCAAATCGTGGTCTAATCCCCGCAGTTGCGAGCGACACCCACCCGACGGGCGCTCTCTCCGCGCACGCAGCCCGCGGTGCAGGGTTGCTCACACGATATCTCATTCCGGGAGGATGCGCATGCGCCGTTCGGCCCCCATTTTCGCGCCCACATCGACCATACCCTCCTGCCACGCCGCCACCCTGGTCGAGCTTGCCAACGGTCACCTGCTCGCGGCGTGGTTCGGCGGCACGCACGAGGGACATCCCGACGTCGCGATCTGGATGGCGCGCTATGACGGCGCCGCGTGGAGCGATCCGGTCGTGGTCGTCGACGAGCCCGGCGTACCGCTGTGGAACCCCGTCCTCTTTCGGGACAGGACCGACACCCTCTGGCTCTTTTACAAGGCGGGCCCACACGTCCCGGCGTGGACGGGGCGCTACACGCAGTCGCGCGACGGAGGCCATACCTGGTCCGCCCCAGTGGTCCTTCCGGCGGGGCTCGTGGGTCCAGCCAAGAACAAGCCCCTGGCGCTCAGCAACGGCGACATCCTGTGCGGCAGTTCCAGCGAGACCTGGCGCTCCTGGGCCTGCTGGGTCGAGATCAGCACAGACAGGGGGCACAGCTGGTCCAGGCGCGGGCCGATCGTGGCCCCTGCCCAGCCAGACCATCGCCCGCCCGAGGTCGACGAGCCCGTGAGCGCCGTCTGGGATGCGGCGTCCCGGACGCTGATCGTGCCGCAGGGCCATGCTGGCGTGATCCAGCCTACGGTGTCGGAGTACGCCCCGGGGCGCCTGCACATGTTGATGCGCGCGACGCGGCGCGTGGGCTATGTGTGCGCTGCCCACTCGGACGACTATGGGCAGACGTGGTCGGCGGCGTCGGTCACCGACATCCCCTGCCCCAACAGCGGGCTCGACGCCGTGCGCCTCGCGGATGGTAGGCTCGTGTTGGCGTGCAACCCGACGCACGAGGGGCGCACGCCCCTCTCCCTCCTGACCTCGGAGGACAACGGCGCCACCTGGCCCCATCGCCTGGACCTGGAGACGGAACCCGGCGAGTACTCGTACCCGTCCATCATCCAGGCTGCGGACGGGCGCGTGCACGTGGCCTACACCTGGCGGCGGACGTGCATCCAGCACGTTGTGCTCGGCCCCGGCGACCTGTATGACCCAAGCTGAACGTACTGCTGGCGCGGATCGGCAGCTCACGCCATCCTGCACAGCGTCATGGACGATGTGCCCCTGTTCGAGCTGTTCTAATGTGACACACTTGGAGGAAGCACGTGAGAGAGAACGCGGCAAAGCGACGTATGCTCCAGGGCAAGCCCGCGATCGGCGCGAGCGGCGGTCTCGGATCGCCCCTGGCGGTCGAGATCCTGTCCCGTGCGGGATACGACTTTGTGCTCGTTGACGCGCAGCACGGGGCATGGGACGACAGCGGCGCGCTCCTCGCCGTGCGGGGCATCTGCCTGGGTCCCGCCATCCCCATGGCGCGCGTCGGCAAGAACGACTTTGCCGCGATCGGCAAGCTCCTCGACTGCGGGATGATGGGCATCGTGGTGCCCTTGGTCAACTCGGCAGCCGACGCACACAGGGCAGCGTACGCGGCGCGCTACCCGCCAAGGGGCGGGCGCTCGGTCGGCCCATACGGCGCCGCACTGCACGGCGCGGACTATGGGCGCCAGATCGACGACGAACTCTTTCTCGCCGTCCAGATCGAATCACAGCAGGCGGTCGAGCACGTCGACGAGATCCTGTCCGTCGAGGGTGTCGACGGCTGCTGGATCGGTCCGGGGGACCTGGCAGCCACCATGGGCGTCGACCTGGCTACCGAGCAGGGCAGGCGCGCCCACGAAGCCGCGATCCTGCACGTGCTCGAGGCCTGCCGCAAGGCGCACAAGATCCCGGGCATCGCGGGAGGCGCGGACGCGCAGCGTTGGCTCGAACACGGCTTCCTGTTCGTCACCGCCGCCGGGGACAGCAGACTGATCCACGAAGGGGCCCAGGTCGAAGTCCGCGCGCTGCGGCAGCGCTACGGCTAGCGATCGGCGCCCGGCTCCGCGCCACGCCGCGCAACCGGAGGCGCTCGTCCCCCGAGGAGGCCGACGAAACGCTCAGCCCTACCCGACCTGCGCCGCCCGCCGGAAGAACTCGCCCTCCAGCGCTGGGACCACCTCGTCGGCCTTGACTGCGGCGATGTACTGCGCCAGCGTCTCCGCCTGCCAGTCGACCAGCGCCCGCCCCTTCTCGGCGCTCGCGGGACGCGCATCCCCCGCATAGTGCTCCGGGTAGTTGGCATACCAGCTCACCCCGGCGAACGTGGGCGGGAGGTGTCCCATCCGGTCCAGCGGCTGCGCGGGCTCCGCGGGCACGCGCTCGGGATGAGCCAACGCCGGATAGTTCGCCATCAACACGCTGCTCTCCGCCTCGCACGCATGTCCGCCGAACGTCGTCTCGCGCATCTCGGCCCAGCGCTCTGTCTGTTCGGGCGTCAAATGCGCCAGCGGGATGTACAGCGAGTACGGCTTTTGCTCCCACAGGCTGCACTGCGCCAGGAAACGCAGCATGTGGGTGTTGCCGCCGTGCCCGTTATAGACCACGATCTTGCGAAAGCCGTTGCGCCCGATCTCGTCGAACACGCCCTGGATCAGGTCGAGCAGCAGCGTCGGCGCGATCGTGACCGTCCCCGGAAAGCACCGCGCCTCATAGATCTGCCCAAAGTAGAAGGGCGGGAACACGACAGCCGGTTCCCGCTCCGCCGCTAGGCAGGCGATCCGGTGCGCGTTCAAAAAGTCTGTGCCCAGGGGGAGATGCTCGCCGTGGCGCTCGACCACCCCCATGGCGATCACGCAGACCCCTGTCTCGCGCACTGCCGCCGCGAATGCGCGCGATGTCAACTGCTCCCACTGCATCTCGATCCGCCTCCCTTCAGCACCCGTCCACGATACCGGGCACGGCGCACTGCGCCCGGTCCATCCCTTCTCCAGCCACCTCACGCGCCGCAGTCCGCCCAGGAGGCGGGCCATCCGTCCCGCACGGCTGCGGGCCCGCCCGTGGCGCGTGCCGCTCTGTCGCGAGCAGCGCCACCCCGAACGCACCCGTGACCCCCAGCAGCTGCCAGTACCCCTCGTAGGAGCCCGCCTGCCAGATCAGCACGCTGAACGCAGCCAACAGGAGCGCGGCAGCCGCACAGCGCATCCAGCGGTTCAAGGCAGGCATCTGCTTGTAGCACCACAAGAGCGCCCCGGTCAGCAGGACATAGTCATACTGCAGCGCGTAGGGCGTGATCAAGAGCGTCAAGATCGTTCCCGCCGCCGCGAGAAGCGCCGCGCTCTCGCCGCGCAGCCAGGCTGCGACCACCAGGCCCAGGCCCAGCAGGCCCGCCCCTGCCGCCAGGAAGGCCCGCCCGGCGGTCCCCAGGCCCAGGACGAACGCGCCGAAATCATACACCGTCGAGTGGACGCGCCGGGCGACCACCTGCTCTGCGCCATCCAGCTCGTACGAGATGCCCAGGCCAAAGCCGGAGCGATCAAAGGCCCACCACGAGGGGATCGCGACCGTCGCGATTCCGAGCAGCACGACCGACCAGACGACCGCCCACAGGAGGACACGTCGCCGTCTCGCCAGCAGCAACAGGCACAGGATGGCGATCGTCGGCAAGGTGACCTGGGGCTTGATCGTGGCGATCGCCAGTCCCAGCCCCGCCCACCCGTCCTGTCCCCGCTTCAGCCCGCGCAGCGTCAGCGCCAACCCGAACAAGAGCAGGATCCCGACCTGCTCGCTCCGCAGGCAGTAGGCGGCAAACATGGGCACCGCGCTCGCGTACGCCAACCAACGCCGCCACCCTGTCACCTGCCAATCGAGCGCCTCCCGCAGGAACGCGAGCGCGACATAGTACAGCCCGGCGTTCAGCCCCAGCCACGCCGCGCGTGCCGCCTGAAAGGGAAGCAGCGTCAAGGGGGTCACCAAGAGGGCAAACCACGGGGGGTAGAAGAAGGGACTGTTGCCCGCCGACCCGGTCAGCTCCTCGAGGACCGGGCTCAGCTGCGCATAGTCGTAGGGGTTGCCGCCGCGGAGGACCAGCGTGGCGGCGCCATAGTAGGCCCGAAAGTCGACGCCGCCGCCCGCATACGCCGTGAGCGCGAACCCGAGGAGCATCATGACGAGCGCCGCGTGCGCGCCAAAGTCGAGGTGCCGCCGCTCTATCCGGATGATCGGTCGCGATCTCGCCACCCCTGCCCTCCCCGTATCGGCGCGTGGGGCCGTTCCATGGCGGCGCCGAGAGCGCCGCGCGCCTCCTCCACTCCGCTAGCCCAGTTCGGGCCCGCCGATCGCATACTGCAGCGCTTGCTCTGCTCCGGGCGACGGCGCCACGTTCCAGGGAACCAACGCCATGCGCGCCAGCGTCCGCTCCCGCACGAACCCCAGCTCCCTCAGCCATTCGCGCAGCGCGTCCTGGTACGCCGGGACGTCCAGCACCGCGGGTCGACCCCGCAGCCCGAGCAGCGACGCTCTGCACAGCGCCACCGCATCCTCCACGGTCTCTGCCACCAGGGGGCCCACCTGCTCGTACCGGGCGCCGTGCCTTCCCAGGGCGACGCCCACCAGTTGGCCCGCGCGCACTCGCCGCCACGACATCCCTGGCGCCCGCCGCCACAGATCCCGCAGCACCGCGCTCCGGTCCGCCCCGAACGCCCGCCCGTCCAGTGCGGCGATCGCGGGCCAATCCCCCTCTCGCACGCGCTCGATCCCATCCTCCGGGTTCGCGCTCAGCGACGGTACGTGCGGGATCACCATGCGGTCGATCCGGTGACACACCACCAACCCGCGCGCCGCATACAGCGACTGGCCCGCCGGGGTCGCGTCGAGCGCGACCGTGCCCCACTCACGCACCGCGCACAGCGCCCGGTCAAAGAGCCGCGCGCCAATCCCCTGCCCTCGGTATCCCGGTTCGACCAGCAACATGCTGATCCACGCCAGGCGCCCTGGGTAGCGCAGCGTCGTCACTGTCCCCACGACCCGGTCCCCGTCCGCCGCCACGGTACAGCCGTCGGGGCTCAGCCGCAGGAACAATGCCCAGTCCGCCTCGGTCTGGTTCCAGCCCGCCGCTGCCTTGAGCCGCATGCCGGCGGCGATGTCGGCGCCGGTCATGCGACGCAGCACGATCCCGGGCGCGCGCAGTCCGGTCATCCTCTCCCTCCCGCGCCCTGCCCTGGGCTTCCCTCGACAGCTGGGCGGCAGCCTACTACTCGCCCACAGCCTTGGAGGATCGTCAGGATGAAAGCCGAGGACGCGCTGAGCGCAGTCCGCGCCCGGTGGTCCTGCCCGGCAGAGAGCTCTTGCGCCAACCACCACAGCGCCGGGATCGTCAGCGTGCCGGCGATCGCGGACACGACCCGCCCCCCGATGTCAGAGACGCCGATCAACCGGTAGAGGGCGGCGATCAAATAGATGTGCAGCGCGTCCATGCCCATGTTCTCGGGAAAGTAGAGCGGTCGATAGCCGTCCAGCACCGCGATCGCCTCCACCTGGTGGAACGCTTCGTCATAGTGCAACCCAGGGGGGAGTTGGGTCAGGCAGCAGAGGCGGAGCGCCGCGCCCAGAGCCGTAAGCGACAGGAGCAAGAGCCAGTCCACTGTCCTTCTCGAACGCATGACACCTCGCTGGGTGAGAGGGTAGACGCCGCCCGGACCATAAACCCGCGCCGCGCATCGCCAGCTGCGGCGGGCGCCGCTTCGGCCTCGACGTCCCGCATTGTACCCCAGCCCCGTGCCAGGGGCAAGCAGGCGTCTTCAGCGGCTCGCTTCGCGTCTCCACACGCCCAGGGACTTGTCCGCCCGCTGCGCGCGTGGTACAATGCCGCGCGAGAGGAGGGAAGCATGACCGACGCGACAATCCTGGACCCCGGACGCGAGTACAGCCTGATCCCCTTCTGGTTCTGGAACGATGACCTGTCCGAGCAAGAGCTGGCGCGGCAGATCGCCGACATGGAGCGACACGGCGTCTACGGCTTTGTCATCCATCCCCGCGTTGGCCTCCCCCGCGAGATCGGCTGGATGTCGGATCGCATGCTGCACTATGTGCGCTTTGCGGTCGAGGAGGCTGCGTGCCGCGGCATGACGGTCATCCTCTACGACGAGGGCATGTACCCCTCCGGCTCCTCCAGCGGGCAGGTTGTGGCCCGCAACCCAGCGCATCACTGCCGCTGCTTCGCCAAGCTCGACCTGGCCCCGGGAGAGCAGCCGGTCCTGGCAGAGGGCCAGACCCTGGTCGCAGTCGCGCCTCGCCTTGACGGGCGCCGTATCGCCGTGATCGACCGGCCTGTAGATGCCTACATCCGCGGCATCCACTACATCGGCGAGGGCCCCCAGGAGGATGAGCCCCCCGCGGGCGACATCCTCAACCCCGAGGCGGTCGCCAGCTTTGTCCATCTCGTCTACGACCGGTACGCTCAAGTCCTGGAGGACTATTTGTCCAGCACGATCCTCGGCATCTTTACCGATGAGCCAGGCCCATTGGGCCGCTGTCGCGAGAGGGACGTCGTGCCCGGCACGACCGGCTTGCTCGAGCACGTAAGCCGCATCCTCGGCTACGACTTTACCCCCCACCTGCCGGCGCTCTGGTACGACGACGAACCCGATGCCGCCCGCCACCGCGCCGCGTACCGCGAGGCGATCGACCTGCGCCTCGAGGAGACGTTCTACCGCCCACTGCACGACTGGTGTACGGCGCATGGCGTGGCCCTGTGCGGTCATCCGGCGCGCGGCGATCAGATCGGCGTTCAGCGCTACTTTCACATCCCGGGCCAAGACCTCGTGTGGCGCTGGGTGCTGCCCCACCAGCCCAGCGCGCTTGAGGGGCCCGAGTCGACGCAGGCCAAGTGCAGCGCGTCCGCTATGGTCCATCTCGGGCGGACCCGCAACAGCAACGAGTGCTTTGGCGCCTATGGACACGGCTTTACGTGGGAAGAGATGAAGTGGCTGGTGGACTGGTGCTTTGTGCGGGGCGCCAACCTGCTCTACCCGCACGCGTTCTTTTACTCGATCCGCGGGCCACGTCGCGACGAGCGTCCCCCCGACGTCGGTCCCAACAGCCCATGGTGGGACGACTATCGCCCCTTCGCCGATTACTGCCGACGCCTGTCGTGGCTCAACACGGCGGGGCGCCACGTCTGTCGACTCGCCATCCTCGGCAGGTCCAACCGCCTGCCCTGGTCGTCGGCCAAGGTCTGTTTCC
This sequence comes from Anaerolineae bacterium, assembly GCA_016929775.1. The sequence continues at coordinate 12,316 of JAFGIE010000160.1, forward strand.
AGCACCAGCGCGACTTTGCCTACCTCGAAGCGCGGCACCTGTGGCAGGACGCGGCAGTCAGCGCAGAGGGCGTACGGATCAGGGACATGCACTACCGGGCGCTGATCGTCGACGGCAGCGTCATGCCCCCCGACGCCGTGCTCCCGGCGCTGCGGGCGCTCGCCGCTGCAGGGCGCCTGATCTGGTGGTCCGATGCCGACGTCGCGCCCGCCATCGACGGCGCCATACACGCACAGGCAGCCGACCAGCTCGTCCGCGCGATCGACGCCCTGTGCCCCGTCGACCTCACGATCGCGCCGCCATCCGCGGACCTACGCTACCGGCACGTGGTCGTCGACGGCGTCCACTACTACTTGCTCTGCAACGAGGGCGCCGAGACGATCCGCGGGGAGGTCCGCCTCGCGGCGCCGGGTGACGTATCGCAGATCGACCCGTGGACAGGCACACAGACCGCGATCTACGGGGCGCCGTCCGCCGTGCTCCCCCCGTACACGACCACGCTCCTCCAGGTCGCACCGGGCGGATGACGCCCACGTGGCTGCGGGGCGCAATAGCGCACGCCGAACTGGCGCGTGAGATAGAATACGCCGCCCGCCGCCGGTCAGCGACGACGGGCACGCCCACACCCAGCCGCCAGCACGGACGCCAGGACCAGCGTGCTCGCGGCAGCGGGACAGTGCCCGCATACTTCCTCGCGCAAGCTGTCCTCCAGCTCCTGGAGCGCACGCTGCACGGCTTCCACGATCGACCTGAGCAGGTCAGGCACTTGCCGCGGCGGCGCCATCGCGCGCACGCCTTCCCAGGGCGCGTGCTGCGCCGCGTGGTCGCCCTCTCCCCATGCAGGTTCGGCGGAGAAGAGAGTTGGCGTGCGCCCGGCGCCGCCCAAGGCCCACCCGGCGAGAACCGCCAGCACAAGTCCGACGACGCACGCAGCCCCGACCATCCAGCGCATCGACCTTCTCCCTTCTACGTGCCCTTCCCCCCTCTGCCCGCTACCATCTGGACCCGATTGTACGCCGAACGCAGCCTGTGGGCAAGCGCGGGGACGTCCGCGTCTCTGCTCACCGAGCGTGCTCGCAGTGCGGCTCAGCAGGGCAACCGGAGGGAGACCCGGCAGCTGCACTCAGTTGGCGCGCGCGCCAGCCTGTGCTATACTCTGCCTAGCCGTCCTACATGCGCGTTGTACCCAGGTGACAGGCACATCTAGTGCGCTGCGGTGGGCGCCGCCATGTAGCCTAACCAGAAGGGGGATCGATGCCTGGCGACCAGACCGTGGCCCAGTTCCGGATCGAGGCCTGTCCCAACTATATCGCGCAAGCCGACGAAGAACACATCTTTGCTGCCGCCTTTCACGCGCAGATCCCGGTGATCATCAAGGGACCGACCGGGTGCGGCAAGACCCGTTTTGTCGAGTACATGGCCCACACCCTCGACGTACCGCTGATCACGGTCTCGTGCCACGAGGATCTCACCGCCGCCGACTTGGTGGGTCGATTCCTCCTCAAGGACGACCAGACTGTGTGGCGCGATGGGCCGCTGACCCTCGCCGTGCGCTACGGCGGGATCTGCTACCTCGACGAGATCGTGGAGGCGCGCAAAGACACGACCGTCATCATCCACTCGCTGACCGACCACCGGCGGACCCTCTACATCGACAAGACCGGCGAGCTCGTCCACGCCCACCCCGAGTTCATGATCGTGCTCAGCTACAACCCCGGCTACCAGAGCATCGTCAAGGACCTGAAGCAATCGACCAAGCAGCGCTTTGCCAGCCTCCTGTTCGGGCACCCGCCCGTCGAGCTGGAGACCGAGATCATCGAGAGCGAGACCGGGCTGGACCGTGCGACCAGCAGGCGCCTGGCAGAGATGGGCGCCAAGGTCCGCGCGCTGCACGGATTTGGCCTCGAGGAGGGGGTGAGCAGTCGCCTGCTCGTCTATGCCGGGCGGCTGCTGCGCGAGGGCCTCGACCCGATCGCGGCATGCACCGTCGCCATCTCACAGACGTTGACCGACGACGCCGAGGTACTCGAGTCGATCCAACACATCGTGCAGCTCTACTTTGGAGAGCTCTTGGAGCCCCCCGATGCCCACACGGGAGACGCAGCAGGCTAGATATCGCGGCTTTTCCCTGTCCAGTGTGTGCTGGGGGTACCGCGACATGTTCGCCCAGACCCTCGAGGCGCTGTTCGACCAGGGCGCGATCGGCGACCACCGTCCCGAGGTCACGGACCGCTTCTTTGCGCTCATGCGCTGTGCGCGCGCACACGCCTTTGACCACGTGCTGCGCGAGTTCCTGGCAGCGCTGAACCCACGCACGGCATGGATCCTCGACCTGCCCGGCATCTTTGCCGAAGTCACCGACATGGGGCGTCAGCTTGCCGAAGCCAAGCTCCACTACGGGGTCACCTACTTTCGCACCCTCGGTCAGGGCGGGTTCGGGCATACCCCGGCACAGGTGCGGGCCCTGATCACCGGGCTGCACCGCCTGCGCACTGTGGACGACAACCTGGCAGTTGCCTTCCTTCAGGGCTACGGGCGCCTCGTCGAGCGCCTATCGCCCCCCGAGGTCGGGCGCTACCTCGACATGGGCATCGCACTCCACCAGCAGAGCCCGCAGAGCGGACTGCGTTTCATGCGCGGCGACACACAGTCCGCCGAGCAAGCGATCCGTTACCTGACCCACGAGTGCCGGCTGCACGACATCCGCCCTGCCCTGGAGCGACTGCTGGTCGCCCTCGTGGGCTACCAGGTCGAGGTGGCTGACCTGGGCAGACTGGACAGCGACGAGCTGATCGAGCGGAACACCCGCGTGGTCTGCCTCTACCGCTGGCTCTATCTCCCCGCGCACGTACGCGCCTTCTCGACTGCCGCCCAGAACCGCAACTGGTACTGGCTCACCGCCGTCGTCGCCGCCGGCGCGCTCTCATTCGACAGCTTCTGCCGGATCCACGGTCATCCCGGCTACGCAACCTGCGCCGATCTCGTCGGGGAGGACGTGCTGCGCTGCAACCTGCTCCAGTTGGTCGAGTACGCGCGCATCCTCCACCGGATCCGCGCCGCGTGGCCCGGCGCCCGTCCGTTGCTTGCCCTGGGCATCGACACTGTCTTTGGCCCGCCTGGGCCCGACGGGTCTGTCGATCGACTCTACCGCGACCTGCTCTGCGGGACCTCAACTGCGCCCCTCGCCGCCGAGCTGCTCGCACTCGCCGCGGCTTCGGTCAATGTGTTTGACACCGCGACATCGATCGATCCTGCGCTGGCACAACGCGCAGCAGCGGCGCACCCCCAGCTCGCGTTCGCCCCCCTGCCCACCCTCCCCTTCCTCCCCGACTTCTCCTACCCGGCGAGCGTCAGCCCCGCGCCGCAGGAGAGCCTGGTCGCCGATCTCAAGCGAAAGGCGGAGGGGCGGCGCACTCACGCCGATCAGGCGCCTCGAGCGCGCCAGCAGAGACCGCACAGCGACAACCGGACAGCGCCCCAGGGCGAAGCTCAGCCGAGCGACGCCGTCGCCGCCGCCTTTCTCTACGACGAGTGGAGCGAGCCCGAAGGCGACTACTACCTCGACTACTGCCACGTCCACGAACTGCGCCAGGAGACGCCCGGGCCCGCAGCGCTAGCCAGTACCGCCATCCCCGAGGACGTGGCAATGCTCGCTGCCCGGACGCGCCGCGTATTCGAGCTCCTCTGCCCCCAGTGGGCCAAAGAGAAGCGTTTGCCAGACGGCGACACGATCGACATCGACCGCCTGGTCGATCACCAGGTCCTGCGTAGGCGGGAGCCCAGTCCCAAGGTCGACTTTTACCAGAAGCCCCTGCGCAAGCAGCGCGACCTGGCAGTGCTGGTCCTGCTCGACGTGAGCGGGTCGACCGGGCAAGAGACCGCACGCGCCAGGACGATCGAGCTCGAACGGCACGCCGCCATCATTTTGGGTCAGGGACTGTCCATGCTCGATGACCGGTTTGCCGTCTGCGGCTTCAGCGGCACTGGTCGCGAGCAGTGCGAGTTTCACGTCTACAAGGACTTTGACGATCGCTGGGATCGCGCGTCGATCGCCAGGATCCTTGCCGCCTACCCGCGCAGTGCGACGCGCATTGGCGCCGCACTGCGGCACGCCGGCTATCGCCTATCGCGCATCCCCGCCCGCCAGCGCTTGATCGTCGCCATGACCGACGGCAAGCCCACCGACACCGACTATGATCCGGCGACGCGATATGCACAACACGACGTGCGGATGGCGTGCGTCGAGAACCGTCGCCAGGGGATCCACACGTTCTGCGTGTCCACCCTCGAAAACAGCCGTGCGGACATGGAGATCATGTTCCCAGGGCAGATGTTCGCCATCCTCCCCGACATCCGCCAGCTCCCCGACGTGCTTCCGCGCCTCTACATCCGCATGACCACTTAGGCCCTATCTGGCTACACGAAACTTGACAAGGCCTCTCAGGTGTGCTATAATAGTATCAGAATGATATATAGCGACTTATCCCTATGACTTGGTCCGGTCACGGTGAGGCCCGGCTTGACCTCAAGAAGGTAGAGGGAAAGATGGAAGCGCGTGGCGCCGGCCCTACGGATTCAGATGAGCTGGGAGAGCTGATCCAGTTCATCGCCAGCTCGATCGTCGAGCACCCAGAAGAGGTCCGGATCTCCAAGGTGGCGGGCGAGACGACGGTCATCTATGAGCTCAGCGTCGCAACAGAGGACGTGGGACGCGTGATTGGGCGACGCGGTCGTACGGCTAATGCCATGCGTACCGTCCTGCGTGCTGCGTCTGGGCACCGTGGCTTGAGGGTGAACCTAGAGATCGTCTCCTAGGCGTCCCAGGCACGCTCGGATCGCTCTCCCGCGCAGGCCATGGTGTGCCTGCAGCAACGGGGACGGTGATGCACGCCTGCGCTTGAGCCGCAGCGGGTGGTTGGTTTCCATACGACGCTTCCACGGGCCAGACCACGGCGAGACCAGTGCAGATGGGGTAGCCGGGCTGGCCCATTTGCATGGCCAACGCGCTTGGGGAGAGCGTGGCGCAGGATGCCTGCCTGACCAGCCCCGGTGACACGTGTGTGGCTAAACTGTGAGCTTACAAGGGAGCAGATGCATGTTCGAGACCGGCGACATTGTCGTGCACCCGAACTACGGTGCGGCTATCGTGACCGAGATCAGAGAGCGCGAGTTCCTCGACGTCGAGCGGAAACCCTACTACTCGCTCCAACTGCTCGGCAAACCAGACACCACCGTCATGGTCGCCCTGCACAACGCGGAGCAGGTAGGGCTGCGTCCCGCTATGGGGGAGAGCAAGCTCAGGCGGGTGTGGCGTGTCCTCCGCTCCAAACCCCGCGCCCTGCCCAAGGATCACAACCAGCGTTACGAGATGATCAAGGAAAAGCTGCAGAGCGGCAGCATCCTGAGCATCGCCGAAGCGCTCCGCGACCTGGCCTCGCGGCACAGGATCAGGCGCAAGTGGACGACGCGCGGCAAGCGGCAGTACGATCGCGGCATGGAACTGCTGGCCAGTGAGGTCGCGGGAGCGAAGGACGTGGACATTGACACCGCACAGATCGAGATCCTCGACAGATTGGACGAGGGCGCACCACCGACCTAGTCCGTGCGCAGCCGCGCTCCCGCGGCGTGCAAAAGAGTACACGATGCTAGTTTGCCAGAAAGGAGGGAACGCGTTGGGAAGAAACGACAAGAAATGGCGCCGCAAAAAGATGGCCAAGCACAAACATCGCAAGCGCCTCAAAGAGACGCGATGGCAGCGTAGACAGCGCGGCTAGCGCGCTCTGACGGGCGTACCGTGCGCCCCGTCGTGCCAGCAGCCCTGGTCCGGCGGGGCGCACCTGATCGCGACAGGCACGCCACCCCTCCCGCCGCCTTCTCCGCCCCGCTAGCGCGCCATCGAGGGCATGGGAAACGCGGCGAGCAACTCCCTCACCGCCGCCGCGACCCGTTCCGTGCTCCTCTTCACGTGACCGTCCAGCACACTGGCGCCCGCCTCGCCCGCGCCGCGGGCCTGTGCCAGGACATCCTCGACCTCGGACTCGAACTGCGCCTCCAGCGCCGCGAACCGCTGCCTGACGACAGGCTGCCTGGACGCATAGTACCCCGGGATGCTGGCGATCGCGTCTCCCTTGACCCGGTCCGCCAACTCCCGAAAGAGCCACCAGTACGAGAGCGCCGAGTAGGTGTCAGCCGCTGCCTCAGGAGGCGGCGCTACGTGCTTGCCGGCGGACCCAGCGCGGCGCACGATCTCGGGCAGATCGCGCCCGTGCACGTAAAAGGGAACATAGCAGCCCGTGCAAGGCGGTCCAGGCGTCCACCACAGTACGGGCAGCTCGCCCTCCTCTCTGGGCAGCACCGCGATGCACGAGCTCGCCGTGTTGCCCCAGGTAAAGCCTGCCGGCGAAACGTGCATGCAGATCGTGTGCAAGTCGGGGGCTGCCGCGTCGAAATAGGGTCCCTCCAGGAAGGAGCCTTCGTAATGGTCCCGGGCGATCCGCATCATCCACTGCGGCGTGACATCGCCCGCTCGCGCTCTCAGCAGCTGTCGGGTCCGCATCGCACGCAGGTGCGAGACCTGGCGCGGAACTCGCTCGTCCCCATACGCGCGCGCAAAGTCGATCGGCCCGCTCTCCGCCCACCACCATCCGCGTTCGACCGCATGCGCGGCGACGTCCTCGCTCCCCCTGTCCCACGTGGTCCGGATCGAGGGTTCGTTCGAGATCGATGCATACCCGTGCGTCACCTCTCTGGCGACCCAGCGATGACCGGCGGTCTCGACGATCCACGCCACATCCCGATCTGCCACCAGGTACGAGTTGTCATACCCGCCCTCGGCATGGCCCTGACCTGCGATGCCAGAGCCGAACTGCCCGTGCCGCTCGACCAGTCGCCCGATCCAGTCGACCGCCTCTGTCGCCGTCTGGCTTCGCTCCAGCGCGAGGCGCACGACGTCCATGCCCAGCAGCCCACATTCCGGCGCCATGCCCTTGCTGTAGGCCTCTGCCGCCTCTCGATGGGCCTTGGTAAAGATCGCCTCGTTGCCGATCGCAACGCAGTGCTCGTTGATCCCCTCTTCGTATCCCCAACACCAATAGGGGCCCGCGCCGAGGGTCGCATACGTCAGCGAGACCTGTGCTACCTCGACGTACTCGAGGCGCACAACGGCGCCGGCGGGCCAAGTCCGGCGGGCGTGCCGGACCAGTGGCTGACAGTCGCCAATCGGGCGATCGCTGTTCTTTGCCAGGATCACGTGGCCCGCGTGCGTCGCATCCCGCATGGCAACCCATGTGTCACACATGCCGTCCTCCTCCCCTCCTTGCGTGCTGAACCCTGTCGCTCGTGCTCGTCGCCCCACCCTCAGCTGCCATGCGCCTGTCGCGCACCGCATCCCCTCAAAGACAGAACCGCCCGTGAGGCTGGGCGGCTCTATCTCCCGGACGGCGAATGGTCAAACCCGCCTACCAGCTTTGCTCGCTCTCCCACGAGGAGCCCGTCGAGGTCGGGCCGCTCAGCGTGACAACATTTGCAGCCTGTGGGCCCTTGGGGCTGTCCTCCACTGTGAACTCGACCTGCTGGCCTTCATACAGGGTCTTGAAACCGGTGCCCTGGATGGCCGAAAAGTGGACGAATACGTCCTTGCCTCCCTCGCGCTGGATAAAGCCATAGCCCTTGTCCGCGCTGAACCACTTGACGGTCCCCGTTACTCGCTCGCTCATCTTGCTCTTCGCTCCCTTCGCAGGCACGCACGTGCCCTGTCCCGAGCCGCTGTGCAGCTCGCAAAGCAAAATGCGCCCGGACTCTCCGAGCCCAGGCGCATACACCAAACAATCACTTGGAACTTCGTGTCATCCTGTTAAGAATTCTACCACTTCCCCTCCGTCGTGTCAAGTCCGACTCGCGATGAATTGCCACGCGTTCCCGATCTGTGGTATCATGGCAGTACCAAGCGCGGTCTACCCACACCTCCACACCCCCCATCGCGACACCGCCGGTGCTGCCAACCGCGACGTGGATGGCGCAAGGCCCGATCGGCTTTGCCCATCAGAAAGAGGGAGGTCGTCCATGACCAGGCGTATCCAGTGTGGGATCAACATCGATCCGCTGAACGTGTATGGCAACCCCGCACCCCCATCGATCCAGGAGCTGGGAGCAACTTGGGTGCGCTTCACCTTCAAGGACCAGAGCCTCGGACCGAGCCCTACCGGCTTTGCGCACTATGATCACACCATCCGCGATCTCGAGCAAGCCCAGATCGACGTCCTGCTGATCCTGTCCTATGAGACTCTGCCCGGCAAGCCCGCGCCAGGCGCCGACCGCCCCGAGTGGGAGGACTATATCGCCCGCTTTGCCGACCGGACGCGCCAGATCGCCCTCCACTACGGCGACCACGTCGCCGCCTACCAGATCTGGAATGAACCGGACTATGCCACCCCCCACCTCGGGTACAACCCGTGTCTCCCCGCACCGGTCTTGGCGGCGCTGCTCAAGGCGACCTATGGGGCGATCAAAGGCAGCAGCTCGGCAACCGTCGTCACGGGCGGGCTCTGTTCCGGGGACGCCGGCTATGTCGCGCGTGTAAAGAGAGAAGACGCCGATCGCGTGCTGTACGCCGACGCCGTCGCCATCCATCCCTACGGGCTGCGCCCCACGCGCGACTGGCCCACCCCCACCTGGGGGTTCGGCGTGCTCACCGACGCCGTCCGCCGCTACCACGCTGCGGCAGACGTGCCGATCTGGATCACCGAGTTCGGCGTCGAAGGCGGCAATGCACAGCACGAGTTCCCCGGGCGCGCGTTCGCCGCCCTCGATGCAGAGCTCCCACGCGAGGCCCCGTGCGCTTTCTGGTTCTGCTGGTCGGACGGCATGGTGTCGCCCTTTGGCTTGCTACGTGTAGAGGGCGACAAGAAGCCAGCATACAGCTCGTTCCAGGGCTTTGCGCGTCAACCGCTCGTCACGGGGGCCCTGCCGGGGCACGCCGTGGTGGACTATCACAGTCACTACGTCCTTTTCCCCTCCGGCGCGCCATGGAGCTGGTACAAAGCCTGCCGGCGGTACCTGCTCAAATACCGGATTACCAGGGGAGAGAGCGTCAACGACGCCGCCAAGGCCCACGGCACGCTCGGTCACACGATCACGTGCATCAACCCCACCCCCCAGGCGATCGCCAACCTGCGCGAGGCAAACCCGGACGCCGTGCTCGACGTCGTCCGCGCCGCCAACGCGCAAGAGCTGGAGCAGACCATGAACGGGCGCGCAGAGCGCGACCTGCGCTTCGGGTAGGGCGCTCGTACGCCGCGCTGCCGCATCCGAACGACACCTACGCGCTCGCTACTGCCGGGTCACGATCGGGAGATAGGCCCGCGAGACTGCCTCGACCTCGAACGCGCGGGGCAGCGCGTCGCCCAGCCCGTCTGGGTTGGTCACCAGGACGTCCCACCATCCGCCTGCCGCCCCGCGCAGGTCGATCGTGCACTGGATCGTCGCGGGATCCACCACCATCACGCCCGTCGCCAGGAGTTCAGGCGCGCCCACCTTGCGCATCCGGACCGTCGCCCCCGCCGCAAAGCCGCTGCCCGTCAGCGCCGTGATCTCGACCGTGCTCGTGTTGGGCGCAGTCGCCGGCGCGATGCCCGTCACCTGTGGGGCGCTCGCCGGCGGCGCCTCGAGGTACAGGCGCCCGTGCCCGTACACGGTGTCCTTCCCCAGGGCGCCCAGGTCGAGCGCCCACTCCTCGAGCGTTGCCTGGATCGCGTCCGGCGAGTGGCCCGGGTAGAGCTCCATCAGCAGCGCCGCCGCGCCTGCGACATGCGCCGTCGCCCCGCCCGTTCCGGTCAGGGGCACTCCTCCGCCGCTCGCCGTCGACACGTTGGCATAGCCCGCCAGGTCTGGCTTGACGGCTCCTCCCTGCGCCATGCCGCCAGGCCCGTTGGTCGGACCCTCCGAGCTGTACGCCTCCTGCGCGTGCGGCGCCGCCGCGTCGACCGCCGCCACCGCCAGCGCTGCCGACGCATCCGCCAGGTTCGCGAGGCTCCGTTCGTGGACCACCTCGCTCAGCTGTCCCAGCCCGAGCGCCGTGACCTCGAGGTGCACGGTCCGCGTTGCCACAAAGCGACCGATCGAGAACCCATAGTACGTCGCCGTCCCAGTGGTCACCGTAGCCGCCCACTCGGTCGGCGTCTGCCCAGGGCCCCCATCCTGGTACTGCGTGCTCGCCCCAGGGGTGTCCCAGCTGTTCGTAGCTTCGCTCCAGCGATGCAGGTACAGGTCATAGTCCTGCGTCACCGTGGCCCAGTCATCCCAGCGCACGCTGACCGTCAACGTACGTCCCGCATCGATCGGCGCGCACGTCCCGGGACTGGGTCCAAAGCAGTTCACGTCGTCGTTTGGGAGCGACGCCACGCCGGCAAAGTCGTGGTAGTCGTTCCCGTCCTGGTCGACGTACACGCCGCCCCAATGCGCCTCCCGCGCGTCGCCCGCCGCGGTGACCCACAGGATCCCGGCGTCGCGCGCCGACTGTGCCAGGTCTGCCAGGAATCCCGTCCCGTCGCCCGGGGTCAGGTGGTACCAGCCCACCGAGGTCGAAATCAGGTCCACCTGCGCCACGTCGCGCAGCCAGGCGACCGCCTGTTCCAGATCTGCGTCGGTCTCGATCTTGACCAGGTAGAGCGCTGCGTCCGGCGCGACGTCGTGCACCACCTCGGCACACGCCGTGCCATGGCTCGTGCCCTCCCCCACTTGTGCGTCCGTCTCGCCGTCCACCGTATTCCGCACGATCACCGCATCCGGCAGCTCGATGCCCAGCAACGCCTCGTAGCCGGCGAATCCGGCGTCGATCACGGCTACGCGCACGCCGGCGCCTGTGAACCCTGCCGCGTGCCACGCCTCGGCGCCGATCGCCGCCAGCGCCTCGGTCGTCGTACCGCCTGCCTCTATCCCCTCCAGGAACACCGCCTGGTGGGGGCGCAGGATCGCGTACACGTCTGGGCGCGCCGCCAGGCTCAGCAGCGCCGACACGGGCACCCATCCCTGGATCAGCGTCTTCCCGCGCGTCACACTCGTCACCTCGCCCCCCGCTGACCCGATCGCCTGCGCTGCCGCCGCCCAACCCTCTTCTCCCACCACCACCTGCACGTGCACACGGTCGCCCTCTGTGCGCAGCGAAGACGAGCGGGCAGCGGCGGGCAGATCGCCCTCTGGCAGCGCCGCTGCGGCGACGAGCGCGTCCATCGCCGCGTCGAGCTTGGGGTGTCCCTTGCTTCGCCCCGCTTGAGCTGCGCCCCACGCCCCGACCAGCAAGCTCCGCGCCAAGGCGCTGCCCAGCGCCACGATGCAGACCAGCGTCGCCCACTTGTGCGCTGCCCGCACGCGTCTCCCTCTTGGATCCCTCATCCTCTCCTCCCTCGTGCCATCGCCCAGAGCTTGGCCCTGCCGAGCACGACACAGCGGGGCGCTCCGTCTCCGGAGCGCCCCGCTCGACGAGGCATGCCCGCAGGTTGGCCTGACACGGCGCATCCGATCCGCGGCGCGCCTCGGGAGCGCACGCACGTAGGGCAGAAAGCGCCGAGTGCTTTGCGATCGTCCGCGCGCTCACTGCCGTGACTTTGGGCCCGAGAGCGTGTCCTCGCCTGGTGCGCGGGCTTGTCTCTGCCTAACCTGTCCCGGGCTACTCCCGCGGGCCGATGTTGTCGATCGTAAAGCCCTGCTCCACACAGCTCCCCGGCGCGATCCCGAGCACAGCTTCGATCGTGAGCCCATCGCCGTCCATCTCGGAGACCTCGCCTACGATCGCCTCGCCCGTCCCGCTCAGCCCTGTCCAGGTGAACACGAGGCGTGGGTCATAGGTTGTCCCGGACTTGTTCATCGTGTAGAAGAACTTGGACGCGCTGGAGGTATCCGAGGCCTCAGATGCGCGCAGCACCACCCCATAGTTCGGGTACTGCCCGCTCAGCCACGCCTTGACCAGCGCCGTGATGTCCCACGAGTACCACCCGGGAGTCCAGCTCGGCACGTTCGTCGAGGCCCAGACCTTGCTCGTGTCGTGGGCAGGCTGGTTGTTCCACGTCACCGAGCCCGACGACCAGCTGCTCTTGATCCGATAGACCTTGACCGCGTGGCTCCGGTTCGACATGTCGCATCCATCGTACAGGTACAGGCGCAGCGTGGCCTTGCTCAGCGGGTAGCCCGCCGGCACGTCCGATAGGTCAAACCGGATCAGGGAACGCGCTTTGCCCAAGTCGTAGCAGTGGTCGTACCCGACCCACATGTCGGTCGTGGAGCCAAAGTTGGTGCTGCCGCGGGCCGATAGGACCGTTGCATCGCCATAGGGATACAACATGCCTGGTGGCAGGGGATACTTTGCCAGGACCAGAGGCAGGTAGACGGGGCCTCCGCCCCCCTCCCCGGTGACCTCGAACCCGGCGGGCAGCACGCCCGTCTCCATGTTTGTATTGGTCACGCGCACATCCCACATGCCCCTCGCCGCGCCCGTGAGGTCGAACTGGCACGTGATCGTCTGCGTACTGACCACCGTGACCCCGGTCCCCGGAATCGCCGCTTGGCCCGCCTTCTCGAGCGCGACCGTTGCTCCGGCGGCATAGTTCAACCCCGTCAGCTCGACCGACACCGTGTCGGTATTGACCCCCGTTGCCGGGACGATGCTCGTCACGACCGGCGCCGTGGTCGAAACCGGCTCCAGGTACAGCCGCCCGTGCCCGTACACGGTGTCCTTGCCGGCGCTGCCCATGTCGATTGCCCACCCCTCCAGTGCGTCCTGGACCTGCGCCGGCGTGTAGCTGGGTTGCATGCCTAGGACCAGCGCCGCCGCGCCCGCGACGTGCGGGGTCGCCGCCGAGGTGCCGTTAAAGAGCGAGCCGCCATAGCTCTGCGTGGCTACGTTGGCATATCCCGAGATGTCGGGCTTGATCGCCCCGCCCATCTCTGCCCCGCCGGGTCCGTTGGTCGGTCCCTCCGAGCTGTAGCTCTCCTGTGGATAGGGGATGCTCGAGTCGAGCGCCGCCACCGTCATCGCCGCGGGCGAGTCTGCCAGGTTCGCCAGGCTCCGCGCGTGCAGCAGCTGGGCGAGGGGCGCGAACTTGGGCACAAACAGCTCGAAATTGACGGCTGTCGTGGCGTCGTGGCGTGCGATCACCACGCCATACGCCGTCGCAGCCCCGTCCGTGACCGTGTACGCGACCTCGGTCGGCGTTTGGCCCGGACTCCCGTCCTGCGTGCCCTCCCCGCTAACCCCGACGATGTCCCACCCGCTCCCCGTATACTTGACGATGTACAGGTCATAGTCCTGCGTCACCGCGCTCCAGTCGTTCCAGCGCAGAAACGCCACGATCTGGAACCCCGGGTTGATGTTCCAGCAGCTCTCTGGGTCCGGGCCAAAGCAGTTGATCTCTTTGCCCGCGAACTCGTGATAGTCGTCGCCGTCCACGTCCGCGTAGGGCCCGCCCCAGTGGCTCTCCCGGTCGTTGCCCGCCGCTGTGGCCCACAGGATGCCCGCGTCCCGCGCCGACTGCACCAGGTTCGCGAACTGCCCTGTGCCGTCGCCCGGCGTCGCATTGTACCATCCCAGCGAGGTCGAGATCACGTCCACGTTGTGTGTGTCGCGCGCCCAAGCGACCGCCTCCTCGAGGTCCGCATCTGTGTCGATCTTGGCGAGGTAGAGCGCTGCCCCGGGCGCCACGTCGTGCACCACCTCCGCGCACGCAGTACCGTGCTCGGTGGTGCCGTCCAGTTCAGCCTGGCTCTCGCCGTCGACAAAGTTGTACGCGGTCACCGATGCCGGCAGATCAGAGCCCAACAGCGTCGCATAGCCCTCGAACCCCCCGTCGATGATCGCGACCTTGACCCCGCTGCCCGTCTCCCCGGCGCTGTGCCAGGCGTCCGCGTTCATCGCCGCCACGCCCTCGCTGGTCGAGCTGCCGACCTGCAGCCGCTCGAGCAGCACAGCCTGCACCGGGCGCCGGATGACGTGCACCTCGGGACGGGCTGCCAGGTTGGCGAGCGAGCTCACCGTCAGCCAGCACTGGATCAGCGTATCGTCGCGCGTGACGCTCGTCACCTCACCGCCGCTCGCGGCGATCGCTTTCGCCGTCGCTTGCCAGGTCCCCGCGGCGACCACCACCTGCGCCTGCACCCGCCCGTCGAGGGTCCGCAGCGACAAGTCCCGCGCGGCATCCAGCGCCTCCTGTCCCGAGACCTGCGCAGCCCGCAGCAGGGCATTCATCGCCGTGTCCAGCTTGGGATCGCCCTTGTCGGCGCGCGCGAGGTGCGGCATCGAGAACGCCTCCGCCGGCAGTCGCACGATCCCCGCCACCATGTCCTCTGGCTCGGGCGGCGCTGCGCCGCCCCCGCTGACACCAAGTAAGACCAGGATTGGGACCAGCACTGCAGATAGCCACGCGATCCGCACGCTGGGTCTCGCTGTTCGTCCGCTCATCTTGCCCTCCTTTGTGCACCATTGCCAGGAACGACCGACGGACAACCACACAGCACGCAACGCGCCAGCGCCTCGCAAACCTCAGGCGCTGCCCGTCGCGATCTCTGTCTCTTGTATGTCAGCGCTAAGCAGGCGCGGCATGCGCGCTGCCAGTGACCGTGCCCCTGCCAAGCGTACTACTGCGGAGCGCCAACCGCTGGCAGGCTCACGCGCAGCACCTGATCGAGCAGCGCGATTTCGCACAGCTGCTTCACCGGCACGTACGCCTGGACCTTTTCGCCGACCTGCGTCCCCACCTCGACGTCATAGTCGGACAGGAACGCCGTGTCGGTGCCCGAAAGGGTCAGCGCGACCTGGATCTTGGATCCGCTCGTCTTGATGCCGAGCTGTTGCGCCATCGAGATCGGGTCCGGGGACTGCATGATCTGGACTAGAGCGCTATCGAGCCCAGCGCATCCCCCTCCCTTGGTCGGTTTCTCGCCCAGGTCCGGGACCTGGTCTGTGTCCACCTCGACCGTGCTCCAGTCGGGAGTCGGCGACACGATCTGCTCGATCAAGTCGCTGCCCGTGCCCTCCGGCGAGGCGCCAGCCTCGCACGCTGCCAGCATGCCGAGCAGGACAAAGGCTGTCCCCAGCAGTACCA
>JAFGIE010000161.1 GCA_016929775.1 Anaerolineae bacterium
CCACGCTCCTTGCCGTCCCTACGAAGCACAGTGGCCCTTTTCCGCCGCTTTTCCCCTTTTTCAGGTCCCCAACGTGTGACGCTTACCGTCGCCCGGGCGATTGACCCGCCCACCCTTCTGGTGTATCATGCCCCCGGATCGACCCTATCCCCTGTCTGCGGGGCGCGCCGCGCGCCCGCGCGACACACACTGCACGCCGCAAGGAGGCAGAGCGCCATGACGACGCACACATCGCACCTGCAGCGCGAGATCCTGGAACAGCCAGAGGTGCTGCGACGCCTCCTCGCCGCCGAGCGGGATACGATCGCCCGCATCGCGGCGGCGATCCGGGCGCACGCGCCCCCCTATGCCGTGATCGCCGCCCGGGGCACGTCGGACAATGCGGCGCGCTATGCCCAGTACCTGCTCGGCGCCGAGAACGGGCTGACCGTGTCCCTGGCGACGCCCAGCTTGTACACGCTCTACCGCCGCCCGCCCCGCATGAGCGGCGCGCTCGTGATCGGCATCTCCCAGTCGGGCGCCTCGCCCGACATTGTCGCCGTGGTCGACGAGGGGCGCCGGCAGGGCGCGCTGACCGTGGCGATCACCAACGACGCCGGTTCGCCGTTGGCGCAAGCCGCCGCGCACACGATCGAGCTCCACGCGGGCGAGGAGCGGAGCGTCGCCGCGACCAAGACCTACACCGCATCGCTCGGGGCGGTCGCCGCGTTGAGCGCGCTGCTCGCCCAGGACGACGCGCGCTGGCAAGCGCTGGAGGGAATGCCGGCGATCGCAGAGGAGGTCCTGGCGCAGATCGACGAGGTGAGCGGCGCGGCGGCGCGCTACCGCGACATGCACGCGTGCGCCGTGATCGGGCGCGGGTACAACTATGCCACCGCGTTCGAGATCGCCCTCAAGCTCACTGAGCTGACCTACACGCTCAGCATGCCCTTCTCTGCCGCCGACTTTCAGCACGGGCCGATCGCGCTGGTCGAGCCCGGGTTCCCCGTGCTCGCGATCGTCCCCGAGGGAGCCGTCGCGGGAGAGATGCGCGACATGCTGGCGCAGCTCCAAGAGCGGGGCGCAGCGCTGATCGTCCTCTCGCCCCTGGTCGCCGCGCTCGACCTGGCGCAGACGGCGCTGCCCCTCCCCCCCGGCGTGCCGGAATGGCTCTCGCCCCTGGTCGCCGTCATGCCCGGGCAGCTCTTCGCCCTGGGATCGACCCTCGCGCGCGGGCTCGACCCCGACCGACCGCGCGGCTTGCGCAAGGTGACGCTGACCCGCTGAGAAACGCGCACAGCCCCCGCGCGCGACTGCGCGCGGGGGCTGTGACAAACCGGGATCTCCTCGCGTTACTTTTCCTTGTCCTTGTCCGCCTGTGTCGGCTTGGGATTGGGCTTGGGCTTTTCCTCTTCCGGCGGGCAGGGCCCGAGCGTGTCGCCGTGCGCCAGGTGACCGGGCACCGCCTCGGGAGCCACGAGCAGCTCCTCCTGCGCGGGCGTCCCCGGCTTGTGGCAGAGCAGGACCCGCTCTTGCTTGTCCGGCGGCACCGACGGAGGCGGCGCGCCGACGTCGCCCGGCGAGACTTCGAGCGTGTCCGGATCCACGCGATGGACCACGGTAATGCTCACCACGCTCGCCTGCCCGCTGCTGTCGACGCACACGGACAGCACGACCACGGCGCCGGGCTGGAGCTTGCCCTCGATGATCGCGCCCTCGTCCAACGCGATCTCGACGCCGCCCGGCAGCAGGATGCTGCGCGCGGTCGCTTTCAGGACGACGGACGTGATCTCGACGCAGCCCGCCCCACGCTGCGCCGCCGCCACCACGTCGATCTCGCGCGCCACCAAGTCGCCGACGTCTGTGACCTGACCCTCGACCTGGACCAGGTCCCCTTCGTCCGGGTCGCCAGTGACCTCGGTCTCCTCGTCGGCGAGCACCGGCACCCTTCCGATCACCCACTCAGGGCCAAGCTGGTCCACCTGCCCGGTGAACCCGAACGCAGGGCCCCGATCCCCGGCAAGCCGGATCTCGTCCGCGACCCACGTGCCGTCGTCCAGGATCAACCCCTCGACCAGCGCGCGGTCGCCCACTGCGAGAC
Source organism: Anaerolineae bacterium (assembly GCA_016929775.1). The sequence goes on from JAFGIE010000161.1 coordinate 2,081, forward strand.
CGGGCTCCGCCTCAGTCCACATGCGCGTCTCGAACGGGATCCCGGCGACCGCCCACGCGGGCTCGAGCGCATCGATCGCGCCCACGAACTCGAACCTGTGCTCGCCCACGCCAACGCGCTTGATCGCCAGCCCCCACCGCGCGCCGTCCGCGCGCACCTCGCCGCGCACCGCGACCACCTCGCCCGGCAAGAGCCCCTCGTCGAGGACCGTCCGATCGTCGACGCCGACTGCGATATCCGAGACGGTCCACGCGTCCCCGTCCCTCTCTTGCAGCACCCCGGCAAACGAGAGCACCTCGCCCGTCGCCGCGCCGACGAGCAGGATCGAGTGGGCGGCAAGCGTCCCATCGCCCCCGATCGCGCCGTCCACGTGCACCACGTCGCCCACGACGACCCCCGGTTGCACGTCCGTCCCCTCGCTCACGGCGATCGACCGCCCCGCGATCCGCCAGGCATCATCCTCGATCTCTTGCACCTCGCCCGTGATCCAGAAGCGGCTGATCCGCGTGTGGTGGAGGAGCACGATCCGGTCGGCGACGCGCACACCGCCGGCGTCGAGACGCCCCTCGACGGCGACCCAGTCGCCGGGCCTCGCCCTGCCCACGAACGCCGTGGCATCGTCGATCGCAAAGGGCTGACCGGCGATCCGCCACACCGCGCCCGTTTCGGTGACCTGACCCTCGCCGCTGATGCGGAAGGAAGGCTTGTCCGGGACGGCGCCGATGCGGACCGCCGTGACCTGCCCGGCGACGGCGACCACGCTGACATCCAGGTTGCTGACCTCGACGGCGCCCTCGCGGACGCCAAAGGTCGCGATCAAGGTGGGCGAGACGCGCACGTAAAAGCGGGTGCCGACCGCCGCCCCGGTCCCCGACGGCGTGCGCACGGTGTATCGCGCGCCGAGCCCCGCCGCTTCGGCGACGTCGTGCTCAGCCTCACCCAGCCACTGCACCAACTCGATCACGCGCGACCCGTCCAACGCAGGCGCAAGGCGCTCGATCGACAGCTGGGCGTCTGGCCCCAGCTCGACCACGCTGCCGTCATAGAAGGACATGGTCACGCCCGACAGCGCCCCGGTGCGCACCCGCTGGCCCGCTAGCACATAGCCGCCCGGCAAGACATCTGACCACGCGCCATCCGCGTTCCGGACCTGGACGATGCCCTGCACGTCGCCCAGCACGACGGCATACGGCGGGACCTCCGTCGGGGTCGCAGTCGAGGTCGCAGTCGGAACCGGGAGAGCTGTAGAGGTTGCGCCCGGCGCAGTCGGCTGCGCCCGTGTCGGACGCGCCGTGGATGGCGGTTCGGGCGTGGACGTCGGCGGCAGCGCTACGGTCGCAGTGGGCAGGTCCGCCACCACGGTGCCGGTCGGCGCGCCGCCCGGCGCAAAGGGATCCGGGCCCCAGATCGCCAGGCCCACCAGCAGCACGACCGCTGCGACTGCCACACCGGCAAGCGCGAGCGGCATCTGGGAGGGCGTGAGCCGTGCCGCCCAGGCGCGCAAGCCATCCCACACCGACGCACGGCGCCGCGCGCCACGGGCGGGCGCAACAGCGCGCGCAAGGTCGGCGCGGTGTGCGAGCAAGAGGCGCTCGATCCGGGCGTTGTGGGCCTCGCTTGGCTCAGGCGCGAGCGCAGACAGGGACCTGCCGAGGTCAGCCAGGTCGCGGACCTCGGGATCCTGCTCCAGTGCAGCTGCGCTCTCTTGGCCCCTCAGCAACGCGTCCAGCGCGTCGGATAGGGCTTGGGCCTGTGCGTTCTCGTTCATGCGCGATCACTCTCGGAGAGCAGCTGGCGCAGCTTGCGCAGGGCGCGTAGGATGGTCACGCTGACCGTCCGTTCGTTCATGTCCAGCACGCTCGCGATCTCACGGTTCGTAAGCTGCCCGGCAAAGCGTAGCGTCAGGATCTCCTGTTGCCGTTCCGACAACGTATCCAGGCACACGAGCATCCGGGCTGTCTGTTCTTGGCGCACGACATCTTGCTCTGGGGAGAGGCTGCCGTCGGGCACGCTGTACATCGCGTCGTTGAACTCGGCATGGTACCTGCCCCGCCGCTTTTGCTGCTTCAGGTGGTTGACCCACATGTTGTGCGCGATTCTAAAGATCCACGTCGAGAACGCGCCCTTGTCCGCGTCATACGACGACAGGTTTGTCAGGGCACGTTCTAGGATGTCAGCGGTCAGGTCCTCAGCCTCAGCCAGGTCGTTCACCCGGTAGCGGATATAGGCAAAGATGCGCGGATGTATGTTGCGGAACAGATCCTCAAGCTCAGACACACTGAGCACAACCGCGTCTTTGCCCGTCTCTCGGGGCTGGGCCTTGTTCCCACTGAGTTTTTGTATATCTTCTACCATGATATACAACCTGACGACAAGAGTACTACGTACACGTAGAGAATCGCTGGGTGAAGCGAAGCGTGGTTTCATTCTAACACAAAGCATGGGCGATGGCAAGGTGAGCGCGCACCCCCTTGACGTAGGCGCATGCATGGGCTATCATGGGAAGAGAGTGCAGCGTGGTGGCGCGCAGCCGGTCCCGCCGCCTCAGACGACATCCCGATCGTCTCGCGCCAGGCCCGCCCAGGGCGCGCCACGCAGCCTACGGCTCTGCAGCTGAGCGGTCTCACGCCAACCGAGACGAGCCGCGTTCGCCTTTGTATCGCGGCAGGCGCGCGCGACTCGCCTCTCCATGCGAAAGGAGCGGCGAGTTGGATTCCCACGGCAACCGACATCCGGGGCGATGGGTCGCCGTCGCCACTGCCATTTGCGCTGCGCTTTGCCTCCTCACCTTGGGCCGGGCCCTCGTCCTGGCGCACGATCGAGCCCCCGAGCCAGCTGTGGGCAGCGCTCCCCCCCTCTTCGACTCCCCCCTCCAGATCGAGGTCCACTATGGGGAGGAATGGGTCGCGGGCCAGTCGATCGGCTTGGCATCGGCGGCGGTCACCCTGACCGATGGCAGCGGCGTACCCAAGGCGGACGCCGTCGTCCCCACCGGCGCGGACGGGAGCTTCTGGGTCGGCTGTGGCGACTGGTCCGGGGGCGCGTGTCCCGACATCCAGCCCGGAGACAGCGTCCACGCCACCGTCGACGAGTCGACGGCGAGCGTTGACCCGGTGGGCCAGATCGAGGGCCTGGTCGACGCCGCTTCGGACGTCGTATCGGGTACCGTGCACGCCGGTTGGTTTGAGGGCATGCTGGAGACGCGCTGTGTGGCCTGGAAGGAGCCCAGCCATGTCGTGGTCACGGCTGCCGCCGGCGCGGACGGGGGAACCTTTGCCTGCGACTTTGCCGCTGCCGGGTGGGACCTGCAGCGCGGCGACGCCCTCGCGATCAGCTACGCCGAACCGGACGGCGACCTGGTGACCAATGCGCCGTTCTGGCCCTGGGTGCGGGTCAACTATGCGCACGACTGGGTCGGGGCAGACTATCCCGCGGGCCACACGTTCGCGATCACGGTCACCGACAGCCTGGGCGGATACAAGGCGACTGCGTTCGCCGACACGTCAGGTGGCGGCGGATGGGGCGCCGACGGCTTTGAGACGGGGGAGGAGCAGTGGGCGCCGGAGCGACCCGAGATCGTCGCGGGGGATCACGTCTACGCCTGGTCGGACGACGGCTATGCCCGCCACGTGCAGGTCGGCGCGATCAGCGCGACCCTCGACGTCGCCGCGGACCAGATCGCGGGAACGATCGCCGCGCCCTGGTTGAGCGAGACACTGGCGGTCGAGTGCCACCCCTGGGGCGCCTGGGAAGCGGGCCTCGAGGCTCCGATCAAGCACAGCACAGCCTCGCCCGACGGGACCACGTCCTTTGCCTGCCAATGGGATCCCGACACCGAGTGGGACGTGCAGCCGGGACAGGACATTGCCGTCCTCTACTACGAGCCAGACGGCAGCGCCGTGATCGACGTCTACCGGCAGCCGATCGCCGACCTGCGCATCGCGCTAAGCGCCGAGGGCGAGGTCACGAGCGACGGCAACGCACAGTTCACGATCCGCTACTGGAACCAAGGCGACGCACCCGCTGCGGGCGTCGCCATCACCGATACCATGGTCGGCGGGATGAGCTACTTGACCGACACCTCGGGCCTGCCGCACAGCGGGAGCGGCGCGGGACCGATCGTGTGGGACGTCGGCACGATCGATCCAGGGCAAGCGGGGTCTTTTGCGCTGTACGCGCAGGTCACGGCGAGCCCAGGCGGGATCGTCACCAACACGGTCGAGATCGCGACGACGAGCCCCGACGGGGGCGAGCCCTGGGACAAGAGCGCCACGTGGCTGATGATGGTACACGGCAACGACACGCGCCTGCGCGTCGAAAAGGGCGCTCGGACGCCGGACCCCGCCCCCGGGCACGACGTCGTCTTTCAGATCGCCGTCTGTAACGAGGGCAGCACCGGGAGCAGCGAGGTCGTGCTCGCCGATACGCCCGCCCCCCCGCTCGAGCTGGTCGGCTGGTCTGCGCGCGAGCCCGGCTGGCGCGAGGTGTACCTGGACCCCGGTCAGCTCCAGCTCGCCCTTCCCACCATCCCCGGCGGCGCGTGCCGCGAGGTGTACGTGACCGCTCACCTGGACGGAGTCGAGCCCGGCGCCCATCTCGCCAACGTGGCGACCATCGCCGCCGAGAACGACACCAGCACGGGCGACGACGAGGCGATCTGGGAGGGTGCCGCCGCCGAGCCGTACGTCAACCTGGGCATCAGCAAGGAGTGGACGGCAGGCGTGCTGCGCCCGGGCGGGCAGCTCGTCTACCAGATCGGCTACGGCAACGACGGCAACGTCCCCACGGGCCCGGTCTGGATCACCGACCGGTTGCCGATCAGCGCCACGTTCGCGAGCGCCTGGCACCACGACCCGTGGGGCGGCTATCCATTCGAACCGGTCACGGTTACGAACGAGTACGTGAGCTGGGAGATCCCGATCCTGGAGAATGGATCGAGCGGCGGCTTTGAGGTCGTGCTCGACGTCGATCCCGGCGCTGCCCCGGGCTACGTGGAGCACAACGAGGTCGAGATCGCTTCGCCTGCACAGGAGCGCACCTACGGGGACAACACCTCCTCCTGGACGGAGATGCTGCGCGAAGCGGGGCCAAACCTGCGCGTGCGCAAGACGCACCAGTGGCAGGGCGACGGGCAGCTTGGCTACGCGATCCACTTTGCCAACGCAGGCGATGCGCCTGTGATCGACGTCTGGATCACCGACACGCTGCCGGTCGGGACGCACTGGATCGACCAATGGCAGCTCGAGTTCGACCGGGAGCCGCTCGGGACAGGCTACGACGGGGGGCGGCACGCATTTGCCGTGCACCTCGACGAGATGCACCCGGGCGAGGCGGGCTGGCTCGCCCTGAACGTGCACCTCGACGAACCGGGCGCGCCCGTGCGCTGGTATACCAACACGGTCGAGATCGGCGCCCCCGGGCTCGACGACGTCCATCCCGCCGACAACGCCCACGAGGACGTGGCCTTTGGCGGCGGCGAGCTGCGCCGCGTCGAGCTGTGGGTGGACGATCGGGGCCCGAGTGCGATGTGGGGCGAGGCGATCCCGGGACTGGTGGTCACCGTGACCACGCCGCACGAGCTGCTCCACGCCTGGGCCGACCCAGAACAGGGCGGCTACTGGGAGATCGGCGACGTCGGGCTCCTCGAACCGGGCGACAGGGTCACCGTCACCGCCGGGGTGGGGCTGCTGCCTGTCGCTGTCACGATCCCCAAGCCGCTCCTCGTCGAGGCGGACGCCGCGACAGACGTGGTGTCGGGCGCCATCGGCGGGTGGGCCGAGCGACCGGTCGAGATCCACGGGCAGTGGGAGGGTGGCTACCGCGAGGCGATCAGCGCGCCCGACGGCGGATTCGAGGAGGCGTATGCCGACATTCCGCGCGGCGCGCACGGGTACGTGCGCTTTGTCGACCAGGTCTCGTACGCCGAGGTCGTCTTCCACCGTCCCTTCTGGGCGCTCGACCTGGTGCTGGACGTACACGTCGATCACGACCAGGTCGAGGGACGCTACGAACCGGGTCACACCGTCTGGATCACGGTCACCGAGGGTAACGCGACCACGGTCAAGGGCCTGGCAGAGCTGCACACCGGCGAGGTGCCCGGGTGGGAGGAGCCGGGCTTTTCGACCCGCGAGGAAGGCTGGTCGACGGCGTGGCCCGACCTTGCTGCGGGCGATTGGGTGACGGGGCACGTCGACAACGGGTTCACGGGCGGCGTCCGGATCGGCGCGATCGACTTCCAGGTCGACCTCGCCGCGGACCTGGTGTCCGGCACTCTAGACGCAGACTGGTTCGACGAGTGGCTCATGCTGCGCTGCGAGGTCTGGGCGCCCGGCGGGCCCGCCGTCGAGCTCGAGGTCGACCCGCACCACGGGCCCTTCAGCTGCGCGTTTGGCCAGACCGGCTGGGACCTCGCCCCAGGGCAGACGGTCGCCGTCATGTACTGGGAGCCGGACGGCGACCGGGTGATCCGGACCTTCGAGTGGCCCCACATCGCCGCCCACATCGGCCCGTCCTCGGGCGGGGACCGCCGTGTGTGGGGGCACGCCGCAGCGCCCGACGCCTCGGTCGCCGTGTCGGTGACCGACGATCTGGGCAAGCCGGTGGCGAGCGCCGTAACGCCGAGCGATTGGCAGGGGCGCTATGACACGGGCGACACGCTCCCCGAGGGGACGCTGGCGCCCTGGAACGTGGTGTGGGTCGACTTTGCGAACGGGCTGACCGATAAGCTCGAGATCTATCCGATGAGCGGCGAGGCGGACCCCGAGAGCGACGTGGTCACCCTCACCGCCGCCGGATACGTCACCTTTGAGCTGGGGCTCGAGTACTGCGCAGGCAACGAGTGCGACTGGATCGACCTCGGTTGGCTGAGCTATTCCGGGATCGTGAGCGTGAACCTCATGTCCGAGCGCGGCTTTGACGTGCGCCCCGACACCTCGTATCACGCGCACATGTACGTCGAGAACGGGCAAGAGCTGATCTACTCCTGGTCGCTCCTGGCGCCGCGCCTGTCCGTTGCCAAGTGGAACACCGCGGGCCACGCGCGCCCCGGTGGTCCCTACGCCTACCTGATCGAGTACCGCAACGACGGATCGGCGCCGGCGGAGAACGTGACCCTCGTAGACACGCTGCCGCCGTTTGCCTCCTACGTGGACGATACCAGCGGCTTGCCGGTCACCCTCGGCCCGGCGGGCGCGATCGCGTGGGATGTGGGGCCGCTCGAACCGGGCGCGCAGCACGTGTTTGCCCTCACCGTGGCGATCAGCGAGAGCGCGCCGACCGGAGAAGGCATCCTCGATCCGAATTGTGTCGCGATCCAGACCAGCACGGCGGGCGACCCCGACCCCGGCGACGACTCTGCGTGCAGCGACCCGGTCGACGTCTGGGAGGACGAGGTCGAGCTCGCCGTCGACAAGCGCGTCCGTCCCGACGACCCGGCGCCAGGGCAGGAGTTTGAGTACACGGTGCAGTGGTGCAACCAGCGCGGCGCCGCCGCGGGCCCGGTCACCCTGACCGACACGCTGCCCGCATGGACGACGCTCGTCGAGTGGTGGCCCCGCGACCCTGGACAGCCCTTCTGGAGCGAGGTCTCGTCCAGCGGCGGCGAGCTGGTCCTGTATGCCGCCTCGCTACCCGGACAGGCGTGCGGTGAGATCGCTCTGCGCGTCGCCCTGGCGCTCGAGGCAGAGATCGGCGCCACGCTTAGCAACATGGTCGTGCTCGACGTCGCGGGCGACGTGGACCCCGAGAACAACTGGCGCCTGCACCAAGAAGCGCACGTTGGCGCGCCGCGCATCGCGCTCGAGATCCACAAGAGCGCCCAAGCCGCCGTCCTGCTGCCCGGTGGCTGGGTCCAGTACCTGATCGAGTACGACAACGCCGGCAACACGGCGCTCCCGACGACACTCACCGAGACGGTGCCCGCAGGCATGGCGTACGTCGACGCCTGGTGGGCGGACGATATGCCCCCCGAGCTGGGGCCGCTGCCCAACCCGATCGTCTCGGGCGACCTGCTGATCTGGGAGCTGCCCGAGATCCCGGTGGGCGACAGGTATGCGCTCTATGTCCTGCTCCAGATCGACGAGGGCGTCGACGAGTACGCGCTGCTCGAGAACTGCGCTACAGTGGGCGGCGCGGCGCCGGGAGCCGACCCGCACCAAGACACGGCGTGCGCCGCGGTGACCATCTACCCGCCTGGCCCTAACCTGCGCGTGACCAAGTGGCACGAGTGGCGGGGAGAGGAACAGCTCGGCTACACGATCCGCTTCCAGAACGTCGGCGACCAGGCGGTAGGCGAGGTCTGGATCACGGACACGCTGCCGGAGGGAACACATTGGAGCGGGGAATGGAACCTGGGCTTTGACGAGCAGCGACTGGTCCTGCCCGAACCGATAGTCGGCGACCGCTCGCTCGCCTGGCTCCTGTCCGAGCTGGCGCCTGGAGACGTGGGCTGGCTGCAGTTCCGGGCGGGCGTCGACGACCCCGGCGCCCCTGGACACTTTTACACCAACACGGTCGAGATCACCCTACCCCCGGACGACAGCCACCCCGGCGACAACGCCTACCAGGACGTCGCCTTTAGCGGTCCCGAGGTCCGCCGCCTCGAGCTCGACGTCTACGGGCACGGCATCTGGGGCGACGCCCCGCGCGGACCGATCACGATCACGACCCCCCACACGCAGGTCGTCCTCGAAACAGAGGGCGCCTTCTCGTGGGAGTCGCCCGACCCGCTCCTCCCCGGCGAGACGGTCACCGTCGCCGCCTGCGAGGGCGCCCTCCCCGTCCACGCCACCCTCCCCGACCCCTTTGACGCGCACGCCTCCTCGATCGCGGACGAGGTGTGGGGGCAGGTCGACCACCTCGACCGCCGCTGGCTCGAGGTCGAACTGCTCGACGGCACGCTGCGCGAGGTCCAGACCGACCCGGACGGCAACTATGCCGCTGCCTTCCCCGACATCCCGCGCGCCGGTCAGGGCGAGGTCCGCTACCCGACCGAGATCGACGATACCGACGTCGTCTACCACCGCGGCTTCCGCAGCCCCGACCTGATCCTCCTCGCCGACTATGACCACGACTGGCTCGGCGGCGACTACCAGGGGCCCGGCCAGACCGTCTTCCTGACCGTGACCGACGCAGGCGGCGCCACCAAGGCTGCGGCGGAGGTCACCTTGCCCCCGGGCGGCGGCTGGTGGAGCACGGACGAGGCGGACTGGGCCCCCGAGCGACCCGACATCGACCCGGGCGACCGGGTGCACGGCATCGTGGATGGCGGGCCGTTCACGACCACGCTGCGCGTGGGCGCCATCCCCGCCACGGTCGACGTCGAGCACGACGCCGTGTCCGGCACCGTCGAGGCGCCGTGGGTGGAAGGGCTGGTCACCGTCCGCTGCGAGATCCACGAACCGGAAGGACCGGACGGGATCGAGCAACACGGCGTAGACCCCAAGGGCGGCGCCTTTGCCTGCGACTTTGGGGGCGCGTGGGACATCCTGCCCGGGCAGAACGTCGTGGTTCGCTACGTCGAGCCCGAACAGAACGCCGTGCAGGCGCAC
>JAFGIE010000162.1 GCA_016929775.1 Anaerolineae bacterium
CCTGACCGAGACGGTCTTTTCGTGGCCCGGCATGGGGACGTGGACCTACCGGGCGATCCTGGGACGCGATTACCCGATCGTCCAGGGGAGTGTGCTGGTCAGCGCGACGATCTATGTGTTTGTCAACCTGGTGGTGGACGTCTTGTACGCCTTTATCGATCCCCGCATCCGCTACGAGTAACCGAGGAGCCCGGCTCTAGTGACGCAAACGACGCCTTATGAGGGTTTCCAGGACAGACCGCGCAGCCTGTGGAACGATGCCTGGCGGCGGCTGCGCTACAGCATTACGGCCCGCATCGGCATGGTGATCGTGGCGATCATTGTCCTTGCTGCCGTTCTGGCGCCGCTGATTGACCCGTACGACCCCAAGCTCGATGCAGACCTGGAGAACGCACGCCAGCCTCCCTCCTGGCAGCACCTCATGGGCACCGATCGCCTGGGACGGGATATCCTGCGGCGCATCGTGCACGGCGCGCGCCTCTCTCTGAGCGTGGGGCTGGTCGCAGTTGGGCTTTCGGGGTCGGTGGGGACGCTCTTGGGGTTGGTCAGCGGCTACTTTGGGGGCGCGGTGGACATGGGCATCATGCGGGTGATGGACATCCTGATGGCCTTTCCGGGGATGCTGCTCGCGATCGCGATCGTCGCCGTGCGCGGCACGGGACTCTTTAACACGACGATCGCCCTGAGCGTGACGGGCATCGCCGGCTATGCGCGCTTGGTGCGTTCGATGGTCCTCTCGCTGCGCGAGCGCGAGTACATCCAGGCTGCGCACATGGTGGGCGTCCGCAATCCGCGGATCATCTTTCGCCACATCCTGCCCAACAGCCTAGCGCCGGTGATCGTATCGGCGACCATGGGCATCGGGGGGACCATCCTGGGTGCGGCAGCCCTCGGCTTCCTGGGCCTGGGCGCCCAGCCGCCCGCCCCAGAGTGGGGGGTCATGATCAGCGACGGCGTGCCCTTTTTGCGCCAGCAGCCGCACATGGTGTTTTACCCGGGCATGGCGATCATGTTCACCGTGCTCGGGTTCAACCTGCTGGGCGATGGCCTGCGCGATGCGCTGGATCCACAGATGCAAGAGTGATCGGCAGCGACCCGTTCCCTTGGAGGGAACGGGTCGCTGGCTTTGCCTAACCCGGTGCCAGCGCCTCGAACAGGGCGCAGTTGAACCGCACCGCCCGCACGATGTCTTCTAGGCGCACGTGCTCGTTGGGCGCATGTGCGCCGCTTCCCCAGTAGCCCGGACCACCGGGCGCAAACAGGCCCGGCACGCCCACGTAACGCCGCAGATCGCCCAGCAGCGGGAGCGTCCCACCACCGAGTGGCGTGATCGACGGCGGCTTGCCGGCGAACGCGCGCGCGATCTCGATCGTGCGCTGCACAAAGGGGTGCTCGATCGGCGTGATGACCGGCTCTGCGCCGCTCAACGCCGTCACCTCGACGTCTCCAAAGCCCTGCGCGTCGAGATGTGCGCGCAGCTTGTCGAGGATGTCCCACGGGTCCTGGTCGGGGACCAGGCGAAAGTCGATCTTGGCCATGGCTTGCGCGGGCAGCACCGTCTTTGACCCCTCGCCCGTATACCCGCTCAGCAGACCCGCGATGTTGCACGTCGGACTGAAGGACTGGTGCACGCGCAGCTCCAGGCCCGTGCGCCCGCCCAGGAAGGCCTCGATCCCGTACATCTGGCGCACCATGTCTTCCGTGTCCGTCTGGTCGGCGAGCGCCGCGACCTGCGCGTCTGTCGGCGGCTGCACGGCATCGTAAAAGCCGGGGATGCGCACCCGCCCGTCTGTGTCGCGCAGCGACGCCAGCGCCTGCACCATTCGCCACGCAGCGCTGGGCAGCGACGTCGCCGACCCAGAATGCGCGTCGCGGGCCATAGTTCGCACCTCGATCTGGACGTAGAGCAATCCCTTGGCCCCCAGCCCGATCCCGGGGCGCCCGTCGGGGCCGAACCCACCCTCCTCCCACAGGCAGCCGTCGGCCTGCAGCTGGTCCGCATGCCGCTCGGCGACGACGCCAAAGTGCGGGCTGCCGACCTCTTCTTCCCCCTCGACGATCCAGCGGATGGTGAGCGGCAGCTCCCCCTGCACGGCGCGTAGGGCGCGCAGGGCTGCCAGGCGGCACGCGATCCCGCCCTTGTTGTCGGCGACGCCGCGCGCATAGAGCTTGCCTTCGCGCACGGTCGGTTCAAAGGGCGGCGACTCCCACAGGTCGAGGGGATCCGCGGGCTGCACGTCATAGTGGTTGTAGAGCAGCAGCGTGAAGGGACTCCTGCCCTCCTGCTCTCCGTAGACGACCGGGGGCGCATCACCTGCCTGAAAGCGCTGTGTGCGGAAACCCGCATCGGCTAGCAGCGACTCGACGAGGTCCGCCATCTCGGCGATGCCCACGTTCTGGGCGGCGATGCTGGGCTGCCGGCAGAGCTGCTCCAGCAGCGCCTGCGCGTCCGCGCGATGGTCGTCGAGGTAGGACGCCAGTGCCTGATCCATGCTACCCTCTCTTCGTTGTGCTCCACCCAGTGATCGACGGGACAGCTCCGCACGTACGGGATAGCATTATAGCACCGCGCCTGCGCTCCGACAACTGCCTCCGCCCCCACGCTCCAGCGTGGGGGCGAGGGGTGAGCTCGCGCTCGTCCCTCCGCTCCTGCGGGGGGACGTCCAACCGCTCTCAGGGCAGACGACGTGACCACGCAGGAGCGTGGTCACGAGCA
>JAFGIE010000163.1 GCA_016929775.1 Anaerolineae bacterium
CTTAGGCGCCTGTCTGCGGGGCCGGATCGCCAGCCTGCCGCGCCGCGGCGCGTGCCCTGCCCTGCTCCTCGATCTGCATGATCGCCGGGATGAAAAACCCAGCTATGCCCATGACGATGCCGGTTGCGCCGCCGACGATGAACCACACGCCCACCCCGAGGGCATCCGACACGGGCCCTGCGACCGCCAGGCCGAGCGGCGAGGCAAATCCCGACATGCTGCCGACGATCATGAACACCCGCCCCTGCATGTCCGGGCTGATCACGCTCTGCAGCAGCGCGTTGACGGGCCCATTCGTGATCGGGTTCATCACTCCTGCCAGGAACATCCCCCCCAGCGCCATCCCAAAGGCAGCCGTCGGCGTGAGCCCGACGAGCAGGAACCCGAGCCCCATGCCGATCGCACCGACCATGGTGGTCACGATGCGATTCCGGAACCCACCCCACGCGCTGAGGATCACGCCCCCGGCGACAAAGCCGATCCCCCACGCCGAGTTCATCCAGCCGAGCTGTAGCACATCGCCCTGCAAGTGTTGGGTGACAAAGAGCGGCAGAAGCGACATGGCGGGGTGGATCAAAAAGTTGAGCACGGTCGCCAAGGTCAGCATGAGGAACATGCCGGGCCAATGCCAGATATAGGCAAAGCCCTCGCGCACGTCTTGCCACAGCGAGCGCGTGACTGCCCGCGCCGCGGCATCCGCCTGATGCGGCGCCGGACGGTGCGGGGCGGGCTGGGGCACGTGTACGAAGAAGAGTGGGATGATGGCAAAGGCGGCGGTGATCACGTCGATGCCCATGATCCAGTGCAGGGGCAGGAGGCCCATGAGAAAGGCGCCGAGTGGGGGTGTGACGATGGTCAGCACGCCGTACAGCGTCTGGTTCATGCCCGCCACGCGCGCCAGCTGCTCCTCGGGAACCATGAGCGAGGTCGAGGCCTGCATCGCGGGGTGGTGAAAGGCGCCGCCCACGGCGCGGATGAACGTGATCACGTAGACGTGCCACACCTGGAGCGCGTCGATCCAGAACAGGTACGCCAACCAGGCAGAAAAGAGCGCGATGAGCGTGTCGGCGACGATCATGATCCGGCGCCGGTTCCAGCGGTCGACCAGCGCCCCGATAAAGGGCCCAAGCAGGACGCTCGGCAGCAGCGCGACGATGCTCGAGGTCGCCAGGACGGTGCCCGAGCCCGTGCGCTGGGTGAGCCACCACACGAGCGCAAAGCCGCCCGCCCGGCTGCCGACCAGCGAGAGCGCCTGACCGACCCAGATCGTAAAAAAGACCGGCGCCCACCTCGTGCTACGCGCCTCGTGCGCGGATGTCATCGCTCTATCCCTCCGTGTTCGCCTCGTGCTCTCCACACTTGCCGCCCGACGTGCAGCGGGCCACACCGCAACAGGACTGTCCTAGGCAACGCTGCCAGTATACCCGATCCTGCACGGTCCTGCCTATCCGCAGCCCACCGTTCGCCCATCAGCTGCGCGCCGCGCCTACCTATCCGCAGCCCGCCGTTCGGCCCTTCGCTGCGCGCCGCGCCTACCTATCCGCAGCTCACCGTTTGGCCATTCGCTGCGCGCCGCGCCTACCTATCCGCAGCTCACCGTTTGGCCCTTCGCTGCGCGCCGCGCCTACCTGTTCTCAGCCCGCCGTTCGGCCATTCGCTGCGCGCCGCGCCTACCTATCCGCAGCTCACCGTTTGGTCATTCGCTGCGCGCCGCGCCCTGCACTCCGTCTGCTCCGCTGGGGCGCGAATTGTGCGCTTCTCGTTCCTGCTGTACAATCCCAGAGGCCTCTGCGCGCGACGGGCGTGCGGCGACGCCAGGCTGAGACGCCACTGCCACGAGGAGCAGACCATGCCACACTATCGGAGACTGGTGGGGGAGCTGTGCTACCTCTCCCCCTGTACCATGGACGACGCCGCGCAGTGGGTCGCCTGGCACAATGACCTGGAGGTGACGATCCCGCTGGGCGACGAGGCCTACGTCCCCTACTCGCTCGAACGCGCCCAGCAGGACCTGGGCACCGTGCTGGCAAACCAGGAGCACGTGTTCGCGATCGTCGACCTCGTCACCGATGCCGCGATCGGGCGTTGCATGCTCTTTATGGTCGACTATGTGAACCGAACAGCCATGCTGGGCATCGTGATCGGGGACAAGGAGCACTGGGACCGTGGCTATGGGCAGGACGCGGTGCGCCTGCTCCTCGACCACGCCTTCAGCCTGCTGAATCTCAAGAGCGTCATGCTCGGCACCTTTGCGTTCAACGAACGCGCGATCCGGTGCTACAGGAAGGTTGGCTTTCGGGAGATCGGGCGACGACGCCAGGCCAGGCTCATCGCCGGGCGCGCGTACGACGTCGTCCTCATGGACATCCTCGCGGAGGAGTACCGCTCGGCCTACGTGAGCCGCCTCCTCCCGGACGGCGACACAGCCTGACCCCTTCGCTGCCGAGATGGGCAGTCAAGGGCGCCCGGGCTCAGGACGAACGTAGGGCTGCGTCTAGGTGCGATCGGTCGTTGATCAGCGATGCCTTCAGGTGTGCGAGGCGATCGCCCTCGACCATCGTCAGGCGGGTCACGCCGGTGGGATGGATGTCCAGCGAGACAAACACCATCGGCAGCGCCCAGTGCAGCACATCGGCCAACAGCGTCAGGATCACGCCCTTGTGACAAAAGAGGGCGATGCGTGCGTCCGTATGCTGGGTCACGCGGTATGCGGCTCCCTGCCGGAGATAGCCATAGGAGGCCAACAGCGCATCAAAGCCCGCCCGCACGTGCGCGAACTGCTCTGCGCCCTCGGGCATCGCTCCTTTGGGCAGGTACCAGTCGTTCTGCGTCGGCAGCGGCTCGTCGCGCAGGAACATCTCGCCCGGCGCCTCCCAGAGGTATACGGGTCCGCGCTTGATCCCGCGCTCGCGCAGCCAGTCGAGGGTCGCCGGGGTCAGCCCCAGCGTGCGCGCTGTGTGGGCGCACGTCTCGTGCGCTCGGCCCAGGGGACTGACATACAGGTCATCCAGGCGCTCCCGTGCCAGGAACGCGGCGAGCTGTCGCGCCTCTTCGACGCCGCGCTCGGTCAGGCTGTCGTTCGCATAGTCTGGATCGCCGTGGCGGATCAACAGGATATCCACTCGTTTGTCGTCCTTTCGCTGAGCTGTGCATCCATGGCAGCAGGCGCAGTATGATAGCACAGATCGGCGAAATGTCGAATCGTACAGCTGGGCAGGGAGGGTCACGCTGCAGCGAACGACGCCGCAGGGCGGCGCTCCAGGGAGGAAAGAGGGATGGGCCGCGCGACAACATTGCTCCGCTTCCGGCACGTGATCGTCGACCCCCACAACCCGCCAGACCCGCACTGCAAGGCGGCAGGCGATCTGGACGGCGACGGATGCCCCGACCTGTTGGCAGCGAGCGCGTCGGGCGGCGGGCTGGACTGGTACCGCTACCCGGACTGGCGCAAGTGCCCGATCGCGGCGGGGGCCTTTACCACCGACATGGCGGTAGGCGACATCGACGGCGATGGGTGCCTGGACGTGGTGATCCCGAGCGACGATGGGCTGATCTGGTTTCGCAACCCGCGCGCAGCGGGCGGCGACCCAGCGTGCGACCCGTGGCAGGCGGTGAACGTAGGCCCCCAGGGCGCGCGCATGCACGACGTCGAGCTGGCGGACCTGGACGGCGACGGGCAGCTCGACATCGTCACCCGGCACCAGTCGGGCTTTGGCAAGTGGCTGGGGAACGCCATTCACCTTTGGGTGCAGCAGACGCCAACCACGTGGCGCCACCGCACCTTCGCTTGCCCGCACGGCGAGGGCCTGGCAGTTGCCGATCTCAATGGCAACGGGCGCCCCGACATCGCGATCGGCGGGTGCTGGTACGAGAATCCGGGCGATGCGCTGGCGGGCGCGTGGGCCGAGCACGCCTACGTGGACCCTGTCCACTTTGACCGGTGCTGGACGCGCGGCGACGTCGTCGTGCAGGTCGGCGACCTGAACGGCAACGGGCGCCCCGACATCGCCCTCTCCCCAGCTGAGGGAAGTGGTCACCTGTCGTGGTTCGAGGCGCCCGACGACCCGCGCGCAGGCGACTGGATCGAGCACGTGATCGATGCCCAGATGGACCACGCGCACGGGTTGGGCCTGGCGGACATGGACGGCGACGGCGCCCTCGACATCGTCGTCGCCAAGATGCACCAAGCCACGGCGCCGCAAGAGGTGGCGGTCTATTTCAACCGGGGCGCCGGTGCGTCGTGGGACAAGCACGTGGTGGCGACCACCGGGTCGCACAACATCGTACTCGTCGACGTGGGATGCAGCGGGCGGATCGACATCTATGGCGCGAACTGGAACAACCGCTCGCCGACACACGGCTCGATCGAGCTGTGGCTCAACGAGGGCTGATCCGGTCCGCACACTGCGTCCAGAGACCAAGGCAGACACCCCAGGAGGCGATACCCATGTTCCAACCCCGTCTCGGCGTCTCGTTACACACGATCGCCACCGATCTGACGCCCGATCTGATGCGTGCCCTCGCCGGATCGCAGATCGCCACGCTCGAGGTCAGCGCCCGGCTGTTCGCCGACGCGGCGGTGCGCCGCGCGGCGCTGCCCCTGCTCCAGGAACTGGTCCGCGGGAGTGGAATCCGCGTGGCGACGATCCACGCCCAGTTTGGCCAGGTCTACGACCTCTCGTCGCCGGTGGAGGAGACGCAGCGTGCGGCGCACGCTACGCTCCGCGCGGCGATCGAGCTGGCGGTTGCGCTCGACGCGCAGACCGTCGTCCTCCACGCCAGTGCGGAGCCGATCGCTCCCTCTGAGCGGGCGCAGCGCTTGGCCCAAGCGCGCGCGACCCTAGGCGACGTCGTCGCTTGGTGCGCGGCAGCTGGCAGGCGCGCCGCGATCGAGCTCTTGCCGCGCACCTGCCTCGGCAACCGGGTGGAGGAGCTCGCCGCGCTGCTCGACGGCTTGGACGGCGCTGTACTGGGCGTATGCCTGGACACCAACCACCTCATGGACCGCCCGCAGGACCTGGCGCAGACCGTGCGCACGCTCGACGAGACATTGATTGCCCTGCACATGTCCGATTACGACGGGATTGACGAGCAGCACGCGCTGCCTGGCACGGGCGTGCTCGACTGGGCATCCTTCCTCCAGGCGCTACGCGAGATCGACTACCAGGGCCCGTTCAACTATGAGTGCGGTATCCCGGGCGATAGTGTAGCGGCGCGCATCGCGGCGCTCGAGGAGAACTATCGCTGGCTCAGCGCCCTATAAGTGCGGTGACATATGCCATGCTTTATGGTATAATGGACCTATCCCGAGAGGTGCTTGTGCACACTGATACCCACGGGGCTC
>JAFGIE010000164.1 GCA_016929775.1 Anaerolineae bacterium
GGCAGCGGCGGTTTGACAGATGCTGCAGATTGGCGTACCATTCCCGTGGCGTGCCCATCGCGGGCATACACGAGCACACCCGAGGCGCAGCGCGAACCAGGGAAAGAGTGAGCGGATACGAACCGTTGCCGCGCCTAGACCCGACCGGATCGCCGCGCCCGGGACCCCAACTCACAAAGGAGTGAACATGGAGAAGCGTATCGTTTTGATCGGCGCGGGCAGCGCGCAGTTCGGCTACGGGACGATGGGCGACATTTTCCAGAGCAAGGTCCTGGAAGGGAGCCACGTCGTCCTGCACGACATCAACCCCCAGTCACTGGCAGTCGTAGAACGGACCGGACAGGCATTCATCGAGGAACACGACCTGCCCTTCACGCTCTCGGCGACGACCTCGCGCCCCGAAGCGCTCGCCGGGGCTGACTATTGCATCAGCTCGATCGAGGTAGGCGACCGCTTTGCCCTGTGGGAGCAGGACTGGTACACGGCGCAGCAGTACGGCATCCGGCAGGTGTACGGCGAGAACGGAGGCCCAGGGGGGCTCTTTCACTCCCTCCGCATCATCCCGCCGATCCTGGAGATCTGTGCGGACATCCAGGCGATCTGCCCCGACGCCGTAGTCTTTAACTTTAGCAACCCGATGAGCCGCATCTGCACCACGGTGCACCGCAAGTTCCCCGACCTGCAGTTCGTCGGCCTCTGCCACGAGATCGCCTCGCTCCGCATGCACCTGCCGCGCATCCTGGGCGTGCCCTATGACGAGCTCGAGATCACGGCGGGCGGGCTAAACCACTTTAGCGTGCTGCTCAAGGCCACCTACAAGCGCACGGGGCAAGATGCTTACCCCGAGATCCGGGCAAAGGCCCCCGCCTACTTTGGCAACATGCCCAGCCTCGCCGCGATCCACAAGTACGCCAAGGAGACCGGACACTACCCACGCTCGGAGGAGGACTTTTCAGGCGTCGAGACCGAGGCTTGGCCCGAGCGCGGGCTGTTCAAGGTCATCTTGGAGGACTTTGGCTACCTGCCGATCACGACGGACAGCCACTTTGGCGAGTACATCCAGTGGGCGCACGACGTGGTCGAGCACAAGGGCATCCTCGACTTTTACCGCTTCTACAAGATGTACCTCTCCCGGGAAGAGCCGCGTCAGATCCACCTCCGGCTCACCGAGCGCGTGGTGCCCATGATCGAGGGCATGCTGACCGATACGGGGTATGTCGAGGCTGCGGTCAACCTCCCCAACAAGGGCCTGATCGCCCACCTGCCCGACTGGATCGTGGTCGAGGTGCCGGCGACGCTCGACAAGGACGGCGTACACGGCGTACCCCTGGGCGAGCTGCCACACGGGTTCGCCGGACTGCTCTACAACCAAGTCGCCGTGCACGACATGACCGCCGAAGCGGTCCTCCGCCGCTCCAAGAAGGCAGCGCTGCAAGCCCTGCTGGTCGACCCGGTCGTCGACCGGTACAGCGCCGCCAAAGCGCTGCTCGACACGATGCTCGACTTGCAGGCGGACTATTTGGGCTATCTCGAGTAGGTACGCCGCCATCCTGACCGGATCGGCGGTCCCGCCCATACGGCCCGACGCCCGCACAAGAGAGAGCTCCGAGGTCTACCGTGTAGACCCCGGAGCTCTGCGCTGTAGGTCTCCCCACAATCACCCACACGGATCATCCACTTGGACGATGCGCACTAGCCCGTTTGTCGGGTATACTGGACATGGTAGTTGGGCGCTACAGCTGCGCCGGTCGCCCGGCGTGTGCGCCGCGCCCAACCCGCGGGCCAACCTCGGGTAAAGGAGCACCTGACATGAACGTGATGGCCATATCGCACCTAGCCAAGTCATTCGGCAGGACACAGGCTGTAGCCGACGTCTCGTTCGAGGTCGGTCGGGGCGAGATCTTTGGCCTGTTGGGCCCCAACGGCGCGGGCAAGACCACGACGATCCGCATGCTGCTGGACATCTATCGTCCCGACAGCGGGAGCATCTCGATCCTGGACGGACCGATGACGGAGGCGAAAAAGGATCGCATCGGCTACATGCCCGAAGAGCGCGGGCTGTACCAAGACATCGCGCTCGAGACCTGCCTCGTCTACCTGAGCGTCCTGAAGGGGCTCTCGCGCAACGCGGCGCACCGACAGGTCGGGGCCTATCTCGAGCGCTTTGACCTGGCTCGCTACCGGACCAAGAAGGTCAAGGAGCTGAGCAAAGGCATGCAGCAGAAAGCACAGATCATTGCCGCGATCGCCCATGGGCCGGAACTGCTGATCATCGACGAACCCTTTGCCAGCCTCGACCCGGTCAATGCGCGCCTGGTGACCGACCTGATCCGCCAGCTCGCCCAGGATGGGACGACGATCCTCATGTCCACCCACCAGATGCACCAGGTAGAGGAGCTGTGCGACCGGATCGTGCTGATCAACGAGGGGCGCAACGTGCTCTACGGCGACCTGGACGGGATCAGGCGCCGTTACGCCGGGAACGAGCTGCTCCTGCACACCGCGGGACGGATCCCGCAGCTGGACGGGATCGCCTACGTCTCGCGGCAGAACAGCGACCTGAGGCTCACCCTGGCTGCTGGCACCACGCCGCAGGACGTGCTGGCACAGCTCGTGGCAGCGCAGGTCCGCCTGGAAAAGTTCGAAGTGGCGATGCCCACCCTGGACGAGATCTTTGTACGCGTCGTGACCGGCGCCGGCGAGAGAGGAGACGCCGATGGATAGGCTGTGGACCATTGCCACGCACGAGTACAGGCGGCACGTGCTCCGGCGCGGCTTCCTGATCCCGCTCCTGATCGTGCCTGCCCTGGTCGCGATCGCGATCGCGGTGACCGCACTCGGCGACGCACTGCGCCCGGATCGCGTGGACCGGATCGGGTACGTCGATCCGGTAGGATACGTGACCGAGTCTATCGCGGCACGCGCCGCAGCCGAAGGCGGGATCCAGTGGGTCGCATACCCCGACGCAGACGCCGCGCAGCGCGCCCTGGCGGCGGAAGAGATCAGCGCCTACTATCTCCTGTCCGCCGACAGCGCCTCACGACAGGTAGAGGTCGTGTACGCCGATGCGCCGCGCACCGCTGCCACGCGCCAGATGCAGGACATGCTCCGCCTGCGCCTCTTGTCCGAGCAGCCCGCAGAGGTCGTCCACCGGGTCACGCAAGGCAGCACGACCGTCGTGCGCCTGCCAGGCGCTGCAAGCGGCAGTGCACGCGAGTTCCACGGCGCACCGACGATCGGGCAGCTGCTGCCCGTGCTGTCAGGGTTCGTGCTCGTGGTCCTGACCTTCATCAGCTCGGGATACGCGATCGGCGCCCTGGCAGACGAAAAGCAGGACCGGACGATCGAGATCCTGCTCACCTCGACTTCGCCTGCACAGCTGATGATCGGCAAGGTGCTGGGCATCGTCGGCATCGCCCTGACCCAACTTGCGGTCTGGAGCGTGCTCTCGGGGCTGCTCGTGATCGGCAGCGCCCAGCTCTTCGACCTGGCATGGGCGCAGGACCTGCGCGCAGACCCCCGGGCGCTGCTCGTGGCGTTGGCGGTCAGCGCGCCCTCCTACGTCCTGACTGCGGCGTTCATGACCGCCATCGCGGCAACCATCGCCGAGACGCGGGTCAGCCAGCAGATCGCGTGGGTGGCGATCACGCTCTACATGACGCCGCTGCCCTTCATCGTGCCTATGATGCGCAACCTCAACAGCCCTGTCATTGCAACGCTGAGCATCGTGCCTCTGCTGGCGCCCGTGGTCCTCCCGCTGCGCGTGGCCTTTGCGCAGGTCCCAGCCTGGCAGGTGGGCGCCAGCATCGCCGTGCAGGTCGTGTGTGCCCTGGGCGCCCTCTTGCTCGCCGGGCGCGCGCTCCGCCTGGGCGCACTGCGCTATGGTCGCCGCATCCGGTGGCGCGAGATCCTGGGCGGCGAACCGGCTACGCCCCGCGAGGAGCCGCTCTCCCGCGGCGCGAGTCCGCGCGGTGCGCGCGCCGGGCGCACGACAGGCCGAGCGGTGCGACCCAAGATCGCCGTGATCCTGCGCCACGAACTGGTCACGATGGTCACCAAGCCCCTGTTCCTGCTGATGTGCGTGGGACTGCCCCTGCTCGTCTTTGGGCAGCTGGCGCTCATGACCCGCGCCACGGACAGCACGCCCGCCGCTCGCGCGGACGCGTCGGGGGGCGACGTGTCGACCCCCGCGCCGGAGGTCCAGGGCGTCGTGGACCAAAGTGGGCTCCTGGCAGCGCTCCCCGCATCGATCCCGGGTGACGTCCTGGTACCCTACGCCGATCAGGCGCAGGCGAGCCAGGCCCTGGCAGCGGGCGAGATCGGCGCCTACTGGCTCGTGCCGCCCGACTATCTCTCTTCCGGCGAGCTGATCTGTGTCCGCCCGGACTACAGCCCGGAGGCGTTCGTGGGCGCGTCGAGCGCGATCGAGTGGGCGCTGCAGGTCAGCCTGCTGGGCGGGGACACGGCTCTGGCGGCACAGGTGCGTGCACCCGCTGCGCTCAACCAGCGGGCGTGGACGTCGCAGGCAGCGAGCGAGGAGGAAGAGGGACTGATGCGCCTGGTCCCCATGCTGCTCTCGCTGCTCGTCTATGCCGTGATCCTGATGTCCTCCGGCTTGCTCTTGCGCAGCGTCAGCGACGAGAAAAAGAACCGCGTGATCGAGATCCTGCTCATCTCTGTGCACCCGCGCCAGCTGCTCGCGGGCAAGATCGCCGGGCTGGGGATCGCCGGCTTGATCCAGGCCCTGGTCTGGACCGTGCTGGGCATCTTGCTCTTCACATGGACCGGCGGCGGCGTCGAGCTGCCCGATAGCCTCGCGCTCTCGCCAGCAGTGATCGCCTGGATGGTCGTCTTTTCCGTCCTCGGCTACGGCGTGTATGCCACGCTGTATGCCGGCGCAGGCGCGCTGGTAGAGGACTGGCGCCGGGCGACCAGCGCGTCCTTTGTGCTCGCCCTGCCGGTGCTGGTCGGCTTTGAGATCGCCCTGTTCACGACTGACAACCCGCACGGCACACTGTCGGTCCTGACCAGCCTCTTTCCGCTCACCGCGCCGACGATCATGATCAAGCGCCTCGTGGTCGGCGGCGTGCCCTGGTGGCAGCCGTGGGCCTCGGCGGGGATCATGGCGCTCACGATCCCGCTGATCGTCCGCGGCGTGGCGCGCATGTTCCGCGCCCAGTACCTGCTCTCGGGACAGCCGTGGTCCATCCGGCGCTACCTGCGCGTCCTGCTGGGGCGGGCCTGAGTAACTTGCACGAATGGAGCGCCCGTGCTATCCCATCCCTTCTTCACCATGCGCGGCGTCGTGCTCACGCCCTCGGACGTGAGCACGTGGGATTGGCCGCAGGCGGCACAGGCTGCTGGGCTCAACACGATCGCCCTACACGGCCCGCCCGGCAGCATCGTCGAGTTCCTGGGGACCAGCTCGGGCGCGACATGTCTCGAGACGTGCGCGGCGCTCGGCCTGCAGGTCGAGTACGA
>JAFGIE010000165.1 GCA_016929775.1 Anaerolineae bacterium
CTCGCGCTGAGCTTGAAGCGGTTGACGCCCAGTTCGGCGAGTCGATCGACCTCGCTGGGCGCGATCGCGTTCCCTGCCAAGACCTTCCCCAGCTCCTGTGCCGACATCGGCCAAAGCCGCTGGCTGTGGTGTCTCTCGCAAAAGTGGCGTACCTCAGCCTCAAGGTAGCGATTCTCGCCCAGCGAGAGGTTGTACTCGCTGATCTTGGTATAGTGCTCCTTGGAGAAGGGGCAGTTGCGGTGACACGTTTCGTTGACCAGTATCTCGACGCGCTGCGGTCCCAGCTCTTTGATGAAATCGAACTGCTGGTTCAATGCGGGGGGAAGCACGACAATGTCATACAGATCCAGCGCCCCCTTGTAGTAGTCCAGGTCCCTGTGGTAGTGGGTGAGCGTGTTGATCAGCCGGTACTTGGGGAACGTCTTCCGAATGTACTTTGCCAGGATGTCGCTCCCGGCGATGACGCCGTTCTGTCCATTGTGGAATCTCTCCAGCAAGCGATTTCCGCGCTCATCGTCGAGATGCTTTTCCTCTAGCAACAGGTTGCTAAAGGTAAAGTTGAAACCGATGCCGTGTTGATTCAGCACCTCCACCTGCTCGACGAACTCCTCGAACGGGTACTCAGCCTCCTTTGACGTCGGCCTGCCGCCGTTCCACCGGGTGCCAGGATAGCTGTCATACATCTCAAAGACGACGTCAGCATGGATGATCTTGTCGTTGATGTGCTTGATGTCCAAAAAGAGCCCGCTCTGCGTAATGCCACCCACGTTCCAGATCTCTTTGCCCATCACCTCGTTCTCCTTGCCGTGGAGCGGATGCCCAGCCCTGCCGCCACAGGTTCACGCAACGCCGGCGGCGACCAACCCAGGATCTGCATAGTAGCATACCCGGGGACCTCTGTCAAACGCCATACAGGCGCCTCAGCTCCTCACTCGTTTCCAGCAGCTCGACGAGCGTGCCACTGGCTGTGAGCCGTCCCTGCTCCATCACCAGGATCTGGTCCGCCCGCTCCAAGACCGCCCGCCGGTGCGAGACGACAAGGCACGTGTGGCGCGCCCCTTCGTCGAACATGCGCTGCCAGAGGAGCTGCTCGGTCTCTACGTCGAGCGCGCTCGAGATGTCGTCCAGGACCAGCAGTTCCGGCTCGCGCACGAACATCCGCGCCGCTGCCGTGCGCTGCGCCTGCCCGCCGGAGAGCCGCATCCCCCGCACGCCAATCAGCGTGTCGAGGCCATCCGGGAAGGCGGCGATATCGCGCTCGAGGACGGCGCGACGCACGGCGCGCGCCAGCCGCTCCGGCTCGTCGGGAACGCCCAACAACACGTTCTCGCGCAGCGTGTCCGAGAGCAGCACCGGCACCTGCGGCGTGTACGCCACGCGCGGCGGAGCGCAAAACGCCGCCAGGTCGTCCACGCGCGCGCCGTTCCAGCGCACCGCGCCGCTCTCGGCGGGCAGCAGCCCGAGCAGCGCCCGGAGGAGCGTGGTCTTGCCCGACCCGATGCGGCCCACGATCGCGGTCAGTGTGCCGCGCTCGAGCGCGAACGAGATGTCCTCGATCCCGGCGCCCGATGCGGCGTGGCGGTAGGAAAGACGATCGACCTCGAGCGTCCGCAGGCGGTCGGCAGGCGCCAGGACAGGGAGCCCAGGCGCGGGCAGGGATGCAAGCCGGTACACGGGGTGGCGGCGGTCGACCAGCTGTTCGGGGGGGACGGGTGGGCCACTGCCACGCAGCAGGGCGAGGAGCCGGACGAGCGAGACCCGCGCGAGGCGATAGCTGACCCACATGCTGCCGTGATGGATCAGGCGCGCGCTGACCTCTTCCAGCGCGACGCAAAAGAGCGCCAAGTCGCCGACGGTGAACGCGCCGCGGCGCATCTTGGCAGCCGCAGCGAAGAGGACCAAGCCCGTGCCGAACGTGTTGGCAAACCCAAAGAGCGCGCCCCATGTCTGCTGCTGGAGCCAGTCCAGCAGGGCTGCCCGTTGGCGAGCATGGGCGAGACGGCTCAGGTGGGCGACCACGCGATCCTCCGCGCCCGCCACCTGGACCGCCTGTACCGCGGTCAGGACCTCGCCCAACCCGCCGCTAAAGCGGGCAGCGGCGTCTCGGCTCGCGACGCGGGCGTGCTCGAGGCGCCGTTTGCCCACCTGGGCGAGGGCAATCACCCCCACGATCGGCACAAAGACGAGCAGCGTGACCTGCACGTCGACCCACAGCAGGAGCGCCAGCCCCCCTCCCCAGTACACCAGGTCGGTGAGGAGGTCCAGGGGCAGCCCATCCACGTATTCCAGGCCCTCGACGTCGTCGCGCAAAGTCGAGATCGCCTCTCCAACGCTCCCGGGGAGGGCGCGCGACCCAGGACGCGCCAGGATGCGCGCCAGCAGGTTCCGCCGCAGGAGCCCGTTGACCCAGAAACCGAGCGACGTGCCCGCTGCAGCCCGGAGCAGGTTGGCGGCGATCCCGACCGTGCCCTGTACCACGAGCAGGATGACGAACCCGCCCACAGTCAGGCCCACCGTCGGGCTCCCATGCAGCGCATCGTAGAACGCCTTGCGGAGGAGCATGTTCGACAGGGGCCAAAGCAGGCACAGCAGCTCGACCGCGGATCGTGCCAGGCGAAGCGGGGGCCGATAGGGAAGCAGCCGCCAGATGAAAAACCACACCGGCGGAAGGGTCTCCCTGCCGGATTGCGTGTCTATCTCTTGTTGGGCGATCATGCTAATGCCTCCTCGATGCCCGTGCGCAGCAGCCGGGCAAAGTGCGAGCCGGGGTCGGCGGCGAGCTGGCGCCGGGAGCCGTGCTCGATCGCCTCTCCTCCCTCGAGGATCAGGATCTCGTCCGCGCGATCCACCGTCTGCAGGCGATGGGCGATGATCACGGCGCTGCGCCCACGCAGCAGCCGGTCCAGCGCCTGACCGAGCAGGTGTTCCGTTGCCGGGTCGAGCCGGCTGGAGGCCTCGTCGAGCACCACGAGGTCGGGGTCCTGGAGAAAGACGCGCGCCAGGGCCACCAGCTGTGCCTCCCCAGCCGAAAGCGTCTCGCCCGTGATCGGTGCGTCCAGGCCCTGCGGCAGCCGAGCCGACCACTGCGCCAAGCCCAGCGCCTCGAGCGTGGCAATCAGGGCCTCGTCTGAGACTGCGGGGTCAAAGAAGGTCAGGTTGTCGCGCAGGCTGGCTTGAAAGAGCTGCACGTCCTGCGTGACCAGCCCGATCCGGGCGCGGAGCGCGTCGATCTTTTGCCGGCGCAGGTCGACGCCGCCCAGGCGGATCGCGCCCTCCTGCGGGTCGTAAAGCCGGAAGAGCAGACGCGCGATCGTCGTCTTGCCGCTGCCCGTGCGGCCCAACAGCCCCAAGACGCGCCCGGCGGGCAGTCGGAACGAGAGGTCCCGGAGCACGGGGTCACTGCTGCCGGGGTCCGCGGCGTCAGGGCCCGCCGGGCTGTCCTGGTTGTCCACGCGTGGCGTGCGGTCACGGTAGGCAAAGGAGACGTGGTCGAACGTAACGGACAGCGCGCCTGGGGGCAGCGCTGCCGTCCCATCCACGAGGGCTGAGGTGGCGCCGAACAGCTCCTGCACGCGCACGATGCTTGCCTGCGCGTGCTGCAGGTCCTGGAGCTGGTACTCGATGTCCTGGAGCGAGCCATAGACGAGCATGTCCACATAGTAGGCGATCATGTAGAGCGTACCCAGCGACAGCACACCCGAGTGCACCATCGGACCACCCACGCCCCAGGTCAGCGCGTTGCCGGCGATGTAGACGGCTTCGCCCGCCAGCCAGATCATGCCCCACAGGGAAGCGCGGAGCACGACCGGGCGCCAGCGGTGGAGGCGCCTCGTAAAGCGCCGCAGTGCGTATTGGGCTGCCCCACAGGACTGGATGTCCTCGGTCGCCGTCAGCATCTCGCCCAAGAAGCCCCAGAACCTGGCGCTGTGCTCGCGCTCTGCGCGCCAGTGAGGTGGGGCAAAGCGATGCACCCAGGCCAGCAGCGCCAGGGCAAGGAGCGCAAAGACGACAAACAGCACGCCCAGGGCAACGTCCTCGACGGTGACGGCGATCAGGATGCCGGCCAAAAGCAGGGCGCTGCCCACCAGGTCGATCGCGAAACTGGAGAGAAAGCCCGCCAGCGCATCCACGTCGCTGTCCATGCGCTCGATCAGCTCGCCCGGGGGGTGCGCCTTGTGGAAGTCGAGGTCGAGGCGCACGAGGTGCGACACGAGGTCGACGCGCAGTGCGTTGGTCGCCGTCCGAGCCACATCCGCGACGCGGTAGCGTGCCAGGAGGCTCAACGCCTCGTGGGCAAGCCGGACGAGAAAGAACGCGACTGCGGTGCGGGTGAGGAGTGGCAAGGCGACGCCGCCCAGCGCAGCGTCGATGAAACGGCGCACGATCTGCGGGGCAACGAGGCCCAGTCCGGTGCTCGCCAAGAGCAGCACCGCCATCGACAGCGCCGCGCCGCGCTGGGCCAGCAGGTAGCGGCGGAGCAGCCGCCAGTATTCGCGCACAGGAATGTCCATCGACCCCACCTCCAGATCCGTGTTGTGTGACCAAAGGGCGCTCTTTGCGCCCACGTCGCCGGATCGGCGTCTCGCTGGGCGAGACCCGGCGGCGCGGCGTGGTGCGGGACGTCTCGCAGACGTCGAGCGGCGCCGACGCACAAGGCCATCTTGTGTGGAGGGAGGGAGGGAGGAACAAGAAAGCCGTGGGCGCCGCCTCGCGCGGCCCACGGCCCTGCCTGCTTGGTACAAGCTGTGTCTCTATTACAGGAACGTGGGCACAGAGTCGCCCACAGCCCATCGTGGCGCAACCACGGACACGGCATACGCGTACCTTGTCCGCAGAACGCCGGTTGCACACCCGGATGGATCCAGCAGGTCAGCAGGACCTGCCGATGGGGGCCGACTCTACCCGCAAACGCCAGCGCTTGCCAGTAGAGTCTGGCTAGGTTGCCATACGTCCCGGTGGATCATGGTCTCTCGGCTCCTGTGGAAACAGGGATAGCAACAGTATATCAGGGCGCCCGGTCGCTGGCAAATCGCCGCCCGTTCGCGGGTGTACTTGGAGTTGGGGCACTTGTCATTGCCAGTAACCCATCCCGACTGTGCCGGGACGCGGTCTGCAGTGACACCTCTCTCGGATTGTCATTGCGAAGGCGCATGCTTTTCGCGCCACCGGCGTTCTTTGCCGGCGCGATCCCCACCTCTGCCCAAAGAGCCAATCGTGTCATTAGTAGCCGGCGCCCTTCCCGGGCGATCGCGTAGCATCCAGCGCGTTCTGCTGGAAGCAATCTCCAACGCCGTCCAGGGAACCGAGCCTGCCCTTCGCAGCGCGCCTGCGCAAGACCCGCCCCTACAAGCCGCAACCCGCCGCGACGAGAGGGACAGACCTCCGAGGTCTGGTTGACCGCGCGCGTGGCCCGCCCTTCAGCCACAACTGCCCGCTCGCACGCACCCCGCGTAGGACAGACCTCGGAGGTCTCGACCTGCGGCGAGGGGGGGCAGACCTCCGAGGTCTGGTTGACCGCGCGCGTGGCCCGCCCTTCAGCCACAGCTGCCCGCTCGCACACACCCCGCGTAGGACAGACCTCGGAGGTCTCGACCTGCGGCGAGGAGGGGGCAGACCTCCGAGGTCTGGTTGACCGCGCGCGTGGCCCGCCCTTCAGCCACAGCTGCCCGCTCGCACGCACCCCGCGTAGGAC
>JAFGIE010000166.1 GCA_016929775.1 Anaerolineae bacterium
CCGAGTGTCAAGGGCAGATTGACGGCATCCGGAACCGATGATACAATCCAGGCACGGTGGCGCCGGTCCTCGGCGTCACGCAGCCCACGCACGTGCGGCGCGCGATCGCTGTCCTGTGCGGACCGGACCGCCCGCCATCGCCGTGTGCCGAGCCTACGCCTTGTGGAGGAGAGAGTGCTGTGAGCGTTGCCCGACCGGCGCGCCGATCGCTGCCGCGCCTTGCCCGGGGCCAACTCACCGCGGTGGGCGCCTTTTTCTTGCGCCCGGTCGAGATCATACGCACTTATCGGTGGGCGGATCTGCGGGACGACGCGATCGCCGGTTTGACGGTCGCCGTGGTCACGCTGCCCCAGGCGATGGCATATGCCCTGATCGCGGAGCTTCCCCCCGAGGTAGGTCTGTATGCCGCAATCGTGGGCGCGATCGTCGGGGCGCTGTGGGGATCGTCCTCCCAGCTGCAGACAGGCCCGACGAACACCACCTCCCTGCTGATCCTGTCTGTGCTGTTGACTGTCGCCTCGCCGGGCACGCCCGAGTACGTCGTCGCCGCGGGCATGATGGCCCTTCTGGTCGGCCTGGTACGGCTGACCATGGGCATCGCGCGCCTAGGTATGCTCGTCAACTTTGTTTCCGACTCGGTGATCGTGGGCTTTACCGCAGGTGCGGGGGCGCTGATCCTGGTCAACCAGGTCCGGCACCTGTTCCGGCTGCCGATCCCGTCGCTTCCCAACCTGTGGCAGACGCTGCCGGCGATCGCGGGGCACCTGGTCGAGGCGCACTGGCCCAGCGCCGCGATCGGCGGCGGGACGATCGCCATGATCGTCCTCCTGCGCCGTGTCAACCGCAAGCTGCCCGCGCCGTTGATGGCGATGGTCGTCGCCGCAGCAGTGGTCGCCGTGTTCGGACTGGACGGACGCGGCGTGCGCGTGGTCGGCGAGCTGCCGCGCGGGCTGCCTCCCTTTGCGCCTCCGCCAGTCACCGATCTGGACCTGATCGGCAAGCTGGCGACCGGCGCATTCGCCGTCGCCGCGATCGGGTTGGTCGAGGCGATGTCTATCGCGCGCACCATCGCCGCAGAGACAGGGCAGCGGCTCGACAGCAACCAGGAGTTTGTGGGGCAGGGCCTGGCGAGCATCGCCTGTGCGTTCTTTTCCGGGTATGCCTGCTCGGGGTCCTTTGCACGCTCAGCCGTCAACCACGAGTCGGGGGCCAAGACTGCGCTCGCAAGTGTGTTCAGTAGCGCGTTTGTACTGCTCGCCGTGCTCGCACTTGCCCCGCTGGCAGCCTATATCCCCCTTGCCGCCCTCGCGGGCGTCCTGATTCTGACTGCGATCGGCCTCGCCAACTACGGAGAGATGAGGCGCATCTGGCAAAGTGGGCGGGGCGACCGGATGATCATGGTCGCCACGCTCGTCGCCACGCTGGCGCTGCCGCTCCAATATGCCGTGCTCAGCGGCATCTTGGTCTCGCTAGTGCACTATTTGATCCAGACCAGCACCCCGCGCGTACGCACGGTGTTGCCCAATAAGGAGTTCCGGCGTTTTGAGTACCAACCCGATCGGCCTCAGTGCATCCAGATCGGGATCGTCGAGATCCTGGGCGATCTTTACTTTGGCGCCGTCAACCACATCGAGGCCTACATCCTGGAGCACCTGGCGCAGTATCCCGACCAGCGTTTCCTCTTGTTGCGCATGCATGCCGTCGATCACTGCGACATCAGCGGCATCCACGCCCTGGAGAGCATCGCACGCGCCTATCGGGAGCAGGGGGGCGACGTTTACCTCGTGCGCGTGCGGGGCCCTGTGCGCGCTCTGATGGAGGCTTCGGGCTTTCTCGCATACCTGGGCCCGGATCACGTCCTCGATCCGCAGGACGCAATCGGGCATCTCTTTTACCACGTGATCGACCCGGCGATCTGTATCTACGAGTGTCCCGTGCGCGTGTTCCAGGAATGTCAGAACCTGCCCAAGCAGCGCTATCCAGGGGCAGTGCGGCTCGATGTCGCAGTGGATCTGGCGAGCGTGCCATCTGTCGACGCACGCGCGCTCTGGGACAGCCTGCGCGCGGAACTGCCGCCATCCGTGATCGATGTTCGCGAGCCGAGTGAGTTCAGGCGCGCGCACATCCCAGGCGCGCAGTCGATCCCGCTGCCGGTGCTGCTCAACCACCTCGACCAGATCCCACAGGACCGACCGGTAGTGCTGATCTGCCGCGGCGGGCGGCGCAGCACGCGCGCCGCCGCCTACCTGCGAGAGCGGCACTATGGCAACGTACGCGTGCTACGCGGCGGCATGGTCGCCTGGGAGAACGCCCAGTTGCTCGAGGCGGTCGATCGTTTTGGAGGGGCTCCCAATGACTGAGATGCCATCACGCAACCTAGGACTCGACTTGGTCCGGGTCACAGAGGCGGCGGCGCTCGCCGCCGGACGGTGGATGGGCCTGGGACGGCGCCAGGAGGCTGACCAGGCGGCGACAGCTGCCGCGATCGACACGCTGCAGGCGATGGATGTCGTGGGATGCGCGGTCGTGAATGGCGAGGCGGGCGGCAGTCACGTGATGATGCTGTGCAACATGGTGCCCGATCGGGAGACGACGTTGGACGTGCTGAGCGATCCGATCGACGGGGCTGCGCTGCTTGCCTATGGGTACCCGGGCGCCATCGCCGTGATCGCTGCGGCGCCCTCGGGCGCATTCCATCAACAGTCCGCGGCGACCTATATGGAAAAGCTCGTCGTGAACGCCGCTGTGAGTCAGGCGCTGGTGCCCGAGTGCTTGGATGCGCCTGCGGCGTGGACCCTGGCGCTCATCGCACGCGCCCTAGACAAGCGCGTCGGCAACCTGACTGTCTTTGTCCTCGACCGTCCGCGGCACGCCGATCTGATCCGTGAGGTGCGCGCCACCGGCGCCCACGTGGTGCTCCGCGCCGAGGGAGACATCACTGGCGCACTGATGGCTGTCACCCGAGAGAGCGGGATCGATGCCCTGATGGGGATCGGCGGGTACACGGAGGGGCTGATCTCGGCTTGCGCGATCAAGGCTATGGGCGGCGCGATGCTGGCGCGCCTGGCGCCGCAGAGTCGGGGCGAGCTGACCCGCTTACAGGAGGTGGGCCTCGATGTGGGCGCGATCATGACCAGTGACGAGCTGGTCGAGGGCGAGATCGTCTTTTTCGCCGCTACCGGGATCACGGATGGCCCGCTTCTCTCGGGTGTGCGCTATCGCGGCAACCGGGCGACGTCGAACTCGATGGTCCTGCGCGGTGAGACGCGTACCCGGCGCATCATTCACGCCGAGCACCTGTTGCGCGAGACCGTGTAGCCTCTGCGTCGACTGCCCTGGCGCCGATCAGAGCGGCGGCATCCTGCGTTCTCGCTCGCCCAGGAGGCGCCGGACCCAGGGGAGCTGCGGCAGGTCGTCCAGCCCGAGCAGGACATCGAGGGTCAGCGCTTCACGCTTGCCTGCGTGCCGGATCGCGGCGACGGCGCGCGGCACGACCAGATCGGCCAAGCAGCGCACGCCGATCTCGAGCTCGATCGTCTCGCCTCGCTCCTCCTCCGTCAGCGCGACCTCGACGGTCTGCTGTGGTTCGACGGCGACCTCGACCTCGCGCGCGGCTTTGCCGCGCCGCACCGCTTGCACCAGCAACGTGCGCGGCAGGGGATTCGTCACCCGGATCGCGTCGCCGATCGGGGCGACCGGCACCTCATCGCTCGCCTGTCCCTCGGTCCGCTGCAGATAGACCGCCAGTGGGACCTCGACCTTGGCGTTGAGGAGCTCGACGTACTTGGGGCTGTACTCCTTGAGGATGCCGTACTCTTCTTCGATCGCTTCGCCCCGCAACAGCTCGGCGACCACGTACTGCCCAATGTGTCGCTCGAGGATCGGTTCGTAGGCGTTGCCGAGAGTACCGCTGACCAGCTGGACGCCACTTGACGTCAAGTCCTGGTAACGGCTCAAGACCAGGTTCTGCGGGCGCTGCGCCGCGCGTTGGCCCAGGATCGCGTTGCTCGCCTGGACGATGGCGTCCTTGAATGTGTTGAACAGGTTGCGCAAGCTGCGTCGCGCACGGCTCACGATCGACGGCTGGTAGGTGCGCGCGATGTCGTGCTCGCGTCGGCGGGCGTGCTGCGCCGTCTGGTGATCGTGGAAGCGATAGATCGCCTGCAGCGTGCTGGTCTCGTTGTCGTAGAGGATATACGAGTACTCGACGTGCCCCTCCGGGTCGCGGTGCCCGGTAGAGTAGACGACCTCGAGGCCAGTGCTGTATGTGCGCAGTACACCCCACGTCATCTTGCCCGTCTTGTGCTCGATCGTCACTGTGTAGCCGTCAAAGTCGCGCAGGCAGCGATCGCGTACGCGCGAGTTGACATAGAACCCGACCAAGGCGGAGAGCAGGATCACGAACAGCGAGACGTACAGCGGGTTGTTGAGGAAGGCCTGAAATGACTCCATCTTGGTGCTCCACACGTGCCATGGGCGGGCAAGGGATCGCGCGCCGGGCACCGTGCGGCTGTGGCCCCGGCACGCGCCGATGATACTGCGAAGCCCACGATCTGTCAATTGGGCGTACAGATTGGCGTCTCTGTCGGGGTTTGTGATATAATGCATCTTGACCAAGCTCTACAGCTTTGGACGCGTTACCGGGTTACATCAGCTCCCTCTGCACTGGTGCAGCAGAGCCCGGTCATGGTGGCGTGGAGAGAGGGTTTCGTGGCGCCCGGTACGATGTCAGCGTGCCGTATCCTGGTAGTGGATGATGACCCAGCCGTACTCTGTCTCGTGTGCGACAAGCTGCGTACGGCTGGGTACGAAGTCTGGGCGGCTGCCTCTGGGGCACAGGCGCTGAGCCTGATCGGCGAACGAGGTCCACCCCACCTGGCGATCGTGGACGTGAACATGCCCGGCATGGACGGATTCACGTTTTGCGAGACGGTGCAGGCGTCCATTGACCTGCCTGTGATCATGCTCACCGCCGTTGACGCTGAAGAGACGGTCATTCGCGGGATCCAGTTCTTTGCGGAGGACTATGTAACCAAGCCCTTCAGCCCGCGGGAGCTGCTGGCGCGCGTGGATCGTGTGCTCCGGCGCATGGGTGACTTGAGCTATGCGCTTGGTCCAGAAGTTCGGATCGATGACGGGCTGGCGCTCGACTTTGGACACCAACGGGCGCTGCTGGATGGCAGCCCGGTTTCCCTTACTCCTACTGAAACCAAGCTCCTCTACATCCTGTTCCGCAACATCGGCTGTACGGTAAGCACGGGTTTCCTGCTTCGCCGTCTCTGGCCGATGGACGAGGTTTACGAAGACAGACTGCGCGTACACGTCCACCGCCTGCGGCACAAGATCGAGCCAGACCCGAGCGACCCGCGGTACCTGGTGACCGATCGCGGCGCGGGCTACCGGCTCGTGTCTTCGAACTAGCTGGCGCTGCGGGATCGGTGCAGCGCGCTATGCGTGGCAGGGCCATCGCCCTCGGATGGCCTTGGGCAAGGCAGAGTCCCTGGGCGGCTGCCCAGAGGGGCGCGGTTGGATGCCACCCACACAGCATCAGCGAGGAGGTACCGATGGTTCAGGAGAAGCTAGGCGCGACATCGGCCGATCCCGGTCAAGAGGTCGAACGCATCCGCGACATCATCTTTGGCGCTCAGATGCGCGACTATCAGCAGCAGTTCGATGCGGTCACTGCCGAGCTCAGACGGCTGGAGCAGGCGCTCGCCGCTTTGGGGCAAGATCTGTCAGCCGCCGATAGGGAGCAGGCGCGGAGCGTACAGGAACTGCGCGATCACGTGCAGCGCGCCGATTCGGCCTTGCGCGACGAACTGCAGCAGGCGGTCCAGTCCCTGAGCGAGGCCAAGGTGGATCGTGCACGGCTGGGCGATCTGCTCATCGCGCTGGGTACACAGCTCAAGGCGGATGGGAAGGCATAGCGCCCGATGGGAGATCCCCCCGACGCCGGACGTCCGGAGGGCACGCACGACACGCCTCCAGGCGATCGATCGTTGGACGATCTGAGAGCGATCCTCTTTGGTCAGCAGGTAGCGCAGCTAGAGGAGGAGCTCGATGACGTCCGGGAGCAGCTTGCCGACCGGGATGCACTGGTCGGGCTCCTTGCGCCCGTGTTGGGCGATGCGATCCGGCGCCAGATCCGAGATGCACGCGACGAGATGATCGAGGCGCTCTACCCGATCCTCGGACAGCTCGTGGTTCGTGCGGTCTCTGAGGCGATCCGCGACCTGGCGCGCAAGATCGATGCGCAGATGCGGACCTCGTTCAGCCCGGCAGCGATCTGGAGGCGCATTCGGGCACGGATCGGCGGCGCCTCAGGCGGCGAAGTCGCCCTGCGCGAGGTCCTGCCTTTCTCGGTCGCCGAGGTCTTGCTGATCCATCGAGAGACGGGCCTGCTCCTCTGGCGCGTCTCTCGTACGCCCGAGGCCCGTGCCGACTCGGACCTGGTCAGCGGCATGTTGACTGCGATTCGCGACTTTGCCCAGGACGCATTTGGCCGAGGTCAGGAGGGTCAGCTCGACGAGATCCAGTACGGCGAGCGGCGGATCCTCGTGGAAGCTGCCTCCCACAGCTACATCGCCGTCGTGGTGGATGGCATCGAGCCCCCTGGCTTTCGCGCACAGCTCCGCGAGCAGATCATCGAGATCGATCATACCTTTCGGGACACACTGCGCGGGTATGCGGGCGATCCAGCCCCGCTTGCCCCAGTCGAGCGTATGCTTCGTGCGCTGCTGGCAGGAGAGGGGCGGGACAGGCTGAGCAGGACCCAGCGGTGGGCGTTGGGCCTGTCGGCGATTTTGCTCTTGTTGTGCATCATCAGTGCGATCGTGGGAGGACGTTGGATCTGGCGGGTCCACCATGTCACGCCGACAGCCATCCCGACGCTCGCGCCGGTTGGGGCAACCGCCACGCCGACGGTCGCGCCCACTTTGACCCATACACCAACGTGGACGGTCGTGCCATCGCCCACCTCGAGTTCCACGCCTACGCCCAGCCCGACGTCCACGGCGACGCCGACGGTGACGGCAACGCCGACGGGCACAGCGACGCCAACCCGCACGCCAGCGCCAACCGCTACGCCGAGCACGATCCCAGGGTTGATGACCGGCAGCTTCTGGGTCAGGCAAGGGCCAAGCGTCGACACGGACAAGCTGGGCGTGGTGCTATGGCAAGGAGAGGTCGTCGAGATCGTCGCCCGGTACGGCGCGTGGTACCAAGTACGGTGGTCCCCCGAACCAGGTCTGACCGCAACCGGTTGGGTCCCGGAGCGCTGGGTGGGTGTATCGGGCCCCCTACCGGAGCACCTCGTCACGCCGACCGCCCTGCCGTAGAAAGGGCCTCTTGTGATTAGCAAAAAGGTCTGTCTCCTGGGCGACTATGCGGTTGGCAAGACCAGCCTGGTGCGCCAGTTCGTGTACAGCTTGTTCGACGACCGGTACATCAGTACGATCGGCGTCAAGGTCAGCCGCAAGACGATCGTGGTTCCGCAGCAAGGTTCCGTCGTCGAGCTCAACATGATGCTGTGGGACCTGGCAGGAAGCGAGGAGTTCAGCACCCTACGCGCCAGCTACTTGCGCGGCACGGCGGGCGCGATCCTGGTCTGTGACCTGACGCGCGTTCAGACCCTGGACAGCCTCGCGCCGTATGCCGCCGGTCTCTACCAGATCAGTCCTGGCGTGCCGATCATCGTCGCCGCCAACAAGCGCGATCTCGTCGAGGGTCAGCAGGTGACGGCTGTGCAGGTCGAGCAGGCGGCAGCTGCGATCCACGCGCCCTACTACCTGACCAGCGCCAAGACAGGCCAAGATGTGGAGGCGATGTTCCGGCACTTGGGGCGATTGCTCTTGGCCTAGCAGAGTGGAGATGCCCCATGGACCCGGTACTACACCAGCAGCTTCTCGCACATATGGGGATCGCCTATGCGATCACGGACCAGAACCTGGACGTGGTGCACGTAAGCACGGGCCTCGAAGCGCTGCCTAGCCCGGATCGGTCCTGGTTGGGTCGGCCGCTCCTCGACCTGGTGCCCGAGTTGGTCGGGTATAGGGCAGATCTAGAACAGATCTTGGCGGGCCAGTTGCCGCTTCTCAGACTGCCCTGGATCAACCGCACCGGGAGGGATGGGGAGGCGATCTATGTCACCATCGTCGAGGTGCCGTACCGCACGGCGCAGGGCGAGATCGCCGGGATCGTCCATCTCGTGCAGGATGTCACCGAACCGGGATCCCTCGAGCAACAGCTCGCGCAGCACCGCAATGAGTTGCGCCTGCTGCGCGACGAACTTGAGCGCCAGAACCTCGATCTCGCAGCCGCCAACGCGGAGCTGCGGCGGCTCGACGACCTCAAGTCGCGGTTCGTGTCGGTGGCGGCGCACGAACTGCGCGCGCCCTTTAGTGCGATCCTCGGCTACCTCGAGATGCTGCTCGATCAGGATCTGGGCCCCTTGAGCGAGCAGCAGCGAGGCGCGCTCGAGACCATGCAGCAGAGCGCCGAGCGCCTGCTTGCGATGACCAGCAACCTGCTCGATGTGACACGGATCGAGGCAGAGCGGATCGACCTGATCTTGGAACCGACCGACCTGGCGGACCTCGTCGGCGGAGTGGTCTCGCAGTACGGCGGGCAGTTGGCGGCGCGGGAGCAAGAGCTGGTCTTTCGCGCCGCGCCGGGCCTGCCCGCTGCGCTCTGCGACCGGGCGAGGGGGGAGCAGATTGTCAGCAATCTGTTGAGCAACGCCATCAAATACACGCTTCCTGGCGGAAAGATCCGCGTGGACGTCACGCGCGCGGCGTCGGAGGGTTTCTTGGAGGTCTCGATCGCCGACACTGGCGTGGGCATCGCGCCGGAGGATCAGGCGCAGCTCTTTGATCGCTTTTTCCGGGCGAGCAGCGCGGCGGAAGCCAGGGCCAACGGAGCAGGGCTCGGTCTGTACATCGCGCACGCGCTGACCGAGTTGCACGGCGGGCGCCTGTGGTTCGAGAGCGTGTTGGGCCAGGGGAGCGCATTCCACGTGACGTTTGCCGTCGCCGGGTCGGAGTTGCTATCTCCTCGCTGAGAATTCGTCGCCTCAGTCTTTTCCCTCGCGGGTCCTGCTGGCTCTCCTGCCGCAGGAAACGACACCTGCCGTAATGTGTACCGTAACCTCCGTCTGCTATACTGTGGAATAGATCGCGGGCGTGCCTGGGTGCGCTCGAACGATACCATGGCAGATCGTACGTTGGCAAGAGGAGAGGGAGCGTGCTGAAGGAATTCAAAGCGTTCGTCCTGCGCGGGAACGTGATCGACCTGGCGATCGGCGTGATCATCGGCGCAGCTTTTGGAGCGATCGTCACGTCGTTGGTCAACGACATCCTCATGCCGCCGGTCGGGCTCTTGCTGGGCGGCGTCGACTTTGCCAATCTCTACATCCTGCTCAAGGCGGGCGATCCGATTGGGCCATACGCGGCGCTCGGCGATGCACAGGCGGCGGGTGCGGTCACGATCAACTATGGGACCTTTATCAACACGGTGATCAGCTTTCTGATCATCGCCCTGGTCCTGTTCCTGATCGTGCGCGCCTTCAACCAGCTCAAGCGCAAAGAGGAAGCGCCGCCCGCTGCACCGACGACCCAAAAGTGTCCGTACTGCCTGTCCGAGATCCCGATTGGCGCGACGCGCTGTCCGCACTGCACGTCAGAACTGACCTAGTCGCCGCCCTGTCTGCGATGGCGATACGCTGTAGTATCTAGTAAGCTGCAAGGAGGCAGACCGTGGAGGAAGTGGTAAAGCTCGTCGTGAGCAAGACCGGCATCTCGGAAGAGATGGCGCGAACGGCAGTCAAGACCGTGATTGGGTTCCTGAAGGAAAAGCTGCCCGCTCCCGTTGCCAAGCAGATCGATGCTGTTCTCGGCGGCGGCGGTTCGACAGGTGGTCTCGGTGGACTGACCCAGGGGTTGGGGAAGCTGCTGGGGAAAAAGTGATCTGCAAACGGAGGACGGTTTGATGGCGACCATTATCGATCAGTTGCGGGGTGTAAACCACGAATTGGCTTCGAAACTCCGCAGGCACGGGATCAGCAACAGCGATCAACTGCTGGAAGCCGTGCGCACGCCCGCGGCGCGGAAAGAGCTTGCCGAGGCGCTGGGCATCGAACTCGGCGCGGTTCTCGAGCTTGCCAACCGGGCTGACCTGGCGCGCGTCAAGGGGATCGGAGGGGTGTTCTCTGACCTGCTCGAGTACGCGGGTGTGGACACCGTCCGGGAACTGGCGATGCGCCGCCCGGATAACTTGCGCGCCAAGATGATCGAAGTAAACGGCGAACACGAGCTCTCAGGTCGTATCCCATCCTTCAGGATGGTCGAAGGGTGGGTAGAACAGGCGAAGTCTCTGCCGCGTGTCCTCGAATACTAGACTGAACTCTCATCTTGCCAGGTGACCCAGACACGCACGCGGCACGACCTACGGCGCCCCATCAGCGAATCGATGGGGCGCCGCTTTTTTGTGTGGTGCACCCAACCCAATCCCCGTCAACCTACCTTTGCAGGAGCAGGGACCATTTCCCCACCTCTCCGTTCCACAGGATCAGGCTCTGCTCGTGCAGCCAGGATACCTGGTTCTCGCTCACCGATCGGAGCGTCGGTTCGAGGCGCTCGGCAAGGGCCCGCCCGATCTCGCCCAGGCCCAGTTGGACGTGGTGGCGTCCGTCGTCCACCCTCTCCGCGCGCAGCGCGAGCGGCGGCGTGAGTCCCAGTTCGTTCTGCGCCCGCACGAGGATCGACGCTCCTTCGCCGACCCGCTCTTCCACGCGCTGCCACTGCTCCTCTACCAGGAGATCCTGAAGGACCGGGGCCAATTCGTGCGCGATGGGCAGCGTGCGGAACAGCGTGCCGAACCACTTGATGTAGGGGGCGTACCTCCGGCTGACCATGAACGCGATCCGCATGAGGTGGCGCGCCGCCTTGGCAGCCTGGATGCGCACGCCCAGTCCATCCCCGCGCGATCCCATCCGTCCGATCGGGAACCAGGCCCCGTTGACGGCGTACCACTCGGACATGAGAAGGAAGCGTAGGACCCCCTCCGGGTAGTAGCGCAGCGCATCCCGCGCCCGCGTCAGCGCGCCGACGTCGTCGCGGTACACCACGCCCGACGTGAACTCGAGCAGGTGCTGCTCGGATACCCGGAGCCATGCCACGTCGGGGAGGGGCAGCGCATCGGGCCCGCCGCAAAAGTCGAGCGCCCGGGACAGGGTGCTGACCCAGATGTGGTAGAGGATGGTCTCGCGCGTGTCGTGGAGGTCGACCCCCGGCTGGCGCCACATCGTGTCGAACCCCTCAAAGCGGGAGGGGAGCGCCGCCCGGAGCGCTGCCATGATCGCACTGCCATGCCGGGCATGGTCTTCCTCGGAGAGGAGGAGCGTGATGCGCGGGCCCCACTCGTGGTCCATCGAGACCTCGTCGTCCAAGCCAAGCACCTCGGAGCACATGCCGTAGGTCGCCGCGGTGTAGGGCAGGTCGGGGAATGCGGCTTGCATGACAGGCGCGATCTCGCCTTCGTACCACATCCGCGAGAGCGCCAGACTGGGGACAAAGGTCACCACGTTCCCTCCTTGGACGACCGGACCGTCGTGGCGTGCGTGTGACGGATCATACAGCATGGCGTGCGTGCTGGCAACTGGTGAGATCGAGGCTCGGACCTAGCTCGTGGCGGTGAGCGATGCCCCAACAAGTGCCCTCTGCCGCCCAGCGGGATCGTTGACGGGACGTTGGCGATCCGCTATAATGGATGTAGCTCAGGTCGACGGTGCGCGGCGCTTCCAGCCTCCTGAAGCCGCCTGAACAAGGGGCCCGCGCGCCCGGCGAACCGCCGCTGCAGCTCCGCTACAGCACACCCGGGAGAGACGATTATGAAGAGATCCGCTTCCACCCGAGCTGCTGCGGTGACCGTGTGCCTGTTGGTCCTGCTCCTCGTGCTGCACCCCGCCGCCGCTGTGCCTGCCATCTCTGTCCCTGCCGCGCTTGCGCCCGCGGCGCGTTCGCCCGTCGAGCGACCGTTGGCTGCGTGCCGCAGCGAGGTCTACCTCCCCCTGGTCGCGCGCGATGCCAGCGCGGGGGCGAGCGGGCAGAGCGGCGCCTGGCGTGCGTCTTCACCGGCGTCCGTCCCCGGCGCGCTGCGCGCCGTCTCCACCTCTGGGGAGGGTTACCTGTCCCTGCGCGTGGCGTACATTTACGGCGGCGACACCGCGACTGCCGAAGCGTTCCGGGCGATGCTCGGCCCGCACGGGCTGCACGTGTACCCCTACCCGGCGGCAGCTGCCGCGCATGCCGACTGGAGCGCGTGCGACATGGTGGTCTTGGGCGCTGACAGCGGCGCGTGGCTGGATGCGGCTGCGCGCGAGAGCGTGCTCGGCGCCGGTCTGCCGGTGGGCGCAGTGGGCGCCGGGGGGGCGGCGTTCCTCGACCAGGCGGGCGTGCTCGGCGACCTGGCCATGGGGACGGCGCCGGTATCGACCACCGTGCAAGCGCTGCTCCGCGCGCCCGAGGTCTACCGCTTCCCGCAGGACATTCCCCTTCCTACCGACCGCAGGCTGACGCTCTATCAGGACGCCGTCGCCGACGCCCACTCCCTGGACCTCGACGCGCCCCTGCCCAACGGGCTCGAGATCGCGCGCCTGCCGGGCACGACGCGTTTCCCGGTCGTCCAGCTGGGGCGCCGTTTCCTGCTGTGGGGATACGACGCCGGGCCCGAGGCGATGACGCCGGTCGGGCAGGACCTGTTCACCAACGTGCTCGTCCTGCAGGGACAGGCGTTGGTCCTGCCCCTGCGCGGGCGTCGCTTTCTGCCGCCGCGCGGCGTCGATGCCGCCCTGCTTGACGCGCTGCGTGCGCCGGGCGTCTTGGGCCTGCACGCCTACGTCCAGCTCCGGACGCCGCCCGGCGACCCGAGCTGCGCCGACTGGTCGACGCTCGCTTCCCACGGGGTGACCCATCTCTATCCGCTGTACCGCGCGACCCACGTCGCCTACGTCGATGCCGGTTTTGACCCGCTGGATCCGGTCGTGTCTGCCTGCCTGCGCTGGGTGGGCCAGATCCTGCCGCCCGATCGCGCGCCCCCCGCCCTGCTGGCGGGCGAGTACCCGTCGTGGGCCGATAATGGCGATGGCACGGTCAACTTGTTGGCGCGTTTCATGCCCGATGTGTCGGCGGCGAGCGCCGAGGGCGTGCTCGACGCGCTGGGGGCAACGCACGCCGTACAGGGCGACGGCGTGTGGGCGATTGCCATCGCCAAGGGGCAGGTGGCGCCGTTGGCGCATCACGACGCGCTGCGCTGGCTGCGTGCGGGGCCTGCGCCGGGCGAGATCCTGAATGACGACGCGCGCAGCTTGCTGTACGTCGACGAGGTGCAGGACGCAGCGATCTCGGGTGGGTCGATCGCCTACCACGGGCTCGACGGCAGCGGCGTCACCGTCGCGATCTGGGACAACGGCACGGATGGCGCACACCCCGACCTTGCCGCGCACGTGCCGATCCACCCCGACGCGGATGACCATGGGACGCACGTCGCCGGGATCGTGGGCGGCAGCGGCGCGCTCAGCGCGAGCAGCGGCGGCTCCGCGTTCGAGTGGCGGGGCATGGCGCCGGGGGCGACGATGCCCGCCTACTACTTTCACTGGGACGGGATCGAGATGTTCTCGGCAGACGTCGCGTACGGCATGGTGGTCAGCAACCACTCCTACAAGATGAACTGCGGGGGCTACGACGGCGAGGCGCAGGACGCGGATCGCCTGGTGTATGGGAACTATGCGTACCTCAGCTGGCACGTCCACCCCCACCTACCGGTCTATGCCGCCGGGAACCAGGGCGTCGGGGCGCAGTATTGCGAGCAGGTCGAAGACGACGAGACCACGGGCCCGCGCGGCTATTACTCGGTTCTCTCGCCAGCCAAGAACGTGCTGACCGTGGGCGGGGTCGAGCGCGACACCGGCTATGCGCTGCGCGCGTCGAGCAGCCGTGGTCCGACCTACGATGGGCGGATCAAGCCCGAGGTGGTGGCGATCGGCTGCATGTACTCGACGATCCCGGATCTGTTCATCGACAGCGACGAAGACGGGAGTGACGACCACGACTACCCGTACGACGCCATGTGCGGGACCAGCATGGCGTCGCCGGCTGTGGCAGGCATCGCCGCGCTCGTCACGCAGCAGCTGCGGCAGGCGTACGCCGACGCGTCGCTGCGCCCGGACCCTGCGGGGCTAAAGGCGCTGCTGATCAACACTGCTACCGACCTGGTGCAGGATCCGTCGGATCCCGGCTACACGCCCCTCGGCTGGGACTGCCCCGACCTGGGCGAGCCGCCGGTCTACTACCGGGGGCCTGACTTTAGCACGGGCTATGGCGTCGTCCACGCACGGCGCGCGGTAGAAGCCGCCGCGCACGTGGACCTCGTCCTAGGCAGCGTCGCCGACGGCGCCGACGTGCTCGAGTACACGTTCGAGGTCGTCGAGGGCAGGGAAGAGATCCGTTTCACCCTCGTTTGGTCGGACCCGGACGGCGATCCGGCGCTGGACGAGACGGTCGTGCAGCTGGTCAACGACCTGGACGTGGCATTGATCGACCCCATCGGGGCTTGGCACTACCCGTGGGTGCTCGACCCGCTGCCCGCTTCGGCCGATCACGACGACGGCAGCCTCGACCCGATCGGCGTGGCGGACGTCGAGCCCGCGTACCGGGGCATGGATCACCGCAACAACGTGGAGCAGGTCGCGCTTTGGAAGAGCGAGATGCCCGAATGGGCGGCGTGGGAGGGGACGTGGACGCTGCGCGTGAGCGCGAGCAGCGTCGAGAACAGCACCATGCCACAGGCGTTTGCGCTCGCCGGCGAGTGGCGCGAGATCGCGCTCGAGGACGTGTACCCGATCGACGCCGGGTACTACCTCGCACCGGACGTGATCATCGTCCCGGTGCACGTGCGGAACCCGCACGGCGACGTGGCGTCCGCTGCGGGGGGTATCTCGGCGGACGACTGGCAGGTCCGCCTGGGCGACAGCGCCTCTGAGAGCTGGATCGACGCCACGGTCGAGGCAGCGTATGGCCCGACGGGCGATCAAGCCTACCTGGTGGTGCGCCCACACGACACGCTCTCTCCCGAGGTGCTGTACGACATCCAGGTGACGCTGCTGAGCGCCTACCAGGTGGACCAGCGGAGCGCAGAAACGTACCAGCCGGTGGCGCGCGCAGTGCAACTCGATGCGGTGAGCTTGGGGTCGCAGCCCAGGCCCCCGGTGGACGAGATGTTGGTGGTCGACAACTCGGGCAGCATGGGCGACTATGGCAAGCTGGTCTCGGCGCAGAACGCGGCGCGCGCCTTTGCCGACCGCCGCCAGGCGGGGGACAGCATCGGCCTGACCTATTTCGAGTCGGTCACTGCGACCCTCTACCCGCTGACCCAGGTCTCGACGGGGGAGACCGAGATCGACGACGTGAAAGCCATGATCGACACGATGGTCGATCTCCACGGCACGGCGCTAGGCGCGGGGATGCTGGCGGGCAAGGATGAGCTGGAGAGCAGCGGGGTCGCGACCCACACGTGGCACATGGTCCTGGTCAGCGATGGCA
The DNA here is from genome assembly GCA_016929775.1 of Anaerolineae bacterium. The sequence goes on from JAFGIE010000166.1 coordinate 15,594, forward strand.
TGGAGACGCTGCCCCCTTGCTGGGACACGAGCAGCGGCAACCCCGGGTGCGTGGGCGGCGCGTCGATCCAGCCCGAGTTCGTGTCCGCAGAGGGGTGCCCGGCGATCCAGGTCGACACGGTCGCCATCGGCCCAGAAGAGGCGAGCTGGCGCGCGCTGCTCGAGGACATCGCGGGTCAGACGTGCGGCGATCCCTGGAACGCGACCTACGAGACGGACAGCGTCGGCGTAGGGGCAGCGCATACGCCGCTCCTCTATCCACAGACGCTGCCCAACACGTTGGCGGACATCTATGCCGCGATCGCCGAGGGCAATACGCACCAGCAGCGCTTGTGGGAGGAGGTGGGCCTCCTGGCGAGCGACGAGACAGTCGAGCGCGCCTTCCCGCTGGAGAGCGGCTTGCCACACGTCATCGTCGCCGTCAACTGGGCGGACGCCGCGGCGCCGCTGCAGGTCGCTCTTCTACGACCCGATGGGACCCCGGTCAGTGCAGCCGACCCGGGCGTCGAGGTCAAGACCGACCCCACGCACGTCCACTATCGCCTCGATGGGCCAGATAAGGGCGAGTGGCGCCTGCGCCTGACTGCCCAGCAGCCCGGCATCGCCGAGTACCTGGCGATCGTCTCGGGCAACACGGACGCGGTGATGCTGCTCGCGCTGGGGCTGTCGCCGCCGGAGCGCCTGCCCGGGGCGGCGATGCCGATCTATGCCGTGCTCGTCGACGAAGGTGGGCCGATCACGGGCGCCATGGTGCACCTCGCTGTGCAGCAACCAGGCGGATCGGTGCACAACTTGGCCTTGCACGACGACGGGTCGCACGGCGACGCCGCCGCAGGCGACGGGGTCTACACCAACCTGTACCTGATCCCGGCGCCCGGCGGCTACCAGCTCAAGGCGCGCGCGCAAGGTATCGCGCACGACGGCGAGGCGTTCTTGCGGCACCGCATGCGGCACGTGCGCGTTGCCGTACCGCCGCGCGTGGCCTACATCCTGGACACTGACTCCGCCACCGCAGGGCAGTACGCGTCGCTGCTGCGGGGAAATGGGTTGGCGGTGGAGATGGTCTCCCTGGTCGACGTGGCATCGACCGACCTGTCGGGCTATGATCTGCTCGTCGTGGGCCCCGATACGGGCAAAGACGCGACCTGGGGAGAGGTCGCGGCGGTCGAGCACGTGAGCGACTCGCTCAAACCGGTCCTGGGCTTGGGGAGCGGCGGTTATGCGCTGTTCGGAGCGCTGGGCCTGGAGATCGGCTACAACCACGGACTGGCGGCAAGCGATACGGGTGTCCTCGCACTGGATCCAACGGACGACGTGTGGCGCACGCCGTACGATGTGGTCCTGGTCCCGCCGCCGCCAGCGGTGACGGTGTATGGCGGGGGAGGCAGTGGGGGCGTGGTGCTGAACCTCGACCCGGTGCCGGCGGACGTACAGCCATTGGCGCGACAGCCTGCCCAGCCGCACCACATCCGTCTGGCGCGCCAGGGGCGCTACCTGTTGTGGGGCTTTGACCTTGGGCCGGCGGCGATGACCGGCGTGGGCAGGATGGCCCTGGTGAATGCGGCGTACTATGCGCTGCTCGCGGGACCGTAGGCGCCTGGAGAGCGCGCGTGGGGATCGAGACCCGGTACACGACGCGGCGGCGTGCGGCATACTGAGCAGGCCACACGGTTGCTAGGACAGAGGAGCGTAGTAGGTGGAGCATCTTTGCTTTCAGCACCAGATCATCGACCCACAGACGCCCGGCACCAAGAACGACGTCTGCCTGGTCGGCGACCTCGACGGGAGCGGCTACAACGACGTGCTCGTCGTCGGCAAGTATGGCGAGAACAACCTGGTATGGTACCGCAATCCTGGACGTGCGGGGCGTCCTTGGGAGCGGCACTGTGTGGGGACCGCCCACACGGAGGCGGGCGGCGTGCTGGTCGACGTCAACGGCAGCGGGCGGCTTGACCTCGTCGTGGGCGAACCGATGGACGCTCCGCCTGGCTATACCAACACCCGGCTCTACTGGTTCGAGTGCCCGGTCGACCCGACGGAACGCTGGAAGCCGCACGTGATCGCCGACCGCTTCCACAAGTACCACGATCAGGCGGTCGGCGACGTGGATGGAGACGGCGCGATCGAGATCGTCTTTGCCTCGCAGGGGGCGCAGGTGGTGGGCTATTACGACATCCCTGCCGACCTGAGCTGCTCGCCCTGGCCCGAGGCGTGCCTGCACATCGTGGCTCAGGCGACGCACGTCGAGGGGCTGGCTGTCGCGGATCTGGATGGCGACGGGCAGAACGAGATCCTGGCTGGGCCGAATGTCTTCAAACGCCAGGCGGACGGCGCGTGGTCGCGGCACAGATTGCCCGTCGATCTCGACCCGCGGACGTGCGTCGCCGTGGGCGACCTGACCGGCGACGGCAACCTCGACATCGTGCTCTCGGAGGGCGAGCTCGACAGCGCGCGCGTCGTATGGCTGAGAGGGCCGAACTGGACGCCGACGCTGCTCGGCAAGGGGTTCTACCACGCACACAGCTTGGATCTCGCCGATTTCGACGGCAACGGGCGGCTGGACATCTTGGTCGGGGAGATGGGGTTGGGCGGCTATGCCACGCCGCGCCAAGTCGTGTTCCGCAACGTGGGGGGCGGGCGGTTCGAGATGGAGGTCGTCGGTCACTATGCCACCCACGCGGCGCGGGCGGGGGACCTGACCGGCAATGGGCGACCTGACATCGTGGGCAAGCCGTATGACGCGGGCCGCGATCAAGTGGACCTGCTGATCAACCGGTCGTAGGGAG
>JAFGIE010000167.1 GCA_016929775.1 Anaerolineae bacterium
ACGATCATCGAGGAGGGGACGCACGACGAACTGCTCGCCCAGGGCGGGCACTATGCCACGCTGTACAACACCTACTTCCGCCACCAGGAGCTGGACTACGCGCCGGCGACGGTAGAAGGCGTGCCGCCACACTAACTCGACATCCGGCGCTCGTGACCACGCTAGAAGGCTGGAGCGACACGCGTCAAAGACGTGCCGACGCTGGCACGTCGGCACGAGCACATCTACCCTCTCGTCCCTCCGCTCCAGCGGGGGGACGAGCAGCACACATCAACGCCCACTTGACATCTCCCCAGATCGGGGTATAATGATCTATACAAGGTCAGCCGTAAGAAAATCATAAGGGCGACCTTAAGACTGGAAGAGCAATGCTGACATCCCATGCAGAGGAATACCTGGAGGCCATTTATCGCCTCGGCGGGCAGGCAGAGACCGTCCCGCTTTCTACATTGGCCGAGTATCTCGAGCTGTCCGCCGGCTCTGTCAACGAGATGGTCCGGCGCCTGGAAGAGCAGGGCTTGGTCGACTATACCCCCTACCGCGGCGTGCGCTTGGCCCGGGACGGGCTGTGCAAGGCGTTAGCCGTGATCCGGCGCCACCGGCTGTGGGAGCGGTTCCTGACGGACATGCTCGGCCTACCCTGGGACGCCGTGCATCACGCCGCGTGCCAGCTCGAGCATGCCGCCTCGGAAGAGGTCACCGAGCGGCTCGCCGTGCTGCTCGACAACCCGCAGTGCTGCCCGCACGGCAGGCCGATGCCCCAGCCCGATTGCGAGCGAGCCCCGTCCCAGGAAGCCGTGCCCCTGACGGCGCTCGCCGCAGGCCAGTGCGCCACCGTCGCCTACATCGGGCGCGAGGATCCGGCGCTGTTGCGCTACCTGGGGCAGCTGCGGATCCGGCCCGGGGCCGAGATCGCGATCGACGAGATCGCGCCCTTTGACGGGCCACTGACCGTGCGCATCGCAGGCGCCGCCCACATGATCGGCCGCAGCGTAGCGGAAACGGTGCACGTGCGCGCCGCGATCGCGGCGCACTCGGCGGCATTGGACGTCTCGTAGGGAACTATCAGGGACTGCGCGCCTAGCGCTGCACACTGGATGACACGACCTAGGAATGGCTGCTGCGATCATTCGATCCCATAGACCTGGAGGCCCTATGCCACACGACATCCCGCTAACGGAACTCGCCGCCGGCGAGCAGAGCACGGTCGCCGAGCTACGCGGCGGACGGAGTTTCGTCTCACGCCTGGCGACGCTGGGCTTCACGCTGGGCGCGCCGCTGGTCGTGGTCCAGAACTTTGGCCGAGGGCCGCTGATCGTGCGCGTCCGCGACACGCGGATCGCACTTGGACGCGGCGAGGCCGAACGAGTCCTCGTCCAAAGAGCTGCGCCCCATGCCTGAGCGCCATCGCACGCACGCACACGTCAGGACGTCACACCACGTCGGTCCCCTGCACCGTGCGGCGGACGCGCTCGTAGAGGCGACCCGCCCGGTGACTGTCGCCCTCGCCGGGCAGCCCAACGTCGGCAAGTCGACCATTTTCAATGCCCTCACCGGCCTCAACCAACACGTCGGCAACTGGCCCGGCAAGACGATCGCGCAGAAAACGGGCGAGTACGAGTGCAACGGCATGCGCTTCCGCCTGATCGACCTCCCCGGCACGTACAGCCTGACCGCAAACTCGGAGGAGGAACGGATCGCGCGCGAATACATCATCCGCGAGCAGCCCGACGTCGTGATCGCCGTCGTCGACGCCGCCATCCTAGAGCGCAGCCTGTACCTGGTCGCCGAGCTGCTCCAGCTGGCGCCGCCCGTCGTGCTCGCCCTGAACATGATGGACGTCGCCGCCCAGGAGGGCATACACATCGAGCCCCCGGTCCTCGAGGCTGCGCTGGGCATCCCCATCGTACCGATGAGCGCCTCGCGTGACGTGGGCATCGATGCGCTCGCACAGGTCGTCTATGCCCTGGTGCAGGGACAAATGCCCTATGCACCCGTGGCGCCTGGCATCCGGCCCGACCACCAACAGCTCCTCGACCAGATCGAGTCCTTGATCGTCGAGTACGTCCCCTCGCCCTACCGCGCCCACTGGGTCGCCCTCAAACTGCTGGAAGGCGACCAGGTGATCACGAGCATGGTCAAGGAACAGCTCTCAGCACAGCGCTGGGGACGCGTGCACCGCTTGCTGCGCCGGCACGAGGACGCGATCCTGGACGTTGCCGGGGCGCGCTATGAGTGGATCGGGCGTATGATCCGCGCCGCAGTCGTGCGCCCCCAGTTGGGCCAGGTCACTCTGACCGAGCGGCTCGACCGCCTAGCCACGCACCCGCTGTGGGGCTTGGGGGTGCTCCTCGCCGTGCTGGGCGTCACCTTCTGGCTGACCTACACCCTGGGGACCCCGATCCAGGAGTGGCTGGACCTGCACGTGGTGCAGGCTGCGGCAACGTGGCTCAGCCGCGTTCTCGCTGGCGGGCCGCCCTGGCTCAGCAGCCTGCTGATCGACGGCGTGCTCTCCGGCGCCGGGTTGATGCTCACGTTTGTCCCGATCCTGGTCATCTTTTTCGCGGCGCTCGGCGTGCTGGAGGATACGGGGTACATGGCCCGCGGCGCCTACGTGATGGACCGCTTCATGCACGTGATGGGCCTGCACGGCAAGAGCTTCCTGCCCCTCTGCCTGGGTTTCGGGTGCAACGTCCCGGCAGTGATGGGCAGTCGGATCATCGAATCGCGGCGCGGACGGCTGATGACGATCCTCCTCGCGCCGCTGGTGCCCTGCACGGCGCGCCTCGCCGTACTTGCCACGCTCACGCCCATTTTCTTTGGTGCGTACGCCGTGTGGGTCACCTGGGGCCTGATCGGGCTCAACTTGCTCGTGCTCGGCGTACTGGGCGCCGTCCTGAGCCGCACCCTGTTCAAGGGCGAGCGCGCGGCGTTCATCATGGAGCTGCCGCTCTATCACGTGCCCAACGCGCGCACCATCGCCCTCTCGGTCTGGCACAACCTGGTCGCGTTTCTCAGGAAGGCGAGCACCGTGATCCTGCTCGTGTCGGTCCTCGTCTGGGCCCTGTCGCACTATCCTGGGCCCGACGTGGCGCACAGCTTCCTGGGGATCGTCGGGCGCGCCCTGGAGCCTTTCGGCAAGCTGATGGGGCTCGAATGGCCGATGCTCGTCGCCCTGATCACCAGCTTTGTCGCCAAGGAGAACGTGATCGCCACGCTGGGCGTGCTGTATGGCGCGCAGGACCCGGGGAGCGATCTAGCAACTGCGCTTTCGCAGGCGCTGAGCCCGGCGGCGGCGCTTGCCTTCCTGGCGGCGCAGATGCTCTTTATCCCCTGTGTCGCCACTGTCGCCGCCATCCGCCAGGAGACCGGGTCGTGGCACTGGACAACCTTTAGCGTCGGGCTGCTCATGGCGATCTCGCTCCTCGCCGCCGTCTTGATCTACCAGGGCGCAGTCCTGCTCGGATGGGGGGTGTAGCGTGCTGCGACAGATCCTGGATCGCCTCCGCAAAGGGGGCACGTGGACGATCGAGGGGCTCGCGCGCGAGCTGGGGGTCTCGCCCCCGCTGGTCGAGGCGGCGATCGAGGACCTCACACGGCGCGGGTACCTCGCGCTCGTCGGGGGCGGTTGCAGCGGCGCCTGTGCGTCGTGCCCCGCCGCTGGCAACTGCGTGCGCGCGACTGCGGGGGACAGCCCACACCACCGTATCTGGGGGCTGGTGCGCTAGCCTGCGCTCCTCGCCCACCCGCCGGCTGCCGGTGCAATGCGTGGCAGACGGACGCGGGCCGACAGACGGATGTCTGTCGGCCCGCGCGTCGTGTGCAGACGAGCCTACTGCGCGCGCAGGATCACGGGCAGATAGACCTTGACCTCGCTTACCGCGACCGTCGTCACGTCCTCCACCGTGTGCTGCACGGCAGTATCCGTCTTGGAGGTCACGGTCAGCGTCGTCGTGTCGACCGTGCCGCCTGTCGCCTCGGACGGGACGTGCACGTACACCTCGACCACGGTCGACTCGCCGGGAGAGAGCAACGGGTCAGCGCTCGCGCTCACCGTCCAGCCCTCGCTTGACGAGACCGAGAGCATGAACTTGTCGACGCCGTTCCCGTCGTTGCGCAGCGTGTGCTGGTAGGTGACTACCCTGCCCGCATCCACTTCCTGCGGCGCGGCGCCCTCGAGGCTGAACGCCGCCACCGCCCCGACCGTGGTCACGTCGTGCACCGCGTCGGCGGCGGCGGGATCGGCGTGCGACGTGGCAGTGACGACCGTCGTGTCCACCACGCCGGCAAGCTCACCCGCCGGCACCGCGACCTCCACCAGCAGCGTGGTCGAGAGCCCAGCCTCCAGGGTCAGCGTCTGCGGCGCGCTCACCGACCACCCCTGGCTCGAGTGCGCCGTGATCGTGAATGTGTCGGTCGCGTTCCCCAGGTTGACCAGGTTGTGCGCATAGGGGACCGTCTCCCCCGGTAGGCCGACTGCCGCCCGGTTGGGCGACAGGCTCAGCTGTCCTGCCTGGCGGACCGTCGTCTCGGCGGTCGCCGTGTCGTGGAAGGCCTCGCTGATCGCCGACGTCGCCGTGACCGTCGTCGTGTCCACCGTGCCCGAGATCGCGCCGAGCGGCACCTGTACCTCGACCGCCACCGTCGTCGTCGCCCCAGGGGCGAGGGTGATCTCTCCTGGTGCAACCACGCTCCAGCCCTGGCTCGAGCTGGCGCTCAAGCTGTAGGTGTCCTCGACGTTGCCCGTGTTCTGGAGCGTGTGCTCATAGACCACCGCCTCGCCCGGGTTCGCGTACTGCGCCAGGTCAGGCCCCAGGTCCACCCCCGCCTGGTCTTGGACGTACGTCCAGGCGACCAGGTCGGGCAGTGAGCTCAGGTTCTCGGGAGGCCCATCGACCTCGGCGCGGTTCTCGATGTTGTACGGCGCGCCGGGCGCGCCCACGATCAGCACCTCAAAGCTGATCGCCACCTGCTGCTTTGCGGGCACGACGCCCGTCCAGACGATGGCGTTCCCACTTGCGTTGTAGGTCGCGCCGCCATCGCTCGAGGTCACGCTGCCGGCGACATAGGACGTCCGGTCGGGGATCGGGTCGCTCAGGGTCAGCTCGCCTGTATCGATCTCGCCGCCGTTGACGAGCTCGATCTTGTACGTCAGCTTGTCGCCCACCCAGGCCTCGCCCAGATCGACTTTCTTGTGCGAACCAGCAAGCTCAGCCGGGGTCTGGACGTGACCCGCGCCACCGGCGATCGGCTGCAGGCCGATGTCGAGGTGGATCGGCGTGTCGATCACGGTCAGCACCGCGCTCTGGTAGGGCTGGTAGCCGTCTGCCGACGCCACGATGCGGTATTGGCCCGGCGGCGTGAGGAAGCTATAGTACCCGGCGACGATCACGCCGTCGTCGGTCGTATCGTCCGTTACCTGCGGGTTGACCTGCCCGTAGAGCGCGGCGGGCCACACCGCCCAGTGATCGGCCTGCCACTCATAGCACGTCACCGTGCCATCCAGGATCAGGGCATCGGTGATCGGCGAGCCCGCATCGACCATCGACTGGTCATACAGGAAGCCGTCGGGGTCGATCAGGATGTAGAGCAGCGCCTCCTCGCGCGGCGCGCCGTCGCACTTCCACTGGGCGCGGATGTTGTAGGTGCTGTGTGGCTCGCCCGCCAACCAGAGCCGGAAGCGCACCAGCCACTCGCCCGCCCCCAGCTCGGTCATCTCTACCGCCGGGACGCGATAGCTGAACACGCCGTTCTCGGTCACCCACAGGTAGACGTCCGAGAGCGTCGTGCAGGGCAGCACCATCTCGATGTCGAGCATGCGGTACGAGAGCGTCCGCCGCTCGGCGCGCACCACGCCGCGGCTGATGTCGACGCCGTCGGACGAGATGCGGACCAGGTCCGTGTCCAGCAACAAGCCATCCGCGACGACGATCGTCGAGGCATTCGACTGGTCGCTGGTCAGCCCTGCCTTGGTGGCGGTGGCGACGATGATGTAGGCGCCCTCTTGGAGCGGGATCACCAGCTCGAACGCGCCGTCGATCGACGCCGTCGTGCTCGCGACCCACGTCCCCGAGAGCTCCGCCGCCGCGGCGCCCTGCCCGACCGCCGCCGGCGTCTCGCTCAGATCCCAAAAGTCGATCGTCGACAGGGCGGGCGCCAGCCCGCGGAAGGTCGGATCGAGGTTCGTCGTGCCCTGCGTGGGCTGGGTGATGATCGGCGCCAGGATCTCGTCCACCTGCTCGCTGTGCCCGTCGCTGTTGTTGCCCGGTTCCGCGTCGTCGCCGGGGAAGGCAATGTATGCCGTGTTGACCACCGTGCCCGTGCTGGTGACCTCGGTCACGATCTGGATCTGTCCACCCCACTGGTTGCCCAGCAGCGTGGGCAGCGTCCAGGTCAGCACCTGCCCGTCCATCGCGTCGGGCGCGGGCGTGGCTTCGCGATAGAGCACCTCGGGCGGCAGCACGTCGGTCACCACCGCGCCCGCGGCGGGCGCGCCACCCCAGTTGGCATAGTCGATCAGGTAGAGGTACTCGGCGCCGACCGCCGCCTGCCCGACGCCCGCCTTGGTGACGGCGATGTCGACGTCCTCGCGGACCTCCGCGACGTGCACGTAGCCGTTGTTCCCAGGGTAGGTGTCCGCTTCGTCGGCGTACACCTCGACCACGTTGGTCACCAGCGTCCCATGCGTGATCGTGGGCAGGACCTGAGCGGCGACGCGGACCACGCCTGCCGAGGTGCGCCCGCCGAGGTCGCCCAGGTTCCAGCGCAGCGTGTTCCCAGCCTGGCTGCTTGCTGGCGGCGTAGCGCTGACGAACGCCAGGTCGCCGGGGAGCGTGTCAAGCAAGACCACGTTGTGCGTGGTCAGGCTCCCATAGTTGCGCACGCGCAGCTCGTAGGTGATCGTCGCCCCAGGCTGCGGCGCCGGGCTGTCGACTGCCAGCGCCTTGCGCACTGCGACGTCCCACGGGTTGGCGACGAGCTGCCACTCGGCGATGTTCCAGGTCAGCGGTGTGGCTTGGCCCGGGCTGATGTTGAGCACCACGGGCGAGTAGGCGTCCACCCGCACGCCGTGGTTGTAGACCCAGGTTGGCAGTTGGTCGCTGAACCGCTCCAGGTGCTGCGCATACAGGCTGCGCAGCGCGTCGTGGTCGATCTCGGTGCGCGCCGCCCACAGCCAGGCATCAGTCTTGGTCGGGTCGGGGTCGGCCCAGTGATTCTGGTGCGTGCCGCCCCAGTACGAGTTGTACGCCGAGGGCACGGCGCGGCTGTGATAGAGGCTCCAAGCCATCGGGTCGTAGATGCTGTCAAAGATCCAGCCCATGGTATAGGCATCCAGCTCGCCGCGCCGTGCGCCGTCGAGCAGTTCATTCCACGGCATGGGCACCACGTTGAGGTCGACGCCGATCGCCGCCAGGTCGGACTGCCACATCGTGCCCAGCTTTTGCCGCTCGACGCTCCCATCGGGGTAGACGAGGTCGAACTCGAACTCGACGCCGTCCTTGTCGCGGATCCCGTTCGCGTTCGTGTCCACCCACCCGGCGGCGTCGAGCAGGCTCGCCGCCATCGCCAAGTCGTGCGTGTAGGTCACGATCGCGCCTCCGTGCATGGGATGCCCCGGCGGGAGGTAAGCGTCGGCGATCGTGTGCGTGGGCCCATAGTCACGGGCAGACTGCTCCCGGTCCAGGGCATAGTAGAGCGCCCGGCGGACTGCCGCATCGGCAAAGAAGGGCAGGTCCGTGTTGGGCACGATCGACCGGAACAGGTTTGTCGCCCGGCTGACGGTGGGAACGTTCAGCCCACCATAGATCGCGGGGTCGACCTCGGTCGCCACGTCGGCGGCGCCGGCGAGCAGCGCATAGCTGGGATGGTGGGTAAACAGGAAGCGCACCTGCTGGATCACCGGCAGGCCCTCGCCCCGCGCGTGATAGTTCGGGTTGGCGATCAGGTCGATGTGGCTCCCCGGCACCCAGTCGACGACCACGTAGGGCCCGTTGCCCACCGGATAGTGCGCGAACGCACTGTCCCAGCGCACGTCGATCCGGTGCTCGCCGCTCAGGACGTGCGCGGGCATGAGGTAGCGGACCGCCTCCAGGTAGGCGGGCGGGCTCGCGCCGCGCCGGTAGATCAGGACCGCCGTCTGCGGGTCGGGCGTCTCGATCCGCTCCACGCGCCACAGCGGATGGATCTGCGCCACGTACGACTGCATGTTGGGGTCGGGCTGCGTCAGGAGCTGCCAGGTGAAGGCGATGTCCGCCGAAGTGAGGGGCATCCCGTCCGACCACAGCAAGCCCGGCAGTAGCTCGTAGGTCACGTGGAGCTGCCCATCTATGAACTCCGCTCCGCCATTGTCCACGGTGGGTACCTGGACCAGCAGCTCACTGTACCAGTTCCCCTGATCGTCCAGCGCGACCAGCGGGGCGTACAACGCCGACAGGATCTCGTCGGCTACCTGGTCATAGTTCACCGGTCCGCTGGAGAGGGGCGTATAGTCGCCGGTGTCCGACGTGCGGATGGTGAACGGGCGCGGCGGCGCCGTGCCCGCCGTGACCTCCAGGTCCAGCACGTGATGTGCGCCCGCGACGGCAGTGAACGTGTCGGTGATCAGCCCATACTCCGACGCGCCGCACGTGCCGACCGCTACGACCTCGTTCAGCCCGGGCCAGACCTTGTCGATGGTATAGTGCCCGTCCCCATCCGTGCAGGTGCCGTACTGGACCTGCAGCCCGATCGCGGGGTCGACGTTCAGCACCGAGACGTGGATTCCGCCCACCGGATCGCCCTTGTCGGCGTCGCGAACCACGCCCTCGAGCGTCGCCATCTGCTCCAGCGTCGCCGTCAGGACCAGCGAAGTCTCAGTAGGCCAGTACTCGGGGACGGTGACCCAGGGGCTGTCGCGGTAGGTATGCACGCCGCCATAGAAGGCGTGCGTCCGCGCCCACCACTCCTGCGTCTGGTACTCGACCTTGACCTCGCCCGCCGGCAGGTCGATGCTATAGTAGCCGTCTGGCTGCGTCCAGCCCGTCCAGTAGCCGCCCTCGTTGATCGCCGTGACGCGCACGCCCTCGATCGGCGTCACGCCGTCGCTCTCATAGATGTGACCCTCCAAGCGGCCCAAGGGCTGGATCGCAATGTCCACGTCGGGATAGGTCGCGCCCTCGTCGAGCGGGACCTGGAAGGCCCAGTCGTGCTCGTGCCCGCCATAGTAGACGTACATGTACTCCCACTTTTCGGCGCGGACGCGATAGTCGCCCTGTGGGAGGTTGGTGATCTCGTAGTAGCCGTCGGGACCGGTCTCCGTCCCCCCGTTCCACCACGCCGAGTCGGCGTTGACCTGCGCGCCCTCCACCGGAGCGCCGCCGCTGGTCACATAGCCTGAGATCGCGCCGCCGGGCCCGAGGTCAAAGTCCCACCGCGTGTGCCGCGAGAGGTCAAAGTCGTGCGCCCACTGGGCGCCGAGGTCCGTTCCCTCAGGCCACAGCGAGACCGTCCACCGGCTGTCATAGATCGGCGGCACTGCCATGGTGTAGACGCCTGTGGCGTCGGTGCGCGTGCTTGTCCCATAGCCGTATGGGTCCTCCTGCCACATGTCGACCTGGAAGCCCTCAGGTGAGTAGCCCCCCGGCACGGTCACCGTGCCCGTAGCCCAGACCCCCGGATCGAGGATAAAGTCGATCCCGGTCACGGTCATCCCTGCCGTAGCGCTGACCATGGTCGCATCCTGGATGTGATAGACGTCGCTATAGTACTCGTTCACCAGGAGCTGCCCGTTGCAGTCCGCGCAGGCATAGACCGCCACGTCAAGGTGCGGCAGCGGTCCGAGCAGGTAGTCGCCATTCGGGTTCGTATCGGTGCCCGCGATCCAGTCCTGGCACCACGGGCAGTCGCCGGTGCGCACGATCGCCGCTACGCGCAGGCCCTCCACAGGCGCAGCGAGGTTGTCGACCACGCGACCGGCGATGTACCCACCCGAATCCATCGTGATCGTGATCCCGCCCACCGGCTCGGGCCCGGTCACAGCTACCGGGGTCGCCTCGTCGCGGCGGTAGGTGTTCTCCCAGTACTTTTGTACGTACTCGCTCTCGCGGTTTTGGCAGTGGTTGTAGCCTCCGCCCGCCGAGACCACGTACTCGCCATGCATCAGACCATCCAGGACGAAGGAACCGTCTTCCTGGGAACAGACCCCCCGACCCCCATCCCCATCCCGCAGACCAGACTCGACGTTGATGTTTGCCAGGGGCAGACCGGTTCCGGCGTCCAGGATCACGCCCGTGATCGCGCCGCCCGGCTGCAGGGCAAAGTCGATGCCGCCGACAGTCGCCCCGCCCGAGACGTTCACCCGTCCCGCGAGGTGGTGCGCAAAGGTGTTGGGCCAGTACTGCTGCGCATAGCCCTCGGGGATCTCCCAGTCCACGCCAACACGATAGTCCCAGTCGATCAGGCCCGTGATCGTATAGTAGCCGTCGGCGTCGGTGCGCGTCGAGCGGCGGTACCACTCGTCGTCGTAGGTACGCGCCGCGACCAGCACGCCGGGCAGCGGGTCGCCCGACCCGGCGTCGGTCACGCGCCCGGCGATCGCCCCGCCTTCCTGCATGGTAAAGTCGATCCCCGTCGCAGTCGTGACCACGTCACTGACTTGGACCGGCGTCGCCTCCTCGTAGCGGTAGGTCCCCGAGTAGTAGACGGTCATGTAGGGCGAGGGCTCGCCCGTGCACCAGTTGTCCTCTTTGCCTGCCTCGACGACGTACTCGCCGTGCGGGACGGTGCCGATGGTGTAGGAACCGTCTGCCGCAGTGCAGGCGCCATTTCCCCAGTTCTCGCCAGGCATGTGCGCGCCCACGTTGACGTTCTCCAGTGGGTTGCCCAGTCCGTCAACCACGCGCCCCGCGATCCAGCCGCCGGGCGAGAGCGAAAAGTCGATGCCCTCCCACGTTTCCTTATCGCCGTTGACGGGGATGGGCATCGCCATATCCCAGTCGTACGTATCCGGATAGTACTCGCGCGCATAGCGCTCCGGATCATCGTCACACGCACCTCCCGCGTCGACCACGTACTCGCCGTACGGCAGGTTCGGGAGCTCGTAGCTACCGTCCGCGGCAGTGCAGGTCCCGGTACCCATGTGCGAGTCGGGGATGCCGGCGCCGACGCTGACGTTGCCCAGCGGCGCGCCCTCGTCATCGGTCACCATGCCGCGGATCACGCCGCCCGGCTGCAGTGCAAAGTCGATGCCGGGCGTCGTGCCGGCGATCGTCGCATGCACGGGCTGTGCCGCCTCATAGTCCGGCGTGCCATTGTAGAACTGCCAGGCATAACCGGGCGGGATCGATCCCCGATCGGTCACCCCCACCCGATAGTCGCCATCGATCAGACCAGTGGCGGTATAGTATCCGCCCGCATCGGTCCAACCTTCGGACGCCCACTCGTCGGTGCCATACTCGCGGACGTCGACTCGCACGCCCGGCAGGGGGTCGAGCGTATCGGCATCGAGCACCCGCCCCGTGATCGCGCCGCCCATGTCGAGCGCTAGGTCGATCCCGGTCGCCGTCGTGATCACGTCGTCGATCCAGACGAGGGTCGCCTCGTCATAGCGATAGGTCGCCGAGTAGTACTCGCGAACGTAGAGCGATTGTTGGTCTTGGCAACCATTCCACCCACCCGACTCGACCACGTAGCCGCCGTAGGGCAGCGCATAGAAGGCATAGTCCCCGTTCTCGTCGGTGCACGCTCCGCGCCCCTCGGGGCTGTCGGGGATGTACGTGCTGACGCTCACGTTGGGCAGGGGACTGCCAACCGCATCGGTCACTCGGCCCATGATCCGCCCGCCTGGGGCGAGGCCAAAGATGATGTCGCCCACGACCGGGTGATCGCCGTCCAGGAGGACGAGCGTCGCATCCTGCCAGTAGAGCTGGTTATCATAGTACTCGCGCACGTAGAGACCTGGCTCCTGCGTGCAGTGGTTCCACTCGCCGCCCGCTTCGACCACGTACTCGCCGTAGGGCAGCGCGCGCATCTCATAGTAGCCGTTCTCGTCGGTGCAGGTCCCGGTCCCGATCGGCGAGTCCGGCACCCAGGCGCCGAGCGAGATGTTTGCCAGCGGGTTCCCGCCCTCATCGCGCACCCAACCGGTGATCGTGCCGCCCGGCTTGAGCGCCAAGTCGATCCCGCCGGTCGTCGCGCCAATCGTCACGGCTACTGGCGTTGCCTCCGACTCGCTGAACACGCCGTCATAGTACATCCAGGCATAGCCGTCCGGGATCGAGCCCTGGTCCGTGATCTGGACGCGATAGTCGCCGTCCAGCAGGCCCGTGACTGTGTAGTAACCGCCCGCGTCGGTCCAGGCGTTCGTGCCCCCCTGTCCGGTCTGAACCTCGTACACCTCGACGGAAACGTCCGCCAGGGGCGCGCCCGTGTCGTGAGCGGTGACCCGTCCCGCGATCGAGCCCCCCACGTCGAGGGCCAAGTCGATCCCGGCGACGGTCGTATAGACCCCGTTGATCAGCACGGGCGTCGCCTGATCGAACCAGTGCGTCCCCGAATAGTACTCGCGCGCGTAGGGCGAGGGTGCGTTCTGGCAGGGATCCCATCCCCCGCCCGCCGCGACGCTCCATTCGCCGTACGTCAAGCCCGCCATCGCGTACTCGCCGTTGTCGTCGGTGCACGCACCATAGCCCATGCTCGTCCCGTCCATCCAGATCTCGACGTGCGTGTTCGACAGAGGGTTATCCAGTGCGTCGGTCACGCGCCCCATGAGCATCCCTGCTGGCGCGAGCTGAAAGCCGATCGCCGTCTGGTTGGGGGTATCGGCGTTCACCGGCACGGGCGTCGCTTGGTCCCAGTCTTGGACGTCCTCCCAGTACTCCTGGGCGTACCAGCTGGGCTCGCCGTTGCACAACCAGTTGCCGCCCCCCTGGACGACATAGTCGCCATAGGGCAACGCGCGCATCTCATAGTAGCCGTTTTCGTCGCTGCACGCGCCGCTGCCGATCGGCGAGTCCGGCACCCAGGCTTGAACGTTCTGGTTCGGAAGGGGGTTGCCTCCCTCGTCGCGCACCCAACCGGTGATCGTGCCGCCCGGCTTGAGCGCCAAGTCGATCCCCGAGGTGGTCGTCCCGGCGGAAGCGGGCACGCGCGCCGCCTCGTTCCAGTCATACGTGCCATCGTAGTACAGCCACGCATAGCCCGCCGGGATCCACGACCAGTCGGTCACGCCAACGCGATAGTCGTCGTCGATCAGGCCCGTGATCGTGTACTGCCCACTGGCATCGGTCCACGCTTGGTAGTTGTACTCGTTGGTATCATAGGACCAGGCATCCACGCGCACGTTCTCGAGGGGTCCGCCACCCTCGGCAGTCACTCTACCGACGATCTTGCCGCCCTCGTCGAGCGTGAAATCGATCCCCGACCACGCGAGCTGGGTCATGCTCACCGTCAACGTCGTCGCCAGGTCGGGAGTCGCGCTCTCCTGGTAAAACTCTTCGGCATAGATCGACTGCTGGTCGAGGCACCAGTTCCAGCCTCCGCCCGCGCGGACCCGATAGTCGCCGTGGACGAGGCCCGCGATCGCATAGCGCCCGCTCTCGTCGGTGCAGGTCCCATACCCGCCGCCCTCGACATCCACGTTGATGTTTGCCAGCGGCTGCGTGTGATCGTTATTGTACACCGTACCGCTGATCGTGCCGCCCGGATCGAGCGTAAAGTCGATCCCCTGCGCCGTGTCGTCCGCGCCGTCGAGCGTGACCGGGTAATACTCGTACACCCAGTCGGTCTGGCGGTTCAGGCACCAGTTCCACCCCCGCCCGGCGACGACGATATAGTCGCCGTAGGGCAAGCCCTCGATCACATAGTGCCCGCCCGCGTCCGTGCAGGCGCCATAGCCGCCCTGGTCGATGTCGACGTTCACGTTCTCCAGGGGCATCCCCGACACACGATCGTAGACCGTGCCGGTGATCCGCCCGCCCGCCTGCAGGGTCACGGCGATCGTCACCTCGTTCGCCCCGGCGATGGTCAGCCAGGTCGCCTGATCCCCCTGCATCACCCCGTCGTACCACTGGTTGGCCCAGGGATAGCCCGCCTGGACCCACAGCACAGCATCCCCGTCGGGCAATCCACCCAAGTAAAAGGCCCCGTCGCCCATGTTGTAGGTGGAGCCGAGCCAGGCGTTGTCCCACTGGCGGTACAGGTGGAGCTGCTGGATCTGCTGCGGCGTCATGCCGTCCGGTTGGTAGACCACGCCGCCGATGATCCCATACTCCGGCGACGCGATCGCCGCGTCCAGGGCCTGATCGCCCCCGATAACCACGCTCCCGACAAAGCTCGTCTCGCCAAAGGCAGCCGACGACATGGCGTAGACCTGGCTGCTGCCCGCATCCAGGTTGAAGGGACCCTCGCTGCCGACGTACTGCCCGTTGGGCCAGTAAAAGTCGAGCACATATGCACCCGCGAGGGCGGAAGTATTGGTAAAGACAAAGACCGAGGAATAGCCCACGCTGTTGCCGTCGCTGTTGCGGTGCACGGGAGAGAGCGTGATCGAGTAGGGCGCCCCTGAGGCGTGGATCGATCCCTCCGCGATGGCGTACTGGCTCGCCCTGAGGTCATACACGGGCACGCCGATCGCCGTCGGTGTAGGGCGCAGCGGCGCGCCGGCAGGCGCTTCACGGAGCAGTGGGCTGGGCGCCGCACAGATCGCGGCGCTGTCCTGCGGCGCCTGGGTCGGCGGCGCAGGGCTGTCCGGCGCGACGGGCAGCGGTGCGTGGAGCGGCACAGGCATGACCGGCACCCGAGACGATACACCATACGCCCGCGCCTCGTCGCGCGCCACTGCCCATCCGATCTCGGCGGGCGGGCGGGGCGGGCGGTTGATCACCCGGGCTGGGATCTCGTCCTCCGTCTCATCCCGCGCGGGCGCGACCCACCCCCAATCCAAGACGTACGGGTCGTCGCCGCGCGCCTGGACGTCTAGCGCATCGCCGCCCGGCTGCGCGATCTCGAGGCTCGCCGGGGCAAGGGCGTCACCGTCGCCCGGCGCCGCGGGCCCAGCCTGGACCGCTGGGGACGCTGGCAAGGCGACTTCGATCGCCGGCGCGGGCGCCATGCCGAGCGACGGCACAGCCGGTGGCTTGGCTGCGGCAGGAAGCAGGCTCAGGGCAAGCGCGATCGCGACCAGGGGCACAAGCAGGGAGAGGAGAGGCACGTACACGCGGCGCATAACAACCTCCTAGGCGTAACCCAGGGCCGACTGCCGCAGTGCAGGTGGCACCCCAGCACAGGGGTTGCCAACGGGGATCGCACGCGTGGGGCGTAGGTGCGGCAGAGACCATGCCGATCCGATGTAGTCAATTTGATCATACCATAGCCCGGAGAAGAGGTCAAGGAGGACAAAAAAGGGGGAGGGACACAGAATCCGTGTCCCTCCCCCTGGTTCTCGCCACCATGCCCGTCAACCACCGGGCTGTGCTGCACCCGCTATCGCCGCGCGCGCATCCAGACCACCGCGACCACCAACCCCAGCAGCGCCACGCCGAGCAGCGCCTCGACCCCCAGCCAGACCGTGCGCCACGGGGCAGCGCGCGCCTCCGTCTCTGCCCACTCGTCATCCGCTTCGCCGGGCACTGCGGTCTCCTGCGGTTCAAGCCCGCCGCCTCCGCTTGGCAGCTCATCCAGCTCCTGCTCAGGTCCCCTCTCGTGGGGAACGGTCGTCCCCGGGATCGGAGCCCCGCCGACCAGGGTCGCCGCGGCTTCTGGCGCCGCGGCTTCTGGCGCCGCAGCTTCTGGCGCCGCGTCCTCTAGTTGCTGCGTCTCCGTATAGGCCTCTTGGGGCACGGCGAGCGCCATCATCGGCTCGCCGGGGACTGTCGTCGTGACCGGCTCGGCGAACTCGCCCCGGATTCCGGGCGGCGGCGCGGGGGGCGCATCACGCGCCCCCTCCCCCTCGGGCGCTGCCTTGGACGCCGGCTCCTCCACCGGGCTTGGCGCCTGGAGACCCTCCACGACCATCTCGGTCGTCGCCTCCACAGGCGCCGTCCCTTCGACCACCGTGACCTGCTCCGACTGGAGCGCAACCGGCGCGGCGACGTTGCCCTCGCCGCCGCGCCAAGAACGCGCGTCAAGCGCGCCCGGCAGGCGGGCGCCGAGCAACAGGTCGCCGCCCAGCACGAGCACGAACAGCAGGGCGACGACAGCTGTCGCCCACTGCGTGACCGCCAAGGGCCTGCGCACGAACGCACGCTGCGGTCGCGCGACATCGGCCTCGCGCACCACAAAGGACCGCGGCACCTTGATCGCCGGCGCCTGCTGCAGCAGCTGCTTGGTCCACCGCAGCGCGCGCATGCTGGCGCGGCACTCCTGGCAGCGCGCCAGATGTGCTTCCACACGGGCCCGCTCTCGGTTCCCCAGCTCGCCGTCCAGATAGGCGGACAGGCGCCGGTCTACGTAGCGGTGTTCTCGGTTGCCCATAATGCACCCTGCTCACTCAAAGTTGTCTGCTCCCCACCTGAACCATCGCGCGGGAAGGAGGTCGGCGACCCACTCGAGCACCAGCCTCGCCACGCCAAACGCTCCTCCGCCCTCGTCTTGTAGACGGTAGCGGGCAGGCAAAAGTTCCGCATGGGACTGCAAATAGTCGCGCAGTTTGCCCCGCCCCCGGTTCAGGCGCGACTTGACCGTTCCCAGTGAGAGGCCCAGGGTGCGCGCGATATCCTTGTACGCCATGCCCTGGATGTCAGAGAGGACCAGGATCACCCGCTGCTCGTCGGGGAGCGATCCCAAGCCATCCTGGATCGCGCGGCTGAGCTCGCTGCGCTCCGCGAACTCGTCGGGGAGCTCGCCCTCGTCCTCGGTCCACTCTTCCCAGTCCAGCTCCGGATCGGCGTCGAGGGACACGGTGGGACGACGCTGCTTGACGCGCAGTTGATCGTAGCAGGCATTGGTCACGATGCGCAGCAGCCACGAGCGAAACGACCCACCGCGGAAGCGCGCGATGGCGCGAAACGCAGAGAGAAAGGCGTCCTGCGTGGCATCTGCCGCCCCATCCGGATCGCCCAGCACGCGGTAGGCCACATTGTACGCCAGGTCCTGGTAGTGCACGACCAGTTGGTTGAATGCGTTGCGGTCGCCGCCCTGTGCGGCGGCGATCAACGCGTCCTCATCCATATCGCGCTCCCGATGCACCCCACCCAGGTACACTTGGAGGGCAATCGCATCTAAATGCTGCAGAGGACCTGAGCGAGGTAGTCCTCGTCCCAACCTGCTTTGAGGCGCTTGCCCCGGATACTGCGCTTGGTCGATTGC
>JAFGIE010000168.1 GCA_016929775.1 Anaerolineae bacterium
CGCTCGCCATACACTGCCAGAGCCTGCACCGCAGCCCGGAGCGCCAGCTGGGCGCGGTCCTCCGTCCCGCGGACGCCATAGCTGCGCACCGTCGTCTCGCCCATCTGTGCCGTGACCTCGGCGAAGCGGCTGCTGGCGGCGAGGTAGAAATCGCGCGCTGGGCCAGCGGCGAACGTCACCGACTGGCGGCTGGCGCTGCGATCGCGGTCGATCTCGACGCCAGAGGCGACCAGGGTCAGGTTGGCGGGGGCGTCCACGCGCACGATGTACAGGCTCGCATCATAGTAAGTCACGTCTCCGTTGGGCGAGGGATAGCCGACCTGCCACGCCCCATCGTCGTACACGGCGACTGCCGGGTACGCGGTATCGAGCACCAGCACCCGGTCAAAGTAGCCATACAGGCCATAGTTTCCGCCCATCTCGGTCGGTACGGACGCGGTGTAGCCCATCTCGATCGTAACTTGGTCGCCAGGGGCAAGCGGCGTAGGCAGCGTCACGCGCAGCGCGCTGTCGCCGTACTCGTAGACGGGCACCACCGCCTGCCCGTCTACCGCCAGCTCCGACACGTCCATCTCGGACCCGGCGAGGTTGGGGTAGAGCCGAAAATAGATCGCCTGCAGCGCGACCTCCTCCCGGTTGGTGTAGCGCACCTGCTGGCGCCCCTCCAGGCGGGCGAGGTCCCGCGGGAGCGAGAGGTCCATGTGGTACACGGTCGCCCCCTCGAGCGCTGCCAGCGCTGCCCGCTCTCCCTCGACTAGGCCTTGGGCGTAGAGGCCCCGGTCGTCCCACGCTACCGTGGCGGGGTCGAGCGCCGCCGGCGCGTCACAGGCAACGCACAGCGCCAGCACGCATGCGACCGCCAGCAGCCGGGCGATCGCAAGCAGGCGGCGTTTCCGTCCATCCATCGCTCTCCTCCTGCGCCCTACTCGCGGTAGACCCAGTCGCCGAGAACCGGGGCCAAGTCACAGGCGCGCGTTCACGCCGTCCCTTCTCAGCGTTCCAGCAGCCGGCGGATGGTGCGCAGCTCGGCGAGGATCTCGGTCAGCCCGACCTCGCGCTTCCCTTCGGCTTCCGTCGCTGTGGGCGCCATGCTCCCGCGAAAGCGTCCCAGCGCGCGAGCGACCAGGTCGTAGACCTGCTGCGCGTCCTCCAGCCCAACCAGGCTCTGCTCTGCGCCGCCCGACGATCCGCTCATGCCGGCGGTCTGGATCTCCAGCGTGCCCAGGCCCAGGGAGCGGTCGAGCACATCGCGCTTGACCGTGATGTTGGTCACCGTGCGGTAGGGGACGTGCTTGACCGAGCGCGTCCAGATCCCGACGCGCACGATCGCCTGTTCATCCTGGATCTCGTAGCCCAGGCTGCGGTAGTACGGGCCCGCCAGGAGCATCGCGGGCGCCCACCACAGGACGTCTAGGCCCCCCACGACGATCATTGTGATCAGCGAGGCGCCAAAGCCCTCTTCCAGCCCGATCGGGATCGCCAGGAACAGGCCCCCCAGGAGCACGAGCAGGGCGATGGCGGTGAACTCGATCTGCAGCTTGATGCGGTACTTGCGGTTGGGTGCGAACGTCTGTGTGTCCATGTGCCTTCCTTTCACTCCACAGGTTCTCCGGATCGCTCAGGGCGCACCTGCGGCGCCGTCGATCTCGATCGTGCGCCCGACGCCGCCCTCGACATAGCCCTCCCCATATGCCGCCGCGAACGCCGCGATCGCCGCCTCGCCGGTGCAGTGGGTGGGGCAGGTCCTGATCACGTCCAGCGCGCGCAGGTCCTCGATGATCGCCGCCACGCTCGAGGCGGACTGCTGCGCGAGGTGGAACCCACCGACGAGCAGGGCGATCTCGCCGGGGACGATCTCGCGTGCGCGCCGCACGATCGGTACGACGCCGGGGTGCGCGCAGCCGGTGACGACGATGCTGCCGCGCGCCGTCTCGAGCACCAAGGCTTGCTCGATCACGCCGCCGCCCAGCTCGCCGGTCGTGTGCGCGCCAGGTACGACCTCGACCGTGTCTGCGCGCGCGACCAGCGATGTCCGCGCCGCGATCTGCTCCTTCAGGTGCGCCGGCAGGGCGGTGGGCGCGTACACGGTCGGCGCGACGCCGGTCTCGAGCAGGCCCAGCAAGCCGCCCACGTGGTCGCCGTGCTCGTGCGACAGGACGATCGCCTCGATCCGCGCCGGGTCGAGGCCCAGTGTCCGCAGGTTGTGCAGCAGCGCGGTCGCGTCGCCGCCGGTGTCGAAGAGCAGGACGTGGGCGCCGTACTCGATCCAGGCGGCGAACCCCCACTCTGCCCGCAGGCGCGCGTCGTACGGGACGTTGTCGTAGACGATCGTCAGGCGCGCCCCCGGCAGATCGGCGCGCTCGCGTTGGGGAGTGGGCGCGGGAAGCGTGGGCGGTTCTGTTGGAAGAGCGGTGGGCGCTGCGGTTGGCCTGACCGCCGCGGTCGTCCTGACCGCCGCGGTCGTCGTAGGCGTGACCGCCTGACCCGCGGCGGTGGGCGTGGTCGTGACGGTCGCGGTCGGCGGGCTCGACGTGGCAGTTGGGGTATCGACCGGCGGAGATGCCGGCGCAGCGGTGCATGCGGCGACCAAGACCGCCGCGATAGACAGGAGGGCGAGCGGGTACGAGCGCCGCGACATCGGTAGCACCTCCTATGACGGGTGGGACAGGTAACGGGCCATCGCGCGTACGTTCTCTTTGCGCAGCAGTCCTCTCTCTGACCACGAATCGAATGGGGCGGGGAGGCGCTGCGTGAGCGCCGCCTCGGGGGCGCGCCCGTCGCGCAGGGCCTCGACCACCAGGGCCTGGAGCACGTGCAGATAGAGCCGCTGCGCGGCGATCTCGGCCTTGCCGCCCACTGGGCCATGCCCTGGCACCACGACGTCCATGCCTGACCGCTCCCACTCGGCCAACCAGGCGCTCCAGGCCTCAGGATCGGTGTCATCCAACGCAGGCTGGCAGCCAAAAGAGGCCAGATCGCCAAGGAACCCGATCCCGTCCCCTGGCAGCACCAGGTAGCAGTCGCCGGCGCTGTGGGCGTGCCCGGGTGCGATCAGGTCTGCCCGCCGCGCGCGCCCGTGGAAGGTGAGCCGTCCGACAAAGGTCTGCACAGAGAGCCGGCAACCGCGTGCCAGCAGCTCCTGCCCGGCGTGGTCCGTGGCGACGACGATCGCGTCGTTGTCAAAGACATCGTCGTTGGCGCAGTGCCCGGCGTGCCCGTGGCTGTCGATCAGGTAGGCGACGGACCGCCCGGTAAGCGTCTCCGCCGCGGTGCGCAGCTCGCCTGCTGCCTCGGACGAGGGGGCGGCGTCAAAGATCAGCGTATGTGCACCCAGGTCGACGATCCCGGCATTGGCGTGCGCCACGCCGCCCGGCTGTGCGAGCGCCGCCCATACGCCCGCTGCGAGGGGCTGCAGGTCATAGTGTGTGTGCGGTCTGTGCATCGGGAACTCCCAGGTAGCCGTTGTCCCCCATTCTACCATGCCCGCACAACGAGCGCATCATGCAAAGGGACGAGATCGCTCATCCAAAAGGCGCGCGATCTTATCGGATATCCTATGCGTGCAAGCGTGTCAACGGGCAATTCGCCAGGGGCGTGGCTCTTGAGGGGGTGGGATGGTGCGAGGGAGTAGAGACGCCCCGCCGGGGCGTCCCTACCATGCGTCCCGATCAAGATGCGCCGTTCGACAGCGCCATGCCCAGGTACAGGCACAGTCCCGCAAAGGCGATAAAGCCGATCGCGGCGAACACCTTCAGACAGCCGAACCCGAACCCGTCGTTGGCGGCGTTGCTCCCGATCTGCCGGTACGCGTCCCGGTAGCCCTCCGCCCTCCCCCTGTACAGTGCGACCTGGACTGCGAGCATAAAGAAGACCAGGATCCCGATGGCGATCAAGAACACGGTTGGCCCTGTCATGTGCCCCCTCCTTGGT
Organism: Anaerolineae bacterium; assembly: GCA_016929775.1. The sequence goes on from JAFGIE010000168.1 coordinate 3,931, forward strand.
TCACAATCCGCGGCTCCTGCCATCTCTCGCACTTGCATGCCCATGGTACCGCATCGGAGGGCGCGAACCTAGACCGGGCGGGCCACAGCTGCCGGCAGGATCAGCGTGCAGAGCAGGGGGTAAGCAGGAGGAAAGGCGTGGACAGGGCCCAGATCCCACGCGATAGCACGAATGAACACGACCTGCCTACGCAGGACCGTGGCGTCGTTGGGCGTTCCGGCGGCGCGGCGCTAGCACACGAGCCGGTACCCGCGCCCGTGCACCGTGGTCAGGTGGACCGGTTGGTGCGGGTCGTCCTCGATCTTGACCCGCAGGCGGAAGACAAGGCGCTCCAGCCGCCCGTCGGCGCTCGCCTGTCCAGGCGGGACCTGCTCGCCGTATACGGCTTGGATCACGTCGGCTGTCTCGCAGACCTTGCCCTCGTGGGCATAGAGGTGGGAGAGCAGGCGGTACTGCAACGGGGAGAGGGAGACCGGATCGCCCTTGCGGTAGACCAGTCCCTGCTCGAGGTCGATCGCCAGGTCGGGCGGGGCGTCGATCGGCCCCTTTGGACGGCGACCCAACACGACCTCGATCGCGTCCATCACTGCCTGTGGGCCATCGCGCTTGGGGACCAGGTCTTCGGCCAAGGGCGCCGCGCCCCGTGCGCGCAGCGCGTGCCGTGTGGCCTCTACCGTGTCGTACTGGGTGATCACGATGCACGGGATCCCGCGTGCGGACGCGGCTTTCGCCACCAGCAGCCCGCTGAAATCGCGGTCGTTCTTGTGGTCGGTCAGGCGCAGGTCCGCGAGTACCAGGTCGATCTGGCGCCCTGCGTGTGCGGGATCTGCCTCCGCAAGGGCAGCCTCCGCCGTCTGCACCGAATCCACTTCCACGACGGCATAGTCCTCCAGTTCGAGCAGCAGTCGCAGCGATTCGCGGTAGTCGGGATCGTTATCGGCGAGCAGTACGATGGCCTTGCTCACGGGTCCCCCTCCCATATCTCTTTTACACAGCGCGCCAGCGCACGCCGGATCGTCCTGGATGACCACGACTTGGGCCAGTAGTCGTACGCGGTTCCCTCGCGGAGCACAGCGCGCGCTTCGCGGGTCGAGGGATCGGCTGCCACCACCACCGCGTAGCGCCAGCCACGGGCGCGCAGGGCGCACGTGACCGCCGCCACATCGGCATGACCGGTGGCGTCGACCAGCAAGAGCGCCTCGGGGTCCGCCGCAGGCAGGTGCTCCAGGCACGCCGGATAGTCGTCTTGGCAGGGGATCGTCTCGACTGCGATCGCCGCCCACGCGGCGGCAGCCACCGCATTGAGCCAGTACGGGTCCCGTCCAATGGCGACGACCCGATGTCGGTTCATTGCCCTGCTTCCTCGGCTATAGGAAGGCGGACCAGCACGGTCGTATCGCCCGGTCCTGGACGTTCCAGCGTGATGCTTCCCCCCTCGTGCTCGATCATCCACGCCGACAACAGCGCACCGATCCCCATGCCCGGTGAGCCGGGCTGCTGTGAGAGTAGGGTCCGCGGGATCGGCTCGCGGAACAGCTTGCGCTGGATCGCGGAGGGCACACCGGCGCCGGTGTCGCGGATCCGCACCTCCGCCCACCGTTCGTTGCGCGTGCCGTGGATGGCGATCGTGCCCCCCTCGGGCATGGCGCGGGCGGCGTTCTGCAGCAGCCCCTCGAGCGCCGAGATCAGCCAACGGCGGTGCCCGCGCACCTGTACGCCGCTCAGCCCCTCTACCGCCGTCTCGATCGTGACCGTCGCTGGGCTGCCCGGCAAGGAGGGCTGGGCTTCGCGCTGTGCCATCTCTTCGAGCAGCGGCGCCAGGGGCAGCGGTTCCGGCTCCCACTCCCACGACTGTGCGGCGCGGGTCGGCGCGGACGCGACCTCTTTGGCGAGGCGGTCGATGGTCTGCAGGGTTTCGGCGATGCCCGCTGCGGTCTGCGCCGGGTGCGCCGCCTGAGCCAAGCGCTTCTCGAGGATCGCGACGTGGTTGCGGATCGCCGCGCCCTTGCCCTCCAGTGAGTGCCGCCACGCGCCTTCGACCATCGTCATCCAGTGCAGGAAGCGGCGCTGTTCCGTCCGCTTCCTGGCGTGGTCCAGGGCATCCTGCAGCCGGGCGTCGCGCAGCATCAGCCCCGCCAGGTCGGCAAAGACGGCGACCGCTTCCAGTTCCTCCCCCTCGATCGCCTTCTGGCGGCGGTAGCCAGCGACGAGCAGCCCGGGGCGCTCGCCCTCCGCGCGCAGTGGACACACGATCAGGGTGTGCATCCCCTCCTGCCGGACCAAGCCCGCCTCGGCATACCGCGGATCGTCCTCTGCGACCTGGATCACCACCGGATCGGGCGCGTCCAGGAGGGATGCCATGGCCTCGTGGTCCAGGACATAGCGCTCGACCGGTTGTCCCAGCCCCGCCCCGCCGCGCGCGCCGAACGTCGCCTGTGCGGCGTCGTGCTCGATCAGCAAACAGGCGTCCAGTCCCAGCGTCTCCCGGATCGTCGCCGCGATGCGGTTCAGGATCCAGGCGGTGTCATGCCGCTCGCGATACGCCTCGAACACCTCGACGATCGCGCGCAGCCGTTCGTTCAGCCGCTGCCGCTGCCGTTCGAGCACGTCGAGCAAGTAGAGCCGTTGGATTGCCGCTGCCACCCGGCTTCCGGCAAGCTGCAGCCCGACCAGATCCTCACGGGCGAAACTTGTCGTTCGCCGGAAGTTCAGGAACAACATGCCTACCGTTCGCGGCGTGCGCTGTCCCTCGGGCAGTACTTGCAGGCGCAGGCCCACGAACGCCCGGATCCCTTCGCGCTGCGTGAGCCGGCTCTGCCAGCGCGCGTGCTCGCCCGACAGGTCGTTCACGATCAACAGCCCGTCCGGGGCGCTGTCGATCGCGTCGTGCACGCCGCCGCCCAGCCCCCCACGCGGGATCTCCCACGGCGTGCGCAGCGTCCCGACGTGGATGCACTCGCCGAGCACCAACCGGGAGCGCGCGCCGGGCACCGTGGGGTCGTGCGGGTAATAGACTGCCAGGTCGGCGTGCAGCGCCGCACGCGCCTGCTCGGCAAAGAGACGGTAGATCTCGGCGCGGTCCTCGCAGGTCGCGATCTGCCGGTCTAGCGTCTTCCACACCTCGCTGACGCTCTCTTCCAGGGCGTCGTGCAGGACCGCCGCTGCCTGCGCGGCAAAGGCTTGCCACAGGCTGAGGTGGTGTTCCGCAAAGCGCCACGGCTTGAGCGTGTGCGTGAACAGCACGCCCGACACACGGCGCCCGTGGATCAGGGGCAGGGCCAAGATCGACCGGATCCCAGCCTGGCGGATGCTTTCCTTGACGCGCGGATCGCGCTGTACGTCCTCGATCGTCACGCGCTGACCTGTCTCGATGACGTAGCGGCTGATCCCCTCGTGCTGCCGCGGCTCCTCGAACTCGTCCACGTAGGTTGGCGGCATCACCGGGCGCGCCTTGTAGAGCGTGCCGTCCGGGGCGTGCAGGATCAGCGAGGTATAGTCGTGCCCGATCAGCTCGTGCGCCTGGGTCACGATCGCGCGTTCGACCTCCGCAGCGCCCCGCCTGCCTGCCAGCGCCGCCAGCGCGCGCTGCAGCTGCCGCGCCTCTTCGAGCTGCTCCAGATTGCGGATCACGACGGAGACCTGGTTGGCAAAGGCCTGCATGATCTCGACGTGCTCGCGCGTGTAGCGCACGTTCTCCTGCCCCGTCGAGGCCTCGATCACGCCCCACAGCTGCTCGCCGACAAAGACCGGGACGGCGATCAGCGATTGCGCGGGCCCACGCGCTGGGTGTGGGGGGGCGAGCTGGTGCTTTTGCCGGAAGGACGCATCGCCGTACGGCAGGCCGAGCGGTTGGCCTTCGCGCACCACGTACTCTAGGATCCCGTTTTCGCCCTGGCGCGGCGGCAGCTCCAGGTCGGTGTCTTGCAGCTTGCAGAACCTGAACGTCAGGATCGCGTTTGCGCTGTCGTATTGGGCTACGACAAAGCTGTCCAGCGCAGGCAGCAGCGCGCGCGCCTCGGCATATAGGCGTGTGTACAGCGCATCGTGGCTCTGCGCCGCGCCGATCACCTGCCCGGCGCGCACCAGCGCCTGCAGACCGAGCCGCCGCTGGCGTTCCCAGCCGTACTGCGCCGCCATCTGCAGGTTGATCGCCAGGTCGTCGGTGTTCTGGATGGGCTTGGTCAGGTAGCGGTGCGCGCCGGCGTCCATCGCCTGCTGGCCCAACTCGACGTCTCCCCAGCCGGTGAGGATGATCACCTCGATCTCGGGATACAGCTCGCGCAGCCGGCGCATGGTCTCGATCCCGTTTGGGGGCGGCATCACCTGGTCGATCAGGGCGACGTCATAGCGTCCTCCGCACGCCGCCGCCATTTGCAAAGCTTGTGGCCCGTTGGCGGCGTCCTCTACTTCGATCCCCTTGCGTGCGAGGCGTGCGCATAGTTGGGCGCGAAACCTGTCGTCATCATCGACCAACAGGAGCCGGATCGCTTCCTGCATGCTCACTTCCCTCCGGTAGCTCCAGTACGAACGTCGTGCCCCATAGGATATAGCTCTCGAGCACCCGCAGGCGCCCGCCCAGGCTGGTAGCGATCTGGCGCGAGATCGTCAGCCCCAGCCCGGCGCCGCCCGAACGTGTGGTGAAGCCAAAGTCAAAGATCCGTTCCCAGAGCTGATAGTGCGCCCCCGGTCCGCTGTCGGCAAAGCGCACCTGCACGGGCCATTGCGCACCGGGATGGTACGATAGGTCTACGGTCAGCGTGCTGTGCTGTCCCAGATCGGCCATCTGCTGGATCGCGTTCAGGATCAGGTTCATGTAGATCTGGCGCAGCTGGCTGGGGCGGGCGTCCACGGGGGGCACGCCCGTCGCTGCGCGCACTTTGAGGATCACGTTGTGGCGCTGTGCGTCGGCGCGCAGCACGCGCGCGATCCCTTGGCCCAACTCGTCCAGGTCGACCGCCTGCGGTTCATCGCTCGCGGTCAGGCTGAGGTACTGGTCCCGCAGCAGGCTCGCTTCGCGCTGTGCGCTCAGGATCTGCTCCACTGCCTCTTCCATGCTGTGGATCAGGGTCGCGTCCTTGGCCTTCTCGGGCCAGCGTGCCAGGTCGCGCAGGTCCTCGTGCAGGCCTTCCGCGATGAACTGGATCGCGCCCAGCTTGTTGTTGATCTCGTGGATCGCGCTGCTGATCAGGCGACCGATCAGGTTCTGCGCCTGCCACGGCTGCAGCGCGTGGCTCAGCCGCCGCTCCTGTAGGATCCCGGCGATCAGGTACGCCGCGTTGGATGCCTCGCGGCGCCCCGTACGCGTAAAGGCGCCCTGATCCTTGAGTAGCACCAGCCCATAGTGGGCGGCGCCCACCGGCGGCACGGGCATGCCCAGGAACGCGCGAAAGGGGCGCAGGGCGAGGAGCCGCTCGAATTTGCGCGAATCGGGGGGCACGCGCTCGCAGATCTCCTGACCCCGCTGCAGGACATCCTTGAGCGGGCTGTGGATCAGATCCGGCGGCGCCTGCTCGATCGGGAAGGGCGCCCCGCTTGCTCCCTCGACCTCTGGGCGCCGTTGGCCCGGCTCCAGGCGCAGCAGTACCGCCACGTCCGCCCCCGTGCTGTACGCCAGGCGCTCCAGCGCCGCGTCCAGCGTCGCCTGCTGTTCGGGCAGCAGGGGGGGCGCCTCACGCTCTCCCTCATCCTCGGGACTGCCTGGGGCGACGCGCGGGATCGCGGCTTCGGGAAAGTGGCGTGTGCGCCCGGGTTCGGCGACCGGCTTGCCGTCGCGCAGCGCCCGCAGGACGGCGAGCAAGCCGTCGCGCAGCGCATCGCCATCGCCCTTGGAATAGACGTCCACTCCGCTCTCGCGCAGGCGCGCCCACGCCTCCGGTTGGTCGTGCAGCGGGGCTGGTTCGAGAACCATCGCCAGGTAGGAAGATGGGCTCTCCTCTTGGAGCTGGCGGACGAGCTGGTGCCCCTTGGGCCCGGGCAGGTTCAGGTCGAGCAAGACCAGGTCGAACGGCGTCCCTTGCTCGCGCACCGCACTCAAGCCGGCGATCGCGTCTGCCGTGCGCGTGACCTGGCACCCGTTCCGCTGCAGGAGGCTCTCCAGCCCGGCGGCAAAGGTCTCGTCGTCCTCGACGATCAGCGCCTGCAGCGGGGGACCGGCGATCGCCTCTGCATCGCCGCCAAGCCGCAGCAAGCGGAGGCGGACGTCGGTGGGCAGCAACTCAGCCAGGGTCGCCGCGTTTGACGCGCTGCGGTCGGCGCTTGCCCACAGCCGGCGCTGCATCTCGGCCTCGCGCCGCTCGAGCAGGGCGCGCACATTGAGTCCCATGCGCCGGCGCGACACGTCAACGCGCGAGACGATCGCCTTGACCCGGTCCTCGATCCACAGCCAATCCTCGATCCGGGCTTCGTCGTCGAGGGGCAGTGCGGAGCGGGGCAGGTAGCCCTCCACGCCCGGCTCCAGCTCGACGAACGCGCCGCGCTCGGTCAGGCCGACCACGCGCCCCTGCACCTCGCGCCCCGGACGGTAGCGATCCTCGGCGTGCTCCCACGGATCGCGCTCCGCCAGGCGCAGGCTGAGCTCCAGCTCCTCGTACGCCGGGTTATAGCCGACCACGATCGCCTCGCGCACTTGGCCCACATAGGCATCCACTGGCACGCGAGCGCCCCACGCGATCTCGCGGTTGCGGATAATGGCCTTGGGCCCGTCCTCGACCCGACCGAGCAGCCCCGACGGGATCGACCCCGTGATCTGGACGGTGACTCGGCTGTTGATCGTATAGTCGATCAGCACGCGCTCCCTCCCGGGATCTGGAGTGTGAGGCGCCAGGACGTGCGTCCCGAAGGGCCTCCTGTCCCAGTGTACCATGCCATCGACCCACGGGCAACCCCCGGCGATCCCCCGAACTGGGCGTGGAGAGGCCCGCGGGCGACGCGGGGGTCCGCTCTTCCCAAGAGACCGGATGGCTTGCGCTCGCGTTACCGGATGGTGCGCAGGACGCGCTCGCGTGACAGCAGGTCGGCGCTGGCGCCCTGCGCGAGGAACGGCTCCACATCGCCGACAACCTGGTCCCAGTCCGCGGCAACCAGGCGATCTCGCAGCGCCGCCCGCCAGCTCTGGTCGGTGAGGGTTCCGAAGGACCCGCCCGTCTGCTGCAACGCGTTGTTGAGCATGGTGAGGTTGGGCGGGGGCCAATCGGGATCGCTCAGGTACCATACCAAGTCATAGATGTCTCGTCCCTTGAGGTAGGGACGCTGTAGGATGGCGTGGAGCTTGCCTGCAAGCAAGGAAGCGCGGTCGTGGTGTTGGAGGTGGAGGATCACGTGCCTCCGGACGATGGTCGTCTCTAGCGCTGCGCCAGCAGGCGGGCGGGTGTCTACCTCGATCTTGACGGCGAGCACCTGGCTGCGGTGTGGCGAAAGGCCCAGCTCGTACAACAAGCCCGGGAACCGTACGTACGCACTATGCACGGTCCTTTGGTCGTTGACGCGCAGCTCGACGGGATACCCTTCCGCGGTCAGCTGCGTATTGATCGCTTTCAAGTAGGTGCGAAGGTGGTACAGGTCCTGGGCGTGCTCCAGGGCGAAGTCCAGGTCCTCCGAGTAGCGCGGGCTCGCATAGAGAAAACGCAGCGCCGTCCCGCCGTGGAACGCGAGTGGGATCATTGCGCCGGCACGCTGGAGGCATTCCAGGATCCGCGCCTGGAGGTACTCCCGTGCCACGTTTCGCGCCTGAACCGGATCCTGTGCGGCGCGGGTCAGCTCGCGCAAGTATGCTTTCACACTGCCTCGTACGCCAGGGACTCGATGCGTGCCATCTCGGCGATGCGCGCCGCCGCGCGCGCCAGCTTGGGACGCTGCGCGCGATCGGCTAGGTGGCGCAGCGCGTCCAGGTCCAGCAGGTCTAGGTGCTGCAGGCGCAGCCCCTCGAGGTAGGTGCGCGCGTCGCCGCCCGGCTCCAGGTAGGCGAGGTCCAGCAGCGCCTTCTCTGGGGTGGCGACGTAGGCGTGCTGCCCCTCGCCCATTGCCGTGCGGCGGTAGCCGGCAAGGAGGTCGGGCTTGATGTGGCGATACGTGTAGGTCCCGAGCGGCGTCTCCCAGCGCCCGGGACGCGCCGTGGTGACACTGGTGGTCACCGGCGCGTACTCTGGGATCAGCCCATAGTGCGCCAGGGCCGACTGCAGGCTGACGTA
>JAFGIE010000169.1 GCA_016929775.1 Anaerolineae bacterium
ATCCCCTCTTGGCATAGTATGTGACCCGTCAAGACCGCGATCTTACTCCAGATGGCCATACCGTGCAAAACTTTGACGGGCACCCTTTGCTGTTTTCTCCGAGCTGTTGTTGCGCGGCTTTGTGCCATACACGATATCCCACAATGGCGAACTCACCCCGAACCGCTGGTCCGGAGTCTGCGTGTGGTGGCGAAGGTGGTAGCGCCGGATGTGGCGAAAGACCGACCACTGCACCCGGAAGTGGTGGGTGGCATAGTGCGTCAGATCGTAGGCCAGATAGCCAACCAGCAAGCCGGCGAATAGGGGACTCACCCACAAGGGCGCGCGCAGGATCACGCGCACGACCAGGTACAGCACGCCGTAACACACCGCAGCGAGGGGAATGCTCACTGCCGGAGGCATCACGAGCCTCGTCTTGGACAAGGGCTGGGCGTGATGCACACCGTGGAACAGGAACGACACTCGCTCCTGCCACGGGGTGCGGGGACGAAAGTGAAACACGAAGCGATGCATCGCATACTCGACCCACGTCCACGCAAACAGCCCGAGTAGGATGCCCGCCGGGAGGCGAATGGCGGCACCTGGCCCCATGAGCGACCAGTACACGAATGCGGCGATCACCGGCACCCAGATCGCCACGATCACGGCTGGATGGATGTGCGTAAAGAACTCGAGCACATCCGACTTGAACAGACGGATCGGCTCCTTGCTCCGTACGATCTGTGGATGAGACATTTCCGCCCTCCTCGTGTGCTGCCCTACCTGACGCTAGTCCGGCTGTGGGCCAAGCGAGGGCGGGCCCACATCGCCCTGTGTTTCCTTCTCGTCGCGCGCCAGCCCTCCCCCTCGCCGCCCGGCGCCACGCCACGCGGCGCGCCACGCCTCCTTCTGCGCGAAGGGACGTGACTTGACGACTAGATACGCGATCGCAGAGAAAAGCAGCGTCATGACCGCCGACCACCAAGTCCGGGGCGAGATGCGCCGCGCCCACCGAAGCAGGTCCAGCCGCGCATCGGACTGGATGCTGTGCAGGATACGGTTCAGCCCGATCACTCGTTCCGCGATCGCCTGCCGCACATCGCCGGACGGGATCATGGACAACAGGTCCGCGATGCGATCCTCATCGGTCTGCAGGGGCGGTTGGCGCGCCGCCTGCAGGGCGTCGTAGGCATCTACCGTCATCGCCACCACGTTTGCCCAACTGAACGGCGCCGCGCGTGCGCGGGCCCGATCGCACATCGCGACATAGTCCTCTGCCGGCAGCGCACAGACGCGCGCCACGGCACGCGCGAATGCCTCTGGCGGGGTATCGCTCTCCAACCGCTCGCCCACGGTTCCATCGACAAGCTCGTCGACCGTCTCGTTCGCCAAGCCCACGATCGGCGTCCCCGAAGCCAGCGCCTCGATGATCACCAGGCTCTGCACCTCCATTGTGGAGGCTGAAACCAGGACGTGCGTCTTTTCCAAGATCCCCGGGATCTGCTCGTACGGCACCTGACCGGTGAACGCCACGTTGCGCAGCCGATGCGCATGGATGAACCGCTCCAGTTGCCGCCCATAGGGTGTGCTCAGCAGCTTGCCGACCAAGAGCAGATCGTAGGTTCCCGGCAGGTGTCGCATCATCTTGAGCAGGTAAAGCTGGTTCTTGCGCGCGTTGACGAAGCCGATAAAGGTAAGCGCCTTGCGGTGCGCGCCCGGATCGGCGAACCGGCACTCCGTGAACCGGTCCAGCTCGCTGCCGTTCGGGATCAGCAGCAACCGTCCCTCGTAGCCAGAGCTCCGGATGTCGGCTGCTGCGAACCGGTTCAGCGCCACAATTGCGTCGCACCCCTCGTGAAAGTGCGTCAGGAACTGTGCTGCCACGCTCTCGCTCAGCTGACCCCTGACCGCGTGGAACAGGTCCCCTGTGCCAAAGTCAAGGAACCTGGAGGGAAGGACGTGCGAGGTGTAGACAAAGGGCACGCCGTGCGCCCGGGCCCAGATCTGCCCAACCAGAGCCAGGGAGACCGGTTCGTGCGCGTGCACGATGTCGGGGGCAAAGGCGTCGAGGAAGGCGACAACGTGGTCGACATTGCCCTGCGAGAGCAGGGGGACAGAGACCGCTCCCTCTCCTGCACTGTGAACCGTGAGGAGCTGCATGCCCTCGCCCGTCGTACCCAGCTCGGTCCGCTCGCCAGGACAGATCAGGGCTACCTCGTGTTGCCTGGCGAGGTGCCGCGCGAGGTCCTGTGCCACCCGCCCTTCCCCACCACCCACGCCGGGCCTAAAGATGGAGATGTAGACGACCTTCACGGGTTCCCCTTACACCGGGCAGACGCACAGCCGCTCGCTGCACCTGTACCCCGCTCCGAGCCCCGCCCTGCCTACCAATCGAGGTTCAGTGTCTCGCTGTACAGCGCCTGCAAGATGTACGCGTGCAGCAGGGTACTCGCCAAGAGGATGACGAACATCGGCCAATGCCGCCGGAAGCTCGTCTTGTGACGAAAGAGGGCGCGTCCCAGCCAGGCGCCGAGCGAGCCTCCAGCCACTGCCAACAGGTTCAGCACCAGCTCTGGCACGCGCACGCGCGCGTTCCGTGCCATCGAAAGGCCCTTGTCGAGCCCATAGTAGGCAAAGGTCACCGCGCTGATCGAGAGCACCCAGGTAAAGTAGTAGTGTGGCCACGTCAGCACGCGATCGAGCACGACATAGAGCGCCGCTGAGAGCAGCGCAGCTGGCAGGCCAAACGCGATGTGATAAATCATCCCCACGTCCTGTCAAACCTGTGCCAACGCAGGCGCCGGACCCCCGCACAGCCACCAGGCGCGTCCCATCGGGCCTGTGCGCACAAACGCGTGGAGTATAGCACGAGTGCATAGACCGGACAAACCCGTATAGGCACCACGGGCAGCCTCTCGGTTGCCCGTGGTGCGATCTGACATCGGTACGCAGGCAGGACGACCTGCCTCACCGGATGATCTTGTACCCGTTGGACCGGTCTTCGAGCGGGATGTAGCCGCGCTGCCCGGGTCCGACATAGGCCGACAGGGGCCGCATCAGCCGGTTGTGCTCGTACTGCTCCATGACGTGCGATGTCCAACCCGCGATCCGGCTGACCGCAAAGATCGGCGTGAACAGGTCGAGCGGTATGCCCAACAAGTGCAGCAAGGGCGCGGTGTAAAAGTCCACGTTCGGGTACAGGCCCTTCATCGCCTCTACCGTGTCCGCCACCTTCTTCGCGAGGTCGTGGTAGTAGCAGTCGCCCCGCTGCTCACACAGCTCCTTCAGCATGGCGCGCAAGTACGCGGAGCGCGGATCGGCCTTGTCCCGGTACACACGGTGCCCAAAACCCATGATCCGCTTCTTCGCCGCCAGCGCTGCCCCGATGTATGGCTCGACCTGATCAAGCCCATCGATCTCGAGCAACATCTCCATCGCGCGCTGGTTAGCCCCACCGTGGAGCGGGCCCTTGAGGGTGCCGATCGCCGTCGTGATCGCCGAGTACATGTCCGACAGGGTCGAGGCAGTCACCCGCGCCGCGAACGTCGAGGCGTTGAACTCGTGGTCAGCCATGAGCACCAGGCTCAAGTCCATCGCTCGCTCCTCGAGCGGAGAGGGGCGCTCACCACGGAGCATGTACAGCAGGTTCGCCGCGTGACCCAGCGCCGGGTCCGGCTCCACGCGCTCGAGACCATCGAGATGGCGCTGATAGTACGCCACGATGATCGGAAGACGTGTCGTCAGGCGCAGCGCCTTGTTCAGGTTCGCTTCGCGTCCATAGTCGCCCACGTCCGGATCCGAGCACGACAGGGCCGAGACAGCCGTGCGCAGCGCCTCCATCGGCGGCGGTCTCCCGGGCAGGGAAACCAGGATCTGCCACACCGTCTCGTCGACTGTTCGCTCAGCCGACAACCGTGCGCGAAACGCCTCCAGCTGCTCGGCAGTCGGGAGCTCGCCGTACCACAACAGGTAGACTGTTTCCTCGTACGTCGACTGCTGAGCCAGGTCGCCGATGTCGATCCCTCGGTAGCACAATGTACCCGCCTGCCCATCGATCGCACAGATCGTGCTCTCGGCGACGACGATTCCTTCCAGACCGGATCTCACGTCCTGTAGCATAGCTCTCCTCCAATCAGACCTCGCCGCACGCGCCAAACAGAGAACGCCAGCTTCCGCATCGCCGAAAGCTGGCGCACCATGGCACGCGAGCAGCGCCGTCCGGCTTTGCCCCAATACGGATGGCAATTCCCATGAGACCGGGCGACGCGTTGCCCCTGAACTCCGTTGTCTAGGTCATCAGCGCGATCGCGCCTTGCTGGCTGTGGCGCTTCACTGCCCCGGTGGACCCCACGCCTGATGACCGGTCTACAGGCAGTCTGACCCTCTACCGATAGTCCAATGCCCTGCTTCCTAGAGCGCATGAGGCTCACACACATCGTCAGCAGGGCATCTCGGTGCTGGCTCAGACTATGCGCGGATTCTAGCACGGGAGCGAGGTTTTGTCAAAAGCGCTCAAGCCAAGAACGCACGCCTGTCGCAAAGCAAGGCGCCGGTTTGGCCCGCCGCGCGGGACGAACGGCCCATCACAACGCGCGCTGCGCCACGCGGGTGCGCCGCCCACTTGACGTAATGATCGGGTATTGACGGGATCTGACCACGGTGTTATAATGGATTCGGTGCCGGCAGTACATCCCTACCACCATCCCACGGGTATGGCCTATGGCTCAAGCGAACGCCAACTCAGGACCGCATCCGGCGTCTCATTCCCCGCTCGACCAGGCGGCGGCTGCCGCCCGTGTCGGGCGCACCCATAGAGCCCGGGCGGTCCTGGCACGTCTCGTGCGCGACGACCCCACCAATGCCCAGGCGTGGGTACGGCTGGCGGAACTGACCGCCGATCCGCGTCAGGCGCGGGCCTATGCCCGCCAGGCCCTGCGCGTTGCACCCCACTATGCGCAGGCCATTCGCCTGCTGCGCCACCTCGAAGCGCGCCTCGCGCAGCCCCACGTGCCCCTCGCCCAGCCAAAGACCCCGCAACACCCCCATCGCAGGGGGCTGTGGCTTTGGGTCTGTGCAGCGCTGCTCGTCCTTGGCCTGCTTGCCCTGGGCGCGTGGGCGAGCGGGACGCCCGGCGTACGTGCGTCGTGGATGGCGCCCACCCTCCCTCCGCTGCCCACCGCGACGGCAACCGAGACACCCGCGCCTACGCCCACCCCGACCCAGAGCGTCGCCGCGCGCGTTCACGATCGGGTGCCGGCGCTCCAGGAGGCCTGGGATGGGCGCGATTGGCCCGCTGCACTGCAGACCCTAGCGCAGATCGCCGAGCTGGACGCCGCCTACCCGGGCCTGGCGGACGCGCAATGCGATACCTACGTGCAGTGGGCCCGTGACCTGGCAGACCAGGGCGAGATCGGCAGGAGCCGCGACACCTACGGGCGCGCCCTGCCGGTGTGCGCCGAACGCGCGGAACTGCTTGCCGAACGTGCCCTCGCCTTGGCCTATCTCTCCGGTCGGTGGCGGTACGAACATGGCGATTGGCAGAGCGCCGCTGCTGCCCTCCAACAGGTTTACGACCTCCGCCCCGAGTATGGCGAGACGCGCGCCCTGCTCTACACGTCCTACATCTCGTCCACCCACCAGCTCCTCTCCGCCGGGCAGCTGCGTGCGGCGCAGCAGGCGGCGCAGTCCGCGCAGGCGGTGCAGCCGGACAGCGCTGAGGCCCGTGACCTGCTCCAGCAGATCCGGGTCCAGTTGGCGCCGACGCCCACGCCCACCCCAACTGGGGGCGGCAAGCGCATCGAGGTCAACATCTCTGAGCAGCGCATGTACGTTTGGGAGGGGGGGCGGCTGGTCTACAAGTGGGTCTGTTCGACCGGTGAGCCCGGTCGCGGTACTGCGCCCGGGCGCTACCGCATCCTGGACAAGATCCCGGAGGCTTGGGCGAGTACGTGGGGCCTGCGCATGCCGTACTGGATGGGCATCTACTGGGCGGGATCGCTGGAGAATGGCATCCACGCCTTGCCGATCAACCGCAACGGCACCACGCTGTGGGCGGGGTACCTCGGTACACCCGTGTCCTATGGCTGCATCATCTTGAGCACCGAGAACGCGCGCACGCTCTACAACTGGGCGCCGGTCGGCACCCCGGTGTGGGTTCACTACTGAGCCGCGCCGGGCTGGGTCGTTGAGGGCCAGATACGCCACGCGCGTCCTCAGTCCCGGTCCTGCAGTATGGGTGCTGTACGCCCTGGAAGCCCGAGGAGACGTATGGTCCGCAAAGGCGACGTGCAATGGTGGGTCCTCGAAGCCCGCAAGTACCCCGAGTCCGCGCCGCTCGCGATCGAGTTCCTGGCACAGCGACTGGCAGAGCTGGACCAGGAGAATGAGAAGCTGCGGGATGAGGTGCTCCGCCTGCGCCAGCGCGCATCGACAGAATCCGAAGGAGGGCAAGTCAGGGCCTTGCGGCGCCAGATCGAAAAGCTCGAGTACCTGCTCAAGAGCCAGACCGCCACCGAGCCGATGTGTGTCCTCTACTCCGATGGCTTGCGCTCGGCGCGCTTGCCGATCTCAGAGATGCAGCGCCTCGCGCGCACAGGTCAGGCGCCTCTCGACAGCCGGGCGCTCCTCTCACTGCGCGCGCTGCTCGTCGCGCGCCCCCACGACGAAGTGCTGCTCGTGACCAGCGAGGGACGCGGCGCCAAACAGCTGGCGCCCGACCTCCCTCCCTTGCCGGAGAACGGTCGGTGGCCCAACGAGCCGAGCCCCTGGCTGCGCGAGGGCGAACGCCTGGCTGCCGCCGCGATCGTCTCCACGCCTCCTCGCTTCTGGACGATCGTCACGCGCAAGGGCTACGCCCAGCGTTTCGTGCGCGCCGCGTTTGAGCGGGAGATGGAGCTGGGTGACCCGCTCCTGCACAGCCTGCTCGACCGCGACGAGGCGGTCTCGATCGTCGACGGCGATCGGGGCGACCTGGTGGTCATCACCAGGTGGGGGCAGGCGAACCGCTTCTCCCACCGCGCGATCGATGTCCAGGGCTCGCTCGCGCTCGACCTCGAGGACGGGGACGAGGTCGTGGACGCGCTCTCCCTGCCCGAGGACGGCGAGATCGTGATCGTCACGGCGAGCGGTCGCGCGATCCGGCGGCACACGGAGCAGCTCCCGGCGCGCCAAAAGCCGGGCGATACGCTGGGCAAGCGGCTGATCGGGGCGCAGGACGTGCTCGCCCTCGCCCCCTTCGATCCGGAGGACCGGCTCCTCTACCTCACCTGCAGCGGTCGCTTTGTGCTCGTGCCGCTGGAGGATCTCCCGCCCCACGACCGGTTGACCAAGGGCGTCAGCCTGAGCGATCTGTCGCGGGAACCCGCCGCAGCGGTGACCATCGTGCCCAGAGACCTGCTCTAGCAGGCCACGGGCGGCCCAGATCCCGGACGAGTGTGAACATGCACATCGGCATTGACTTTGGCACGACGAACTCGGGCGCAGGCTACTACGATGGGCAGCGCGTACACCTCTTGCCCATCGACGCGACCAATCCCGACCCGGCAGTGGTGCGATCCACGCTCTACATCACCCGCGATCACGCGTTCTCGTTCGGGCGCCAGGCGATCGAGACCTACTATCGCGAGAACGTCGGGCGCCCGAGCAAGATGGTGCGCCAGTGGGTCGGCGAGGTCGAGATGACCTTCGCCGAGGTCGGAACCTTTATCCGTGACGTGTACGTCATGGTCGACGAGCTCACCCCAGGGCGCCTGCTGCGCTCGCTCAAGAGTGGCCTGGCGACCAGCTATGAGGGCACGACGGTCTTTGGTCGCTACTACGAGCTGGAGGAGCTGATCGCCCACTTTTTGCGCCACATCCGGGAACGCGCCGAACACGTTACCGGGCAGAGGATCGACGGCGTGGTCTTGGGCCGACCCGTCAACTATGTCGGCAGCAACGGGCAGGCGGACAACGAACGCGCTGTGGCCCGCATCCGGGAGGCGGCGCACCGGGCTGGATTCGATACGGTCCGCTTCGAACTGGAGCCGGTTGCCGCTGCCCTGCACTATGCCTACCTGGTCCGCGAGCCGCAGGACATCGTCGTCTTTGACTTTGGCGGCGGCACTCTCGACATCACCGTGATGCGCGTTGGCGACGCGGGCCCCCCACAGGTCTATGCCACCGGCGGAGTAGGCATCGCCGGCGACGTGTTCGACCAACGCATTGTCGCCGGGGTCCTGCTCGACCACTTTGGGCGCGGCTCCACCTGGGGGCCCGACCGGGCGCCCTTCCCCGACGCCTACACCGACGCCCTGGCAAACTGGCAGACGGTCATGGAGCTCAACCGCCCCGAGACACTCCACTTTTTGCGCTGGGCGCAGTTGACCGGCAGCCACCCATCGCGTGTACGTGCTCTCGAATCCCTCCTGATCAACAACTATGCCGTACGCATGTACGACGAGGTCGAGCAGGCCAAGATCGTCCTCTCCACCGACCGCTTTGCCACGATTCGCCTCCAGGGCGAGGACATGAGCATCTGGCAGCCCCTCACCCGCTCCCAGTTCGAGCACCTGATCGACGACCAAGTGCGCGCGATCGAGCGCTGCCTCCTCGACACGATCGAACGCTCTGGCCTCGCGATCGCCGATGTCGATGCCGTGGTGCGCACTGGGGGCTCCGCCCAGGTGCCGCGCTTTGTCGACATGCTCGAGGACATCTTTGGGTCACAGCGGGTGGTCCTCTCGAGCGTGTTCAGCGGCGTAACCAGTGGACTCGCGATCAGCGCCGGCGGCGGACAGCTCCCAGGCAGCTAGCACCACAGACCATCGCCTCCTGTGGCTGGGCCACACCCTCCGCCGAGCCGGCTCATGCGTGCGACTGCGACTTTGGTCGTATGCGCGTGTGGCCTCTCGTGTTACCATGGCATGAGAAGCGTGAATCGTGTTCGAACCGGGCTGGAACTCTATGGCGAGGTAAAGGAGGGAGGCGATGTTGCCCCTACAGCACTATGACCTGGTAGAGCGCGCGCGGAGGGCCGATCTGCTGGCATCCGCGCAGCGCGAGAGATTGGCGAGGAGCGTGGACCAGCGGGATCCCTGTCCCCACGTATTGCGCGACGCGATCATGCGCGTCCTTTGCCTGCTTCCCGCCCCTGCCCTAGAGCCGGCGTGTGCGATGCGCTCCGCAAGGTAGGTCCCCCAACCTACACACGCCTGCTGCCTGCGGTCATCTCCAGGTATCCCGGTTGCGACTGCACGGTATCGATGAACGCGAGCATGTTTGCGAGCGGCAC
Source organism: Anaerolineae bacterium (assembly GCA_016929775.1). The sequence goes on from JAFGIE010000169.1 coordinate 9,251, forward strand.
ATCCCCCTCCACGTCGTGCGCTGGTGCAAAGATGTACCCACCCTCTGCGCCCAGCGCGAGCAGGTCTCGCGTCTCCGCACACACATCCCCTGGCGTACCGTAGGGCAGCGTATGTTGGGTGGAGAGCCCCCCGTGAAACGCGAGTCGCCCCCGGTATGCGGGGAGTAGGGCGCGCACGTCCATCACCTCAGGCTGGAAGGGGTTGAAGCAGTTCAATCCGATCGCGATCAGATCGCCGAACAGCTCGTCCACATCGCCGCACGAATGGATCATCACGTAACGCCCCTCGCGGCGCACAACGCGGTACATGCGCTCCAGGACAGGGCAAATGAACTCGCGCCACAGCGCGGGCCCCATCTGCAGCCCACGCTGCATGCCCCAGTCGTCGCCAAAGTAGACCGCGTCGATGTCGTAGCGCAGCGCTTCGGTAGCCTGGGCGATGTTGTACTCGCCGATCGTGTGCAGCAGCTCGCGGACAAAGCGGGGGTGGTCATAGAAATCCGTCATCAGCTGTACCATGCCGCGCATCGTCCATGCCCGCTCGTACAGCGAGAACCCGATCTGGAACACGCGGAAGCGGTCGCCATAGCGGGCGATCCGCGCCGGAATGTCCTCGAAGAAACGGGGATCCAGGGGATCGGGAAAGGTGTAGCCCTTGAGCGTCGGGGCGGAGAGCACCTGCCCCTCCACGTTGCCGATGTCTTTGTCGATGCTCCGGTCCCAGACCACGCCGAACACGTCGCGCACCCGGTCGGGGCCGATCTCGTCAAAGAATCCGATCCCGTTGCCCAAGTCCAGCAGGTGGTTCTCGAGCGCGTCCTCAAGGTCGATCCGTCCATAGTGCGCCTGCAGCTTCTGGCGCGCCTCGATCGTCAGGCCAACCTGCCACGGCACGTAGGGTGGGCGTTGGCCATCGATCGCCCTGCGCACCACCTCTCGCTTGATCATGTCTTCCTCTCCGCGCTGCTCCCGCCGCTCGGTGTCCTCTATCCGTAGACGCGCCACCACGCCGCGATCGCCGTCACCAGGGCGAATGCGGTCAGCCCTGTCCAGCTTGAGCCGCGCAGCGTAGGCCAACGCCTGCCCACAGCCAGCGCCGCCAACCACACGGCGATCGTGCCTAGGGCGCGGAGTCCGGCGTAGATCAGGAACGACTCTGCCGGGTGGAACGGCATCCTCGGGAACCGGTTGCCCATCTGGATCGCGAGCAACATGCTGATGATGTCCAGGCCATTCGCCAATCCCCACGCTACGGAGCCCGTGATCGCCACCAGGCGCGACATGAGTTTACTGCGTTCTGCCATCGACGCCGCCACTTCTGCGCAAGGCCCGAACAGGCTGCGAGTCCCGACCTCGCACGGACTGCCACGCATGCCACGAGTGCGCGCCGATTGTAGCACGGTTGGGAATGTACCACAAATACCCCGCATGCCTACCGGCGCGCCCTTTGCCGAAAGTGCACAGACCGGCTATAATGCGCCGTGAGGGACAGCAGGGTCCCTCGCAGGGAGGGGCCCTGCTATCTCGCCCACACCATCTCAGCGATGGACGACGGAGAGGAAGGAGGGCCCATGTTGACACTTGCCGCCGCCTGGAGAGAGACCTATCCGGATACTGCGGTCGGCATCCTGGCAATGGGACAGGTCGCCAACCCCGCGCACCACAATGAACTGGATGCCCGTAAGGCGGCGCTCGAGGCGGCGCTCCGCGCTCAGTTCGCCGGGTTCGAGCGCGCGCACCTCCGCGCGCTGCCCGTGCTCCAGGCCTACCATGCCTACTACCGCCGCTTCAGCAAGACCTACCACGTCCAACTGCAGCTCGAGTCGGTCGTGCTCAGGGGCAAGCCGATCGCAAGCGTCGCCGCCCTGGTCGAGGCGATGTTCATGGCGGAACTCAAGAGCCAGCTCCTCACCGCGGGCCACGATCTCGACGTGGTCCAGCTCCCCCTGCGCGGGGAGGTGGCAGGAGAGGACGAATCGTTCACCCGCATCAACGGGCAGGAGCAGCAGCTCAAGACGGGCGACCTGATGATCTGCGATGCCGCTGGGCCCATCTCGACCGTGATCTATGGCCCCGACCGGCGCACGCAGATCACGCCTACGACGCGCCGTGTGCTCTTTACCACCTACGCTGTGCCTGGCATCCCCGCATCTGCCCTCGAGGAGCACCTCGCGGACCTCGAGTCGAACGTGCGCCTCATTGCGCCGCATGCCGTCGTCGAGGAACGATGCATCTACGCACCGTGTTGATTTGCCCATTCGGGCTAAACCGAGTATAATGTGGTGCCTTGCAGGCTCTGCACGTGCTGCAGCCTGCCTGGGTATGGCGAGTTGAGCCCGACGGGACGACGGGCTGCACGGATCGTTCGCCCTTTGCACAAGAGTTGGGCGAACGTACACATATAATAGGAGAGAGCAAGTGCCAAAGCGGACCTGGCAACCGAAGGTGAGACGACGACAGAGAGTGCATGGCTTTCGAGCACGCATGCGGACCAAGGGGGGTCGCAACGTGCTCAAGCGGCGGCGAGAGAAGGGTAGAAAGCAGCTGACGGTCTGAGTGCGGCAGCGCTGCGGATGCAGCTTACAGCCATCGCCTATCGCCACTGCGCTGTCCGTTGACGGCAAGCGCTGCGATAGGCGATCGTGTGTACTGAGATGCTAAGCAAGGCCCATCGCTTGAGGAGCAGTGCCCGGATCGCGCAGGTTCGGCGGCAGGGGCGGTCGTGGCACAACAGCTGGGTAGCACTCAACGCGCACCCAGGCGAGTGTGTCCAGAGCCGGTTCGCGTTCTCTGTGAGTCGCCGCCTGGGAAACGCCGTCACGCGCAATCGTGTGAGGCGGCGACTGCGCCAAGTGGTCCGCCAGTACCTGCCGTGCATTGCTCCCGGCTGGGACGTGCTCATCCTTGCGCGCACCCGCGCCAGCAGTGCCAAATACGATGACCTCGCGAGAGCGCTCGCCGACGTACTGCACCAGAGCAGGCTGTGGGTGTGTGCAGACTCTGCCAATCAAGATAGAGATGGAACGTGATCAAGGCTGTTGCTCTGTGGTTGATACGCCTGTACCAACGAACAGTATCCCGCGCACTGCCCCCGTCGTGTCGCTTCATCCCATCTTGCTCCGAGTACACCTACCAGGCTGTGGAAAAGTACGGGCTGCTCAAGGGAGGTTGGCTCGGCATCAAACGCATCTTGCGCTGCCATCCGCTCAATCCCGGGGGGTACGATCCCGTCCCCTGACGACCACATACCCGCCCTACGCAACCGCGTACTGCGGGATAGGAGGCCTCTGTACATGACAAGCACGTTCGAGAGCACGCGCGAACCCCAGGCGCGCCGCACGCCCAGGTCTAGGCGATCGACTTTCTTGCTCGTAGCCGTCCTGCTGGCGTTGGTGGCATCCGGGTGCGGCAGCCAGACGCCCGCGTATTGGCCCGACATCGCAGTGGCTGGTGACACGATCTACGTAGCGGAGACGAATGGGCAGGTCTTTGCCCTGGCAGCTGAGACGGGCGACACGATCTGGAGCTATCCCCCGATCGAGCAGCGCAGCGGGGGCCTCCTCTCGGGATGCTCCGCGCCGACCGCATCGGATGGCCCGTTCTACGCGGCGCCCGCCGTTGGACCTGACCTGCTCTACCTGAGCTCCGCCGGCGAGCGCACCCGCTCGCTTTTCCGGCAGGGCGAGAACACGGCCGGGCTGCGCGCACTCAACCATCTCGGCACGCTGCAGTGGGAGTTCAAGGGCACCGAATCGCGCTCGGTGGCGATGCCGGTGCTGGTTGGCGACACCGTCTACCTCGCCTCCTCGGACAATAGCGTCTACGCGATCGACATCGCCACCCGCCAGGCGCGCTGGTCCTTCGAGACCACGGGGTGGGTCTGGGCGACTCCGCTCGTCGTAGACGACCGCGTCTACATCGCCTCGATGGACCACAGCCTGTACGCCGTCGATGCGAGCAACGGGGAACTGATCTGGCAGTTCGACGGCGCGGCGGGCGCGCTGCCCGCGGCGCCGGCGATTGCCGAAGGCGTGCTCTATATCGGGGCGCTCGCCGGCGGCATCTATGCCGTCGACGCCGAGACCGGTGCGGCCGTGTGGGAACGTGCGCTTGAGGGCGGTGCGTGGGCCACGCCGTGGATCGAGGACGGCATGCTCTACCTCGGCACCCTGGGCGGCGTAGTCTATGCCCTGCAGGTCGAGGACGGATCCGTCGTCTGGCAGAGCCCGGTCGGTGGCGAGGTCCGGGGCACGCCAGCTCTGACTGAGGGCACGCTCTATGTGGGCTGTGAGGACGGCAAGCTGTATGCCTTTGACGCGGAGGATGGCAGCGAGACCGTCTCTCCGCTCAGCCAGGCGATCGAGAAGGCGTCCATCTATACGTCGCCGGTCTATGACGGCCAGCGGCTCTACGTTGTCGCGACGAACGGCGATGTCTTTGCCCTCGACCTCGAACGCAACGCCATCCTATGGTCGAGTAACCCGCTGACGACAGACCAGGAGGAAGGGTAACCGTGTGGGATAAGCTAATCCAGGGGTTCGTCCTGGCCTTGATCTGGCTCTACGAGGTGCTTGGACGCACCGAATGGAGCCTGGTCCTGAGCATCGCCGTACTGACCATCGCCGTGCGCCTGCTGACCGTGCCCTTTACGCTGCCATCGCAGCGCTCGATGCGCAAGAACGCCAAGCAGATGCAGGCCCTCAAGCCCGAGATCGAGAAACTCAAGAAAAAGTACGGTAAGGATCAGCAAAAGTTCCAGCAGGCACAGCTCGAGCTCTACCAGCAGCACGGCATCAACCCACTCTCCAGCATGACCGGCTGTCTGTGGTTAGGCATCCAGCTACCGATCATCTGGGCGTTCTACCAGTCGATCAGCCGCGCGTTGGCTTACCGCCCCGGCGAGATGCTCGTGTTGAGCAAGTACCTGTCCGCCGTGCCGCGCTTTATGTCGCTCGTGCCTCTGCCCAGCCAGTGGCTGTGGTTCAACCTGGCGCGGCCCGACCCGATCATCCTGCCCATCCTCGTCGCCGCGTCAACCTGGCTCCAGCAGCGACTCAGCACTGCCTCTACCCCGGGCGCGAGCACTGACCCGCAGGCAGCGCAGATGAGCCAGTCTATGATGATCACCATGCCCCTGATGTTTGGCTACCTTGCCATGCAGATGCCAGCCGGGCTCTCGATCTACTTTATCGTCAGCAACGTGATCGGCATCGGCGTACAGTGGCTCACCAACCGCTGGATCGGCGGGGACGACGCGGAGCTGGTTCCGGTGCGTCGCCCAGCGCGCGCCGATGCGCCCGCCCAGGAGGAACCCGAGCGACCCAGCAAGCAATCCTACCGCAAGCGAGGCTATCGAGGGAAAAAGTAGACCTGCCGCCCAGACGGGAGCCCGGCTCCGGTCTGGTCGCGCGCAGCAACGCAACGGGGCGCGATCGATGCGGCAAGCGCCCGCTCGTCGCCCCGTACCTAGCGCAGGCAGAAAGGTGTGCAGTATGGCAGATACCAGTATCCAGGTCAGCGCGTCCACTGTGACGGACGCAGTCGCTCAAGGCCTGGCGAGGCTAGGCCTCAGCAAGGACGAGGTAAAGGTCGAGGTCATCGACCAGGGCAGTCGGGGACTGCTGGGCCTGGGCGCACGCGATGCGGTGGTCCGTCTGACCCCCATCCCGCGCCCCCCCGTCACGCCGCCCGCCGAACCCCGCTCTGAGGTAGAGACCCCCAGGACGCGTGAGCCGATCGACCTCTCGATGGAGAACAACTGGCTCAAACAGAGACTAGGCCCCACGGAAGAGCCGCTCCTGGCGGACACCGACACGGACGAGGAGGGTGAGGAAGAAACGTTCACAGCACCCGACGCCGGAGAGTTGGCGTGGACCGACGCCCAGGTCGCCGAGACCGCACGCCAGACGCTGACCGAACTGCTTGGCGAGATGGGGATCGCCGGGCAGGTCACCGTGCGCCCCCCAGAGACCTCGTCGGACGGCGAGCCCGCGCCGCTGACCCTCGATGTCGAGGGTGAAGAGCTGAGCGTGCTCATCGGTCGGCAGGGCGAGGTGCTCGACGCGCTGCAGTACATCACCCGTCTGATCGTCAGCCGCGAGGTAGAGCATTGGGTCAACCTCGTGGTTGACGTGCAGCACTACAAGCAGCGTCGTGCCAAGTCGCTTCGGGAGCTTGCCGGGCGCATCGCCGAACGCGTCGCGACCACCAACCAGCCCGTGGCCCTCGAGCCGATGCCGCCCAACGAGCGCCGGGCGATCCACATCGCCCTCCGCGATCACCCTTCTGTGACCACACAGAGCGTGGGCAAGGGGGACAAGCGCAAGGTAACAATCATCCCCAGGCGCTGAGCCGAGCAAACCAGGGCCCGCCCGTCTCTCTGACGGGCGGGCCCTGTCCCTGCCTGACCTTCGGCAGATCCCTGCCGCTCCTTCACTCGTAGGGCAGCACCTGCGTCCCGTCCAACAGGTAGACGGCACGACCAGGATACTCGGCGATCAGCTCGTCGTTATGGGGTGTGCAGTCGCTGGCGTACACGACATCGCCATCCAGGCCCGGGTCGTTCATCGCAAAGGCCACGACATAGTCGTACCATCCCCCCCGATCGCGCACGATCACCAGGGCGTTGTGCAGGTCTGCGTCCTCGAGCGCCTCGCGCGGCTGGGCCGTGATCCCATACAGACCCCGGTAGGCATTTACCTGCCGGGGCATGTAGATGCCGAGATTGACCAGGGCGAGCACCACCACGACTGCCACGACCGCCCCCAAGCGCCTGTGTGCCCGCGCCCAGCGTCCCGTACGCACCACGCCACGAGCCGACAACACGAACAGAACCCCCGAGATCTCGTACGCATACCGTGGGCCGAACACGCTGCCGCTCGTCCAGTACAGCGTGTAGCCCAAGATCAACGAGAGCGCCGTCCACGCCAGGAACACGTTGCGCCGCAACCGGGGCTGAAACAGGAACCCGAGCACGACAAAGGCGAGGCTCAGCGCAGGCCATCCGTGCAGGTGGGTCCCCAGGTGCCCGATCGCGGCGATGGAGCCGCTCAGCCCGAGCCACACCGTGTTGCCTTCCGGAAGGGGCCCGGTGCCAGGCCCGAAACCGAGCCGGTCATAGGGCCAGAACAGCACATAGGGCGAGAGCAGCGGATCGCCGGTCCACACTGCGTTGGTAACCGGCACCAGGAGCGCCAGCGGGGCGAACCCCAGTGCGAGGAACCACGCCACACGCCACCTGTGCTCGCGTGCCACCATCCAAACGCTCCACAACGCTGCCGGCAGCGCCGCGGCGAGCGCCGTGAAGGGCCGGATCGCGAACGCTGCGCCCAGCAATGCGCCGGCGCCGAGTGCCCACACATCCGACCGTTCCTGCGTCGTATACGCTCGCCAGTAGGCCCACACAAAGGTGGTCACCAGCACCCCGCACCACGTGTGCGACATGAGCGAGCCCGCAAGGATCAGCACAAAGGGCGAATTCGCCGCGAGCAGCGCGGCGATCCCACCCGTCAGGGGGTCGTGCAGCGCCCGCCCCAGTCGAAAGACGATCGCCGCCGTCAGTGCGGCGCCCGCGGCGTTGACCCACCACGCCTGTCCCATCCACACGCCCAGTGCCAGCAAGGCGGGCCATCCCGGCGCGTACTTGCCGAACCGCCGCCCCTCGTAGTCGAGGATGAACGGCGCAAAGAAACAGCTCGAACGAGTGGGCGACTCACCGTACAGCTCGCCCGACGCGAACACCTGGGCCTGGTACAGATACGCAACCTCGTCCTCGAGATGCGGCACGCGCTCTAGCACGCGTACGGCGACCCAGCATGCCGCCCCGTAGGCGCATAGGCAGCAGGCCACAGCCAGCCAGTGGTACACGGTCCATGCACGCCTGCTCACGTGCCCTCGCTCGCGCACGGACGCGCCGCACGCTGGCACACAGCCTGGATCTGGGGCCGGTCGAGGAACTGACCCGCCAGGGACCCCGGCAGGGCGTCCGCCAGCTGTGCCACGAGCGAGCGCGCTTCCTCGCGGTAGCGCTCGGCCCGCCCGGGCTGTGACAGGCCATCCAGCGAGGCTGCGAGCAGCGTGGTCGCCTGCAGCGCCTCGTAAGGGCAGCCCAACCGGTAGCTCGCATCCAGCGCCTGCATGGCCTCGTACTGCGCGCGGCGTGACGATCCCCGTGCCAGGTAGACGCGCCCCAATCCCAGCCGAGCGGCGACCACTGCCCGGTCCAGGCCCGCATGCCGCGCCCTGGCGCGGGCCTCGGCGTAGAGCTGGTAGCCGGTCGGCAGGTCGGCGGATGCCTCGGCGACCTGCCCAAGGCCAAGTTGTGCCATCACCACGACCTCGACAGCACCGCTCGTCCGGCCGATCGACAGCGACTGGTCCAGCCGCTTACGCGCCTCGACCGGGTCGCCGTTTGACAGGCTCGTCTGGCCCGCCACCCAGAGCACGGACGCACGCAGGCCCCACCACTGGCTGTCCGCCAGCAGCTGCATCGCCCGCTCTGCATGCCGCGCCGCCTCCGCGTGGGCGCCGATCCGGTCGAGAAAGAGCGCGACCGTGCGCTCCGCCCACGCGGCTGCCAGGGGCGCTCGCAGTTCTTCGCTCGCCTGCAGCCCCGCACGTGCGAGGGCGAGCCCCTCGCCCCATTGCCCGCTGTGCAGGAGCACTTCTGCGCGCCGCAGCTGTGCCGCCACCGCGAGCTCCGCTGCACCCGCGCGCCGGCCGAGGCGCTCTGCGCGGAGCAGGGCGTCCTCTGCCTCGCGGTATGTGCCCTTTGTGGCGGCGACGGCGCCCTGGATCAACCGGCAGCGCGACATCGTCTCGTCGCTTGGCCTTTCGTCCTGGCGTCCGACCACCTGGCTCACGGCATCCAGCGCACGCGCATACGCCCCCTGCAGGCGTTGCACTTCGGCCTGCGCGAGGGCAAGCCAGTCGCACGCGTCGCGATCTCCGAGCAGCAAGCACACCTGCGAACCGCGCTGCGCCAGCGCGAACGCATCGAGATACCGGGCCTGGGCGATCGCTACCTCAGCCTGCAGAGCCAGAGCCGCCCCAAGCGAGCGCGCGTCGCCCAGGCGGCACGCCAGTCCCTCCGCCCGCTGCGCGTCGATCAGCGCGCGCTGTGCATCGAGCGAGGCCAGGTAGGCCCTGCTTCGCTGCAGGAGCAGGCGCAACAGGAGGCCATCGCGGCACCGCCGAGGACACGTCTCGCTCCCCGCGAGCAGGACCTCGGCCCTGCGGTAACGTGCCGCCGCCTCGTCCCCCCTGCCCTGCTGCGCCGCGAGGTCGGCTGCCAGCATCTCGTACAGCCCCACCTTATGCGGCACCCGCCCGTCGAGCGCGTGATCGATCAACGTGTCATAGTGTGGCGCCAGGTCGTCCGCGCACGTCCGCTCCAAGCCCTTCAGCACGCCGCGATGGAACCGCTCGCGATCGGCGAGCAGCGTGTTGGCATAGATCACACGTCGCACTGTCCTGTGTCGAAACCGGTAGCGCACCTCTTCGGCTCGCTCGTCGCGTGCCAGGACGTGTGCGTCCACCAAGGCATCGAGATGCCGGTCCAGCTCTCCACACGGGGTGGACAACAGCTCTGCCGCGCACAGGACCGAGACAGGGAACGGATCCGGCAGGACCGCCGCTAGACGCGCCACGCTCTTGGCCCCCTCGTCCAGGGGATCGATCTGGGCCAACACGGCATCGGCAACGCTCGACGGGATCTGAGCGCCTCGCGCCAAGACCTCTGCCGCCTCCAGCCCGCTAGCTGCGACCTCCTGCGCGAGGGCCTGCACTGTCTCGTGGATGCAGAACGGATCTCCTCCCACCTCTGCAACGATCTGGCTCGCGAGGCCCAGGGACAGGCTGACCTCGGCAAGCGCCTCCCTGGCGGCGCGCAAGCTGCCCTCGACGGTGAGCTCCTCCCTCGGGCGCCGATCATCCGGGACAGGACAGCTCGCCCCGGATCCAATGCCCGAACCGCCGTCGTCGCGAGGTCCGCCCAACGCATAGACCGTCACCAGATCCGACTTGCCCCGGATCTTGGGCCTGCCGACGCTCTCGAGCTGGTATCGATCCCCGACGCACTGGGCGACCCGCTCGGCGATCAGGACCTCGCCCCACGCCGCCCGGTCCGACAGGCGAGACGCCAGGTTGACGGCATCGCCCACGACCGTGTAGGTTCGTCGGTCGGGAGCACCCACTGCGCCGGCGTAGACCTGCCCGCTGCTCACGCCGGTGCGTTGCCGCAGCCCTCTCTCTCCCCTTCCAGCCGTCGCCGCTAGCCGTCCTGCGATCTCGTGCATCTCCCACGCACATGCGGCGGCGCGCAGCTCGTTGTCCTGGTGTGCGGCGGGCGCGCCAAAAAGCACGACAAAGCGTCCTCCGTCCTCTGTGGCGTCGATCTCGTTCAGTCTTCCGCCGTGCCGCTTGGCGCAGCTGCGCATCGCGTCCAGGTAGACGTGCAGCGTACCGGCGCCAACGGCTCTATCGCCCCACACCAGCCCGCCAAACCGGCAAAAAGCCACCGTCACCCGCCGGTGCTCGCCCGTCAATCCCCCTTCCTCCTGCCGCAACCGCTCCACCAACTGCGCGGGCAGGAAAGGGGTCAGCACGCGCAGCGCCGACCACACACGACGCGGAGCCAGAGCCGCGAGGTCCAACGCGCGCGTGGCAGGCAGCGTTGGGACATCACAGGCGCCGGCGATCAGGCGGCACGTCTCGCGCGCCTCGCCGATCTCGAGCGAACCGGGGAGCCGGTTCAGCAGGGCTGCATCGACCAGCGTCTCACCCGGCTCCGCGCGCTGTTCGGCGGCGATGGCGCGAGCCAACGGCAGGCCCGCGAGCAGAGGCTGCACCTCGCGCTCGGGATCGCCGATCGCGGTGTGAAGCACTTCACCCTCGCTCATCCCACTCTTGATCCGAACCGTGAAGGGGCCCGCCGTGGTCTCGACCTCGGCAAACTGGCGCATCGTGCGCTGCATGTGTAGGGCGCACCGCAGCGCTGAGCCAAGATGTGCCTCGCCCCGATCGGGCACGGCGGCAAAGAGCGCAATCAACGAGTCGCCTGCGAACTTGGCGACCTCTCCCCCGTACGCGGCGACGAGGCTCGTCATCGGCGTGAAGAACCGTTCCAGCAGCCCGGACAACTCCTCGATGCCAGTCGGTCCCGACCTTGACAGCGCCTCCGCGATGGGCGTGAACCCCGAGATGTCCACGACGAGGACTGCGCAGTAGACGCGTTCCTGGTGCCCGACCACGGGACACGTGGGGCTTGCCAGGGCGCGGCGTGCCCAGTAAGGGGGAACGTAGGGGATCAGCCGCGCGAGCAGGTCCCGTTCCGCCCCTTCATCCGGTTCCGCCATCAGCGATCACCCCGTCTCAATACCTCGTGCGCGCGGTAGAGCCTCGCAGGGGCCACGCGGCGCGTGAACTGCCGCACCTCGCCCCCTCCCTACCTAGCGAACGTCCACTCGTCGCTCGCATAGTGCGCCTGGAGCCTCGTCGCCGCCGCCAACTCGTGCACGGTCAAGTCGCCCGGGAGCAGATCGATGGCGAGCGCCTCCGACATGCCCGCGGCGAGTGCCCTCGTCACCTCATCCCACGTTACCTCTCGGCCCAGCGCGGCGTCGAGCGCGATCGCACGTCGCAGCAGATGCTCGCGTAGCGCCACCCGTTGCTGGACTTCGAGCGTGAGCACGTCCGCGAGACGCGCGACGTCGCCGCGCAGGGGCAGTGCGCCATGCTGAAGCACGACGCCTCGCCTCCGTACCTGGGCGCTGCCGATCAGCTTGCGCCCCTGCGCCGTGACCTCATAGTGCGAAGGGACATCAAAGCAGGCTGCCGAGACGCCGCCCGCCTCCGCGTCCTGCCTGTCCGCCTGCACGACGTCGCACCCCAGCCGCCGGAGCCCCGCGACGAGTCCGCGGCTCAGACGCCGGTACGAGCTCACGATGTCACCCACCACGCGCGGTTCATCCTGTGGCGCGGTGACGCTGTAGGTCAGCTCGTCGATGTGCAGCACCGCACGCCCTCCCGTCGGACGGCGCACCCACGTGTATCCGCGCTCGCGGCACGCGTCCAGGTCGACCGTCTCGCGCATGGGCTGCGCATAGCCGATCGAGACACAGGGAGGCTGCCACCCGTAAAAGCGCACCGTCGGAGGGGACTCGCCCGCCGCCACGGCGCTCATGATCGCCTCGTCGATCGCCATGTTCGTCGCGCCATCGTGGGCACGCATCGACACCAACCGCCAGCGTGCGCGCGGTAAGCGCGGATCGGTTGCCGCCATCACGTCCCCTCTACGAGTTCCGTCTCGACCAGCGCTGCCGCCGCCTCCTCGGCAGTTAGCGGGCGCGCATAGTTGTACATCGTCCCCCCAGGACGCTCGTTGTAGAAGGGGCGGTTACAGGAGGGGCAGCCCGCCGTGCGGAACGCCTCGCCGCTCGACAGGGCATCGATCCACCCCACGTGGTGGATCCGGGTCAGCGTGCCGCTCGTCCCAAAGGTGAACGTCGTGAGCCGTACCCCGTGCTCCTGGATCAGCCAGCGTGCCGCCTGCATGCGGCGATATCGGCCCAACGCCGGTGGCGGGCGATCAGCCAACGGCGTACCGCGCACGGGCGTAAAGGCAAACAGCCCGATCCTGAGGCCCAGATCGCGGACCCACACCATCCGCTCCACAAGCTCGCGCTCGCTCTCGCCGAGGCCAACGATCAGGTGCACCGACCCGATGCCCGGGAACCGGTCGGCTACTTGCTCGATCACGTCGATCATGTGGGCCCAGTGCAGCCCCTTTGTCTCTCTGAACACACGCTCGGTTGCCGCGTCCAGTCCGAGACCGAGCGCGTCCACGCCCGCCTCGATCAGTTCCTCCACCTGCTGCACGTTCGCCGGCAGGATCGCCACGCTGAGCGGCAGAAAGACGCTGCGGCGGATCCGGCGCACCAGGCGCAGCGTCTCGACATACGCCTCTTGGCCTGCCGTCACCTGGATGCAGCAGCGCTGCAACGTTCCCTGGATCTCCGCCTTCCTGAGACTCCCTACCACCTTGCCGGTCGGATATGCGGGCCAAGTCACCCGCGAAAGCGCATCACCGCTCGCGTGCGATTCGTGCGCTTGCGCACAGAAGGCACAGTTCATCACACACCTGTCGCCTACCAACAGGTATGCGGTCGTCGGCGCGACTGCCATCGGCACCTTGACCAAGCCCAACACGCCGGCGGTACCTATCGATACACGTATCAAGTTCACCTCCTCATCGGGTCATTATAGCGCCGCTTGGGGTTCGCGTCAATCGCCCACAAGTTGACCATAACTCGCGATTGCCAAGGAACACGTTTCGTGGTAAGATCGTGCCAAACGCGCAGAGGGCGACGCATGGGACCGAATCCCCCATCCCCAGACCGAGCAAACCAGATCGCTGCGCTGCTGGCGCAGGGCAAGGCGCTCGCCAGGCACGACGAGCGCGCGCTGGCGCGCAGCCGCTTCGCGCGCGTGCTTTCCCTACAGCCCGACCACGTCGAGGCTCTGCTCTGGCTCGCTGCCCTGGCGACGGACCCACGGCAGAGCGTGCGCTACCTCAATCGCGTCCTGCAGAACTCGCCCCGCGACCGACGCGCCATCGCCGGACTGCGCTGGGCACGCCAACGGCTCCGCGCGCTTCCCGTACAGCCCGCGCCCGAACCGCCGCGGCGTCCTCCGCTGCCCCTGCTCGACCGCTTCCTGTTAGCCGGGATCGTGATCGTCTCCCTTGCGGCGTGCATCTTGCTCAGCGTGGTCATCTGGGATGCGCCCGCCGCCGTGCGCGCGGCATACCAGCCTACGCCCACCATCGCCGCGACGCCCATAGCTACGCTCACCCCGACCCTGACGCCAACGCCCACTCCTACCCCCACCCCGACCGCCACGCCAACGCCCACCGCTACTGCGACGGCGACCCTCCCGCCACCGACCGCAACGCCGACGGCAACCCAGGTCGTCGGTGGGGAGCCGGCGCTGACCACGTCACGCGGCGCCAAGCGGATCGAGATCGACCTCTCAGACCAGCGGCTGATGGCCTACGAAGGCGACGAACTCTTGCTCGACGCACGGGTCTCGACCGGTGTCGCCTGGTACCCCACCCCGCTAGGCGAGTACACGATCATCCGCAAGGTGCGCCGCCAGGTCATGACCGGTCCCGGGTACCACCTTCCCAACGTCGAGTGGGTGTCCTACTTTTACAGGGGCTACGCTATCCACGGCACCTACTGGCACAACAACTTTGGCCATCCGATGAGCCACGGCTGCGTCAACATGACCAACGACGATGCGCAATGGCTCTACGACTGGGCTCCCAAGGGCACCCCCGTCCTCGTCCGCCCGTAGACTTGCCCCTCTCTGCGAATATGCTACAATGAGCTGCGTGAACCGTCCCGTTCTGGCTCGGGAGCTGTGCGTGCCGCGACGTGTGAGGCCTGGGAGCAGCATCCTCGGGCTGGCGTCTCGACGAGAGGGGGCGAGGGTGGCAGATCGCGGTCGCTTCGAGCGCATCTACCATGTGGTGCGCATGATCCCCGCTGGACAGGTGGCAACCTATGGTCAGATCGCGGCGATCGTGGACGATCCGCGTGGTGCGCGCACGGTGGGCTGGGCTCTGAGCGTGCTGCGCGAAGGCACAGACGTTCCCTGGCACCGGGTGATCAATGCGCGAGGCAAGATCAGCCTGCCTGGTATGGGCGGCGAGCAGCCGCTGCAGCGACAGCTCCTAGAACGGGAGAGCGTGGTCTTTGGCGCCGGAGGCGTTGTCGACCTACGCATCTACCAGTGGGAGGGCCTGGATTGGCCCGAGATCGAGGCCTTGCACCGAGAGTGGAACGCATAACCGCCGCGAGAGCGAGCGCCCGGATAGACACGAGAGAGCCCCTGGCGGGATTCGAACCCACGACACATGGTTTAGGAAACCACTGCTCTATCCTCTGAGCTACAGGGGCTGATGGCGTTCGCCCACAAGTCACGGATTATAGCACATTCCACCTGCGTGGGCAACATAAGGAAGGGTCACATGGCGCGCTCCGAACCAACGCCGGCACGCAGGCAGTACCTTCAGGTCAAGGCGCAGTACCCAGACACGATCGTCCTTTTCCGGCTGGGCGACTTTTACGAGACCTTTGACGATGACGCCAAGGTCGTCGCCGACGTGTGCGACATTGTCCTCACCTCGCGACCGGTCGGCAGGGGAGAACGCGTTCCCCTCGCCGGCGTGCCTTATCACGCCGTCGACGGATACGTCGCCAAGCTGATCGACGCCGGCTTTAGGGTCGCCATCGTCGACCAGATCGGATCCAAGCCAGTCGACGGCTTGGTGCCGCGCGAGGTGACGCGAGTCGTCACGCCCGGGACGATCGTCGAGCCAACGCTTCTCGACGAAAAGCGCAACAACTACCTCGGCGCGCTCTATGTTGACGGCGACCGGGCAGGCATCGCCCACGTGGACATCACGACCGGTCATTTCTCCACGACCGAGATGCAGGGGCAGGACATCTGGCGCATCGTTCGCGAGGAGCTGGCGCGGCTCCAGCTCGCCGAGCTCCTGGTCGTCGAGGCCCAGCAGCCGCTGGTCGAGGTCGGGACCCATCTCAGCCCCTACGAGTCGTGGCACTTTGACCTGGAGAACGCGCGGCGCGCTCTACTGGAACAGTTCGAGGTCGCCACGCTGGAGGGATTCGGCTGCCAGGGCAAGCCGCTGGCGATCCAGGCCGCTGGCGCGATCGTCTACTACCTGCGCGATACACAGCGGGCGGCGCTCGACCAGCTCAACACCCTCACGACCTATGCCTCCGACGAGTTCATGGCCCTCGATCCGGCTACGCGGCGCAACCTCGAACTGACCGAGACGATCCGCGACAGCCGCGTGCGTGGATCGCTCCTCGGCGTGCTCGATGCCACTGCCACCGCGATGGGCGGACGCCTGCTCCGCCAGTGGATCAACCAGCCCCTCCTCGACCTCGCGCGCCTCAGGGCACGGCTCGACCTGGTCCACGCGTTCCACGATCAGACCTCCCTGCGCACCGCAGTGCGCGACCGCCTGAAGGGGCTGCCCGACGTGGAGCGCCTGGTACGTCGCGTCGTGCAGCACATCGCCGGTCCGCGCGACCTGGTGGGCATCCGCACCGCGCTGGAGGCGATCCCCGACCTGCGCCGCATCATCTCCGCTGGCGCGGCTCACCCCGCTGCCCTGGACGACCTCGTGCAGGCGCTCTCGCCCTGTGCCGCGACCGCCAGCCTGATCGCCGAAGCCATCGTCGAGGACGCACCCGCCACGATCGCCAGCGGGGGCGCCATCCGACCAGGATTCAGCGAAGAGATGGATCAGCTCGTCACTTCCGTGGACCAGGCAAAGGCTTGGATCGCCGGGTTGGAGCGTCGGGCGCAGCAGGAGACGGGGGTCAAGAGCCTCAAGGTTGGCTTTAACAAAGTGTTTGGCTACTACATCGAGGTGACCAAGGCCAATCTCAGCGCCGTCCCCGAGAGCTATGTGCGCAAGCAGACGCTGGTCAATGCCGAGCGCTACATCACGCCAGAGCTCAAAGAGTACGAGGCCCTGATCCTGAACGCCGAGGAACGCATGCAGGAGGTCGAGACACGGCTCTTTAACGAGGTGTGCTCGCGCGTTGTGGCAGATGCCCAGCAGGTGCTGGGCACTGCGCAGGCGCTGGCGCGGCTCGACGTCGTCTCTGCCCTTGCCGAGGTCGCTGTCCACGGTCGCTACGTCCGCCCCGAGCTGGTCGAGAACGGCGACCTACACGTCGTCGCGGGGCGCCACCCGGTCGTCGAGCGGACGATGCGCGCCGAGCCGTTCGTGCCCAACGACGTCCATCTCTCAGACGAGCAAAGATTGCTGATCATCACCGGGCCGAACATGAGCGGCAAGTCCACCTACATCCGCCAGGTAGCCCTGATCGTCCTCATGGCGCAGATCGGTTCCTTCGTCCCTGCCGACGAAGCACAGATCGGCCTCGTCGACCGGATCTTTACCCGGATCGGCGCGCAGGACGAGATCAGCGCCGGGCAGAGCACCTTCATGGTCGAGATGGTGGAAGCGGCGTACATCCTCAACCACGCCACGACCCGCAGCCTGATCATCCTAGACGAGATCGGGCGCGGGACCAGCACCTACGACGGCATCTCGATCGCGTGGGCCATGGTCGAGTACATCCACAACCATCCGCGCCTCGGCGCCAAGACGCTCTTTGCAACCCACTACCACGAGCTAACCGATCTAGAGCGCATCCTCCCCCGCGTCGCCAACTATAACGTCGCCGTTGCCGAGGAGGGCGATCGCGTCGTGTTCCTCCATCACATCGTCCCCGGCGGCGCCGACAAGAGCTACGGGATCCACGTCGCCCAGCTCGCCGGCATGCCGCGCCCCGTCGTCCACCGCGCGGAAGAGATCCTCGAACAGCTCGAACGGGACGCCGCGCGATCGCCCAGCAAGCCACAGCCCAAGGCGGACGTCCTGCAGCTCTCCCTCTTTGGCGCCACCCACCCCGTCGTCGACGCGATCCGGGCCCTCGACGTCAACTCGCTCACGCCGATCGAGGCGCTAACCCGACTATACGAACTGCAGCACATGGCGTCCGAGGACAGCTAGGTCGCGTTAGGGCGCCACGTAGCGGGCGAGCGGGACTACCACCTGCTCTTCCAGCCAACGCAACAGCGCGAGGCGTTCGTCCGTGCCCGCCTGCCTCGCCAACCAGGTCTCCAGCAGCGAGGGACTGCGCCGGTACTCGAAGATCTCTGGGTCTCCCTCGATCCCGCCCAGTTCCGCCGCTGCCTCGATCGCGTCTGACACACTGCCCAAGCTATCCACCAGCCCGAGCGCCAGCGCTTGTTGGCCCGTGTAGGGCCGTCCATCCGCCAGCTCACGCACCCGCTCCTCGTCCAGCTCGCGCCCCTCGGCTACAGCCTGGATAAAGAGCGCGTGCAGCTCGTCCACGATCTCCTGCTCGATCGCGAGCTGCTCCTCGGTTGGGTGCTCGAACCAGTTGCCGACCGCCTTCGAATCCCCACTGCGGACAATGATCCCCTCGACCCCCAGCGTCTCGAGCAGGTCGGCAGCATTGATCAACTGCCCGTACACGCCGATCGAGCCCGTGATGCTCGCCGGATGGGCGATCACCCTGTCCGCACCACAGGCGACATAGTAACCGCCCGAGGCGGCGACGTCGCCCATCGCCGCGACCACCGGCTTTTCCGCCTCGCGCAAGGCGCGGTACATCAGCGCAGAGGGAACCACGCTGCCCCCCGGGCTATTGATATAGACCACGATCGCCTTGACCCGCGCGTTCGCCTCGGCTTGCTCGACAAAGCGCACGATCTGTGCGCCGTCGACCGCAGCCCCCCCGGTCAGGCTACTCACCCCGATCGCGCCCTCGATCGGGATCAGGGCGACCGCATCGCCGCCCAGGGACAACAGCGGGCTGCCGACCTGACCGCTGCTCAGCCCGATCAGGGCACACGTCGCGGCGCCCCACAGCGCGACCAACGCGACCACGCCTCCCCCGACCCACAACCACACCTTGCGGCGCCGCTGTTTGGGCGCCGCTTCCACGGGACTGGACACGATGCTACCTCCATTCTGCGTGGTCCGGGGCTCATGCCCCACCACAGTCTCGGCTCATGCGGACTGCCCCCCAATAGACGGCGGCGCCCATTGGCCCGCACGACCTGCAGGCCAACACGCACCTGTGCATCTACCAGGGGGCAGGCAACGGAGCCAGTCCGCCCGCTCCGCTCAGTGCAGGATCTGGCTCAGGAACCGCTGGGTCCGTTCGTGCTCGGGCGCTGTGAACAACAGCTCGGGCGTCGTCGTCTCGATGACCTTGCCGTTGTCCATGAACACCACGCGATCTGCCGCTGCCCGCACGAATCCCATCTCGTGCGAGACCACGACCATGGTCATGCCCTCGTCCGCGAGCTCGAGCATCACGTCGAGCACTTCTTTGATCATCTCGGGGTCGAGCGCCGACGTTGGCTCGTCAAAGAGCATGATCTTGGGCTGCATCGCCAGCGCGCGCGCGATCGCGACCCGCTGCTGCTGTCCTCCCGACAGCTGAGCCGGGTATGCGCCCGCCTTTTCGGGGATGCCCACTTTGCGGAGCAGGTCAATCGCGATCGCCTCCGCCTCTGCCGGGCTGCGGCGGCGCACGATCCTTTGCGCCAACACCACATTGCCCAGCACGGTCAGGTGCGGGAACAGGTTGAAGAGCTGGAACACCATGCCCACCTCGGCGCGCACGCGGTTGATGTTCTGCGGGCGGTCCATCGGGATCCCGTCTACGGTCACGGCACCCCGATCGACGGACTCGAGCCGGTTGATGCAGCGCAACAACGTCGACTTGCCCGATCCGCTCGGCCCAATGATCACCACCACCTCTTGCGGGTAGACCTCGAGGCTCACGCCCCGCAGGGCGTGCACTTCGGCGCCAAAGTGCTTGTGCACGTCGTGGATGACGATGATCGGCTCTCTCCCTTGATCAGCCATCGCTCACTCCTCCGTACGGCCTGGCAACGCCGTCCGTCGCTCGATCAGGCGCACGAGCAACGACAGGAGCAGCGTCATGACCAGGTAGAACAGCGCGACCGTGTTGTACCCCTCGAACGCCCGGAAGGTCCGCGAGACCCACAATCGGCCCTGCTGGAGGATCTCGGGCAGCGCCACGACCGAGATCAACGAGGAGTCCTTGAGCATGGCGATAAAGTCGTTGCCCAGCGGCGGGAGGACGACCCGCAGCGCCTGGGGCAAGATCACGTGTCGCATCGCCTGAAAGTAGCTCATGCCCAGCGAGCGCGCGGCTTCCATCTGCCCACTGTGGATCGACTGGATGCCCGCACGAAAGACCTCCGCCAGGTACGCGCCATACCCGAAACCCAGGCCGATCACGGCGCCCGGGAACCCACGCAAGTCGATCTGCCCGTTTGTCGCATCCCGCAGGGCGGGCGACAGCACGAAACCAGCATACAGGATGATCACCAGCAGCGGGATGCCGCGCACGACTTCGACGTACAGCTTGGCGATCGCCAGCGGGATCGGGTTCTTGGAGACCAGCATCAGACCGGCGATCAGGCCCAAGCACAGCGCGAGCCCGTATCCAAGCAGCGTCGCGCGGACCGTCATCGCCACCCCCTTGGCGCGCCACACCCGAGCCAGCACCTGCGTCCACGTATACCGCTCATAGACGCGCACGGCAACGCCTCCCGGCACCGTGCCCCGGATCGTCGGCGTGCTCGAGCTGACGACGAGGGGCTCATCCCCCGTGCCATCGATCGGCTCTGTCTCCCCTGGCGTTGCCCCATCCGGCACACGGATCACGTATGGCGGGCTCTGCGCCACTCGCTCGTACCTGGCGCGGCTGAACGCCTTGTCGGACGCCCACCCGACCTGCCCCTCGTCAGTGACCACGTACACCCATCGCTGCTCCAGCTGCAGTCCCTGCTGGGGGATGACATACCAGCGCACGAACTTGACGCGTTCGCGCGCAGGAAGCTCCCCCGTCACCGCTGCCGCGTGGTCAGGTTCAGCGCGCAGGACTGTGCTATCCACCCTGGCAACGGCGCGCACGTCGTGAAACTCGGCATACAGGCGGTAGGTCCGCGCCTCGAGCGGGAGCTTGACATCGGGCGTATAGGCCCACGCCTCCCCCTCGATCGTGCTCTCTTGCAGGAGCTCCTTGTGCCAAGGGAGATCGAACAGGAACGCGATCGCCTCCCGGTACTGGATGTCCGACAGCGCCGAGTAGGCGACGATCAGGCCTACGATCGCGACGATCACGCCCCACCACGGCACCGCGCGCAGCCAACGATAGACGGCGTCCGTCGACGCGCGCCCCCGTTCCATTCGCGATGTCGTCATTGCGCTCTCTCCCTTGCCTGACCGATTCACCGAACGGCGCGCGACCGGGCGATCGCTGGACAGCGCCACCAGCTCCGCTCGCCTAGTAGACGTGGTCTCCTGAGGGCCCCGCGCGGGGGACCCGGCTGCTTAGCCAGGTCCCCCGGTCACGGGACTGCGACTACCTGCCGGGCCCAAGGGCCCGGTCTATCACGCACGGCGCGAGGGGCCGTCCACCGATTGCCTGTGCGCCGAGCCCAGTCGCCTGGCTAGGGCGTGCCAAACCACTTGTCGTACAGCGCGTCGTAGGTGCCGTCGCTCATGATCTGCGCCAGGCCCTCGTTGACCTTTTCGAGGAGCTCGGGCTGGCCCTTGTTCACGGCGATCCCGTACAACTCGTCCGTCACTGCCTCGCCGACCAGCGTCGCGCCCAGCTCGGGGTTCGACTGGACGATGTCCGCCGAGGTCGGGCCATCGTTGAACACCGCATCCACGTCGCCGTTGCCCAGCGCCTGGAACGCGAGCGTGATCTCGTCATAGCGGACCACCTCTGCCTTGGTGTTCTCGGACAGCCACAGGTCGCCGGTCGTCCCCAACTGGACGCCGACCTTGATGCCGTCCAGATCGGCGACCGTCGTGATCCGGTCCGCATCGGCCTTCCGTACGGCGATCATCTGTCCCGCGTTAAAGTAGGGATCGCTAAAGTCCACGATCTCGGCGCGCTCGTCGGTGATCGTCGCCGCCGAGATGACGGCATCGTACTCGCCCGACTGGAGCGCGACAAAGATCCCCTCCCAGCGCGTGTTGACCAGCTCGTACTCGAACCCAGAGACCTCGGCGATCGCGGCGATCACGTCCGGGTCAAACCCGACGATGTTCCCCGACTCGTCCACGGACTCGAACGGCGGGTACTCGGCGTTCATTGCGATCTGGTAAACGCTCTCTTGCTTACCGCACGCGGCGATACCGATCGCCAGCAGCAGAACGAGTAGTACATAGACCGTCTTCTTGCTCATCTTCTCCTCCAGAGAATGTGATAGGGATGCCCTACAGAGGGGCTGCGGCGAGGGAGGTGGGCACCCCCCTCTGCCGCCCAAAGCAATCAGCGGTGACACTGCCCACATCGTCGTGGTAACAGGTCACCGCTGGCCCATTCGTGCACTACTGTTCGTGCCCCACACCACGGATCGTGGAAGCACGGGCGGCATTATAGACCCGCTTCCAGCAGATGTCAAGATGA
>JAFGIE010000170.1 GCA_016929775.1 Anaerolineae bacterium
GGACAGACCGCTGGTGTGCCAGTTGTACCGCCAGGTGCATCGCTGGGTAGCCATGTCTGGCAGAGATAACCGCTGAAAGCATCTAAGTGGGAAACTCGCCCCTAGATTAGATCCCCCACTCCGTAAGGAGGTAAGACCACTGGAAGACCACCAGTTGATAGGCCGCAGGTGTAAGCACAGCAATGTGTTGAGCTGAGCGGTACTAATGGTCGAGGGCTTGACTCGAATTGTGAAGCCCTGAAGTTGTGCAGAAGTAGCGTTCTATTCAGCTTTTAGGTGCCAAGGACTTGACAAGTTCATAAAAGTTCTCTTGGTGATTGAGGCGACGTGGACCAACCCGGCTCCATTCCGAACCCGGCCGTTAAACACGTTAGCGCCGATGGTACTTGGGGGGCAGCCCCTTGGGAGAGTAGGTCATTGCCAGGAGAACTTTTAGATCTAACGGCCCCCAAAGCCACTGGCTTTGGGGGCCGTTGGCATTTCCCGGCACGGTGCTCTTGCCGGGACTAGCGCTCCGCCAGGCTGGCGTCCTTGAGGATGTAGTAGGTGGCGCGCTTGCGACCGATGCGCAGCAGGACATCCTTGTGCACCAGGTCGGATAGGTCGCGCCGGATCGTCTCTGCGCTGACGTCGGGGCAGAGCCGCTGATACTCGCGGTTGGCGATCCGACCCTCGCGGATCACATAGCGCAGGGCTTCTTCCTGGCGCGCGTTCAGTTCGAGGTGCGCCCACGGCGCGCGCGTTGCCTGCGGCAGCGCAGTCCGCGCATAGAGGGTCACCCGGAAGCCTGCCGCCGTCTCCTGAAACCTGGGCGGCGGATGCCCGCCACGCGCGAGCAAGCGCAGCATGCGGTCGATGCCATAGCCCAGACGCTCGATGAAGCCTAGGTCCGCCAGGACCTGGACGATGATCGGGTTGCGCGAAAAGCGTTCCTCGACGATGTTCTCGACGGTGACGTGACCGGGGAGCCGCCCGGGGCTGTAGACCTCGATCCGATCGGCGTAGACCGAGAGGCGGATGTTCTCTCCCTGGATCGCATAGTCCCTGTGTGCGACGGCGTTGACGACTGCCTCGCGCAGCACGTCTTCGGGGTAGGTGGGCTCCTCACGGCGCGCCAGCCCTGCGAGCGCGACATACTGCGCGGTGTTGGCGCGCAAGAACGCCTCGGCACGCCGGATCTGGTCGGGCAGGGTTCCGTCGATCTCTTCGCGCACGAACTCGTCGCCCATTTCGCGCTCGGGATAGCGCACCGCCGTGATCAACGCCCCGCGGATCCACTGCTCCGGCGCTTTGCCAAAGAGCAAGAGGCCGGCGTACGTCGGACGCATCGCCTCATGGCCCTCGACCAGGCAGCCGCGTCGCCTCAAGAGCGCAGGCGCTTCGAGCGTGGACGCCGGCTGCAGCCGGTTCGTGTACTGGCGTACCCGATCCCAGTCTAGGTCGTCGCTTTCCGCGTCGGCTGGGGCCACTGCCTCAAAGCTGATCACGCCGCGCTGGGCCATCAGGCGATGGACCTGGGCGGAGGGCAGGTCGCGGTTTCCCCCGCCATCCCGCGCCAGGTACCGCCCCTCGAGCTTGTAGACGTTGGGCAAGCCAGCTGGGATCTCGACGAGGACGATCGTCCGTCCATCGAGATCGACGGGCTGCGGGATCGGGAGCACGATCGGTGGGTCCACGAGCAGCGCGGCAGAGAGGGCTTTCTCGGCTTGGGCCTCCGCATCGCGCACGCCTCGGACGGCGCCCGCCTTGGTCACGCCAAGCAAGACGGCGCCGCCGCGCGCGTTCGCCATCGCGCACAGCGTTTCGGCCAAAGCGAGCTCGGTGCAGCGCTCCGGCACCAGGGCGACGTCCTCGCCGGCGCCGCGCGCCAGGATCGCTCTCGTCTCGCTACCGACCACTCGTCCCCCTCAGCGCACGACCGGCGGCGTCGCGCATATCACAGCGAAGGGCACGGGCTAGACCCCTGCCGAGACGTGAGGCAGCGCCATGGACACGCCCTGCAACGCGCTCTCGATGTCTGCGGAGAACGTGATCACCAGGATCGCGGCACAGCAGCAGCAGCAGAGCAGCACTGCTGCGACCACGGCGAGGATGATCCAAACGGTCTTGCGGTTGCCGGTAGTGACAGGAGCCGCCGGTACGGGGGGCGCAGGCGGCGGAGGCTCGGGCAGCGCCTCAACGTGGGGCGCCGACAAGGGAGGCAGGTCCTCGGGCTCGACAGGCTCCTCAGTCGCAAAGGGCGTCTCTGCCACGATGGGTTCCTCGGTGGTGAAGGGCGCCTCTGCCACGATGGTCTCACCCGCAGGGGGCGCCTCATCCGGGGCCTCGGGGGCAGGCTCGCCGTCCGGGAGGGGGGCGCCGCAGTTCCCGCAGAACTTTTCGTCGGGGGCGACCTCGCTGCCGCATTCAGGACATTTCATTGTGTTCTCTCCTTTGTGCTGCTGTGAGTGGGTACGTTCGGCTGGTTCGAACCGGATACCGGGCGTGGCGTCCGCCGCAGGTGCGCCCTACGGGCAGACGGAAGGCACTATTGGATCTCGAGGATGTCCTCGATCTTCCACTCGTTGCCCTCTTGCACAAGCTGCCATACGACGCGCCGCTGCTGCACGCCCTGTCCCGGGATCTGGTACTGGGCTACGGTTTCGACCTGGGTCGTGATCGGGGGCGGTTGCCCGCCCGTGACCTGTGCGCTGAGCGAGGTGTTGAACGAGCGTATCTCCGCCTCCAACTCGCTTCCGTACCGCAGTGTCTTGATGCAGACATCCTCCACGGCTGGCTGGCGGAGCTTTGCAAAGAGGTCCCAGGCTGGCTTTTTGCCGCGCGCGGTCTGCGCGTTCTCTGTCAGGTAGGCGGCGCCATAGTCGCCCACCGCGTTCCGGAACGCCTGGTGGAAGGCGACGACGATCTTTTCCGGATAGGGAGACTGGACGACGTCCTCGGGCAGCGCGAAGGCAAAACCGATGCACGAAGAAGCCGGCTCGACCAAGCGCTGGGCGTTGTAGAGGTAGCCGTCGGCGCCTGCACTGGGGCGGTAGACGTTGATCCGGGCGAGCTGACTGCGATCGTTGAGGCGATCGGTGACGGTGACTTGGTCCTTTTCGACCTCGACCTGGACGGTGCCCTCGAAGAAGCCAATGCACTGGTACCACTGGCTGTTGAATCCGGGCGGCTGACCGGGGATGACGATGTGCTCGCGCGGATCGGTCCGCTCGCGGAATTCCTCGGGCACGGTGTTGCGCCACTGAAAGATCGACACACGGATTACGGGCCCGGGCGTATCCTTGTCCTCGCTGATGGCCCTGTTTTCGACGATCACCTCGTTCTGGGCAAAGGAGGCGCCGTCGGCATAGTTGTCGTCCGGTTGGATGTTCTGGACGACGTCGTCGACGCGCACCGAGACGCGCTCGGCGCCCTCGCCGAGATAGGTCCAGCCTGGCGCCTGGAGGTGGTAGGGATAGATGATCGGTAGGCGTGGCTCCCGATCGACAGCCTGATAGATCGCGCAGCGGATGGGGGCAAATGCGTCGTCGCCAGAGGCATCGAAGGAGTAGAGCAAGACCCACTCTTGGTCGCCATCGCCGTCGGTGTCGAGGCGCGGCACCTCGCCAACCTCACTTGCATTCACTACCTGCCAGCCCTGCGGCAGCGCGAACTGGAAGCTGATCTCCTGCTCGGCGGCGGGCATCAGCTCGCAGCCGGACGTGAACCACAAGAGTGACAGGAGCGCGGTCGCCAGCAAGATGCAGTGGGCGCCTGCCAGCCTTCCGCTCATGTCCATCCCCTCTCTACGCCTGCGGTACGTCGGGGCGCTCTGCGACTGGTGTCAGGGCGTGCTCGATCACTTCCTCCATCGAGTCGACAAAGACGAAGCGCATGTCGCGGCGTACCTTGGGCGGGATCTCGGCGAGGTCCTTCTTGTTTCGGAGGGGCAGGATGAAGGTCTGGATGCCGGCGCGGTGCGCCGCCATGGCCTTTTCCTTGAGCGCGCCGATGCCCAGCACGCGCCCACGCAGCGTGACCTCGCCGGTCATTGCCACGTCGCGCCGGACCGGTCGGTCGAGGAGCGCAGAGACGAGCGCCGTGGCGATGGTGATGCCAGCCGATGGGCCGTCCTTGGGAATGGCCCCCTCGGGTGCGTGGACGTGGATGTCCAGTTTGTCAAAGTCGATCGCCTCGTCCTGATCGCTGTCCGGCTGGACGTAGGAGCGTGCATAGCTGAGCGCGGTCTGTGCCGACTCTTGCATCACCTCGCCCAGTTGACCGGTCAGGGTCAGGCCCCCCTTGCCGTCGAGGAGGCTGACCTCGATCGGCATCAGGTCGCCGCCCGCCTGGGTCCACGCCACGCCTGTCGCGACGCCGACTTCGTCGCGCTGCAGCCCTTTCCAGGCGTCGAATTCCGGCGGGCCGAGGAACTGGTGCAGCGAGCGGGTCGTGATCTGGCGCGAGAACGAGTCGCCCTCGGCAAGCTTGCGCGCCGTCTTGCGGCAGATCTTGGCGATCTCGCGTTCGAGGTTGCGGACGCCCGCTTCGTAGGTGTACTCGCGGATGATCGCGCGCAGGGCGCCGGTCGAGAAGTGGATGCCCTGGTCGAGGAGCCCGTGCGCCTCCAGTTCCTTCGGTATCAGGAAGCGGCGCGCGATCTCGATCTTTTCCTCCTCGATGTAGCCTGGGAACTCGATCACCTCCATCCGGTCCTGCAGGGCAGGCGGGATGGGATCGAGGATGTTGGCAGTCGTGACGAACATGACGTGCGATAGATCGTACGGCACCTCGAGATAGTGGTCGGAGAAGGCGCTGTTCTGCTCCGGGTCGAGGGCCTCGAGGAGCGCCGCGCTGGGATCGCCGCGAAAGTCGGCGCCGAGCTTGTCGATCTCGTCGAGCATGAAGAGGGGATTCGTAGTCTTGGCGGTGCGCATGGTCTGGATGATGCGCCCGGGCAGGGCGCCGATGTAGGTCCGTCGGTGCCCGCGGATCTCGGCTTCGTCGCGGATGCCGCCCAAGCTCACGCGCACAAAGTTACGGCCCAACGCGCGCGCGATCGACTTGCCGAGCGAGGTCTTGCCCGTGCCGGGCGGCCCGACGAAACAGAGGATCGGGCTGCGCATCTTGTCTGCAGCCAGCTTGCGCACCGCAATGTGCTCGATGATGCGTTCCTTGGCCTCCTTGAGCCCGTAGTGGCTGTCCTCCAGCTCGCGTTCGGCCTGCTGGATGTCGAGGTTGTCGGTGGTCAACTCGTGCCAAGGCAGGTCGAGGATCCATTCGAGGTAGGTGCGGATGATGCCGGTCTCTGGAGAGAGGGGCGGCATCGTGCCCAGGCGGTCGGCCTCGCGCAGCGCCTTGACGCTGACTTCTTCGGGCAGGTCAGCCTCCACGATCTTTTCGCGCAGGTCGGCGAGCTCCTGGACGTAGACATCGCCTTCACCCAACTCGTTCTGGATGACGCGCATCTGCTCGCGCAAAAAGTACTCGCGCTGCGAGCGATCCAGCTCTTGCTGGACCTGGGAGTGGATCTGGTCCTCCAGTTCGAGGACATCGAGCTCGCGCGCCAGGAGGATGCTGAGCATCTTGAGGCGCGACTCGGGATGGAGGGTCTCGAGCAGCTCCTGGCGCTCCTCCTGCTTGAGGTCTAGCGCCGAGCTGACGGTGTCGGCGAGCCAGCCCGGCTCGTTGATGTTCATGGCAAAGACGTAGGTCTCTTCGGGGATGCTGTTGCTCAGGCGGACGCATCGCTCAAAGAGGGCGAGCACGGCGCGCATGAGCGCCTCGACGCCGGCGCCCGTGACCGTCGGTTCGGGCAAAGGGGAGGCGCGGACAACCATGTAGGGATTGGCTTGGACCAGGTCCTCGATCGCCATCCGCCGCCGCCCCTGCACCAGTGCGCTGGTGGTGCCATCGGGCAGGCGAAGGACGCGCGCGATCTCGATCTCGGTGCCGACGGTGTAGAGGTCCTCGAAGCCGGGGTTCTCATCCTCCGGATCGCGTTGTGCGACGACGACCAGGAGACGGTTCTCGGCAAATGCGGTCTCGACCGCTTTCACCGAGCGGTCGCGCCCAATGAACAGCGGGGTCACGACGTGGGGAAAGATAACCTGGTCACGCAGGGGCAGCAATGGATAGCGATCCGGACGCACTGCTGGATCGATCTCGCTGAACTGGTCCCCGTCCAGGTGGCTCAGCAAGTCGATCAGCTTGTCTTGGAAGTCTTGCGACATATCACATGCACCACCTCAGATGAATGGCACAACTATACCACATTTCCTCAGTGCCCGCCATTCCGATCGCGCTTCCATTCCGATGGGGTGCCCACCGGAATGGGCGCCTACCCCGGTGGATCGGTCGGCGGCGCAGGTTGACCGGTGGCAGCGAACCAGGCGGCGCGCAACTCGGCGACGACAAAGAGCGAGCCAGTGCCGCAGATCAGGTCGTCCCTGTCGGCGAGCGACAGCGCACGCGCTAGGGCGGCGCCGCTGGGCAACGCCTCGGCGGGGACGTTGCGCGCGCGCACTCGCTCGACGAGCTGCGCGGCATCGGCTGCGCGCGGGTGCCGCGCCTGGGTCATCAGGACGTGATCGGCTGCGGGGCAGAGGATGTCGAGCATGGCGTCGATCTGCTTGTCGGCTGAGGCCCCAAAGATGGCGATCAGGCGCCGGTGTGGGAAGAGCTCCTCCAGCGTGGCAAGGAGCTTGGTCATCGAGTCCGGGTTGTGGGCGCCGTCGACGACGACCCACGGGGTGCGTCCCAGGATCTCCAGGCGACCGGGCCAACGGACGCCATCCAGTCCGGCGTGCACGGCGTCGTCCCCGATCGCCGCGCCCCCTGCCTGCAGCTGCGCGATGGCGGCGATGGCGGTGACGGCGTTCTCTTGCTGGTGCCGCCCGAGAAGCGGGAGCGTGTAGGTGGCTGCCGAGGGCTCGGCGCCTGCCTGCCACACGCGGAGACGTTGGCCCTCGGTCGTGGCAGACTCGCTGGACCAGCGCCAGTCCTCGCCCACGAGGGTCAGAGGAGCACCCCGTTCCGCCGCAGTGCGGGCGATCACGCGTGCGGCTTCCGGGTGCTGCACCGCACTGACGACCGGTATGCCTGGCTTGATGATCCCGGCTTTCTCGGCGGCGATCGCCGCGAGTGTATCGCCGAGGTACATCATGTGATCGTAGCTGATCGAGGTGATGACCGAGACAGCGGGGACGATCACGTTGGTGGCGTCGAGGCGCCCGCCCATGCCCACCTCGAGGACCGCCCACTCCACGCCGTGCGCGCGCATATAGTCAAAGGCCAACGCCGTGATCAGCTCGAAGGTCGTGATCCCGGCAATGTCGGGCGCGATCGCGCGCAGCCGGTCGACGCCCGCGATGACCTCGTGCTCGGGGATCAGCTGCCCGTCGATCTGGATCCGTTCTCGGAAGGAGTGCAGGTGCGGCGAGGTATAGAGGCCTGTGCGGAACCCAGCCCGGCGGAGGACCGAAGCGATCAGAGCCGACGTCGAGCCCTTGCCCTTGGTGCCGGCGATGTGGACAGACCGGAAGCTGTGGTGTGGGTCTCCCAATAGGCCCAGGAGCTTGTGCACACGGCGCAGGTCAAAGCGTTCCGGGCTATAGTCGTAGCCGCTCTTGACCTCATAGTCGGTATAGCCATACAGGTAGTCTAGCGCTGCGCGGTAGTCGGTGTCCATGTCCTTCCTTTCCTGTGTTCATTGTACACCGATCGCGATCTCTTGTCTAGTCCCCATTATGTCTAGTCATCCGGGGGCTCGCGTTCCGCCTCGCTCAGCGGATGCTGGGTCCGCGTCGGTGGGGTGTTTGCCTGCGCGTTGGTTGTGTGGTATGATATCGAGTTGTATCGCCGCGGCGCCAGCATGGCGTCGCGCTGCATGTCATGGAGGACTGGCTTTGGACAAGCGACGGATCTCCCTGATGCTCGTGGGGATGAGTGCGCTCTTGGTCGCGCTATCTGGCTGCTCGCTGCGCCCGTTGATCTATGACGTCTCGGTCGCGCCGACGACGATCTCGCCGAATGCAGACGGGGACGACGACGTGACGCGGATCGAGTACAGGTTGGCGCACAATGCGGTGCTGTCGATCTATCTCCTGGATGACGAGGGGCAGGCGCACTATTTCCGGTACGATCGCGTCCGCTCGCGCAGCCTGGGCAAGCCGTACCGTGTGGATTTTGGCGGGGTCATCCCAACGGAGGTGGATGGCTATCGCCAGGACAGGGTCCTGCCCGACGGCGACTATACGCTGGTCCTGGCGGCGCGAGACGAGCGTGGGCGGTCGATGCAGGTCGACGTGCCCTTCACGATCGAGGATGCAGATCGGGTGGCGCCCGAGCTGCAGGGGTTTGGGCTCGACCGGCACGTCTTTACCCCCAACCGCGATGGCGTCGACGACCGGGTGACGATCCGCTACTACCTGACCAAGCCTGCCACGAGCCTGGTGTATCTGCTGGACGAGACAGGGCGCCGCTATCCGATCGAGCGCGATGACAGCAACAGCGCCACGAAGGAGGGCGAGGCGGGACCCTACTACTATGACTACGAGGGTGGCGTGGACCTAGGCGCGGAGCCACCCCCCGATGGGACGTACACCGTGGTCGGGTACGCAGAGGACGCGGTCGGCAACAAGGTGACGGCGACCGACACGCTCGAGATCCGGGAGGGCGGCGTGCCGCGGGCTACGATCGTGGGCCTCGAATGGGAGGTCTCGGACACGGTGATCCCGGTCGGTGGCACGCTCTACTTTACGGCGACCGTGGAGAACTATGGCACGACGCCGGTCCGGACGACAGGTCCGGAACCGGGCACGCAGTACACGACGGACTGGAACGCGGCTACGCTGGGCTACTATGAGCGACCGGGCGTCTTTCGCTTTGGGATCGGGTTTGCCAACTGCCCGCTGGGCGACTATCCTTGGCGCTGGAGCGTGGGCCGCTACGACGAGCTGACGGCGGTGCAGCGGGGCGACGAGACGCTCTATTACCTGGAGCCGGGGCAGCGCGTGCTGATCACGGGCAGTGTGCAGATCCTGGACCCGCTCCCCGACAAGTCGACGACCTTTTGGGCAGGGCTGATCCACGAGCAGGTCGAGATCGTGAATCCGCGCGTCGATCCCAAGTGGATCACGATCGACGAGACGCCGACCGGCGCGTGGGTGACGCGCGCCACCCCAACACCGATCGTGCGAGGAGAGTGATGGTGCCCGAGGGACAGCTGGCGGCGAGCGCTGCGGGCCTCGGTGATGTGCGCGCGCGGGTGAGGGCGCAGATCGTGGAGCTGGGGAGCGTGGTCGTCGCCTTCTCGGGCGGCGTGGACAGCACGCTCTTGCTCGCGCTGTGCCTCGAGGTGCTGGGTGCCGAGCGCGTGCTTGCCGTGACCGTCGAGTCGGCGATCCACCCTACGGTCGAGCGCGGGCGTGCGAGCGAGCTGGCGGCGCAGCTGGGCGCACGCCACCTGGTGGTCGACTCGGGCATCCTCCGGGATCCCGACTTTCGTGCCAATACGCCGCAACGCTGCTACGTCTGCAAGCGCGCCATGATGCGGCGGTTGCGCGCGATTGCCGACCAGGAGGGCTTGGCGCACGTCGTACACGGCGCGAACGCCAGCGACCTGAACGACTTTCGGCCCGGCGCGCGTGCTGCGGCGGAGGAAGGGGCGCGGGCGCCGCTCCAGGATGCGGGCTTGAGCAAGGCCGATGTGCGGGCGCTGTCACGCGAGATGGGCCTGCCGACCTGGGATACCCCTTCGATGGCGTGCCTGGCTTCTCGCTTTCCCTATGGAACGGAGCTAACAGAGGGTGGCTTGGGACGCGTCGATGCCGCGGAGAACGCGTTGCGGGAGACGCTCGGACTGCGGCAGCTGCGCGTGCGGGATCACATGCCCATCGCGCGGATCGAAGTCCCGGAGGAGGACCTCACGCGGCTTCTCGAGCCGGAGGCGCGCGCGCGCATCGTAGCCCAGCTCAAGGCGTTGGGATACACCTATGTCGCTGTCGACCTGGCAGGGTTCCGGAGTGGGAGCCTGAACGAGGTCCTCAGCGCTTGATCGCCGCCTGTCACTGCCACAGGCGCATCGGTACTAGCGAGCACAGACCAGAAAGGGATCGACAGGCATGGATCCTGAGAATCACATCGTGCGGCCCGATTTTGGCCGCGCCAAGCGAAAGGGCGTGCCCGAAGTGATCTTGGCGGAGGGCAAGACGCTGGAGCACGCGCTCCACGTGACGCGCGTGTTTCTGGAGCGCAGTGGGCGGGCGATCTTGAGCCGCGTCTCACCCGAGCTAGAGGAGCGTCTGCGCGTCGAGTTCGACGGCGAAGCCGCCTTCGAGTGGTATGACTCGGCGCGCGCCCTGGTGCTGCGCCGCCCGGGCGGCGAGCCGCCCTACGTTGGCGGTCGGGTGGGCATCTTGACCGCCGGCACCTCGGATCTGCCCGCGGCACAGGAGGCGGAGATGTTGTGCCGCGAGATGGGGTGTGAAGTCTACACAGCGTTTGACATGGGCGTCGCGGGCCTGCACCGGCTCTTTGGACCACTGCACGACATGCTGGACGAGCACCAGGTAGACGTGCTGATCATCGCCGCCGGCATGGACGGCGCGCTTCCCTCGGTAGTCTCTGGTTTGGCGGACGTGCCCGTGATCGGGTTGCCTACCGCAGTGGGGTACGGGGTGGGAGGGCAGGGGATGGCGGCGCTGTACTCGATGCTGCAGACCTGCGCGCCTGGCATGGCAGTCGTCAACATTGGCAATGGGATCGGGGCGGGGGCGATGGCGGGGCTGATTGCCAACCGCGCCGCGATGGCGAGAGGGAAGGCCAAATGACAGAGCAAGGACACTCGCACGGGAGCGCGCCGGACGAGCACGAGCACGCGCATCCGGACGAGCACGAGCACGCGCATCCGGACGAGCACGAGCACGCGCATCCGCACGAGCAC